>JBKOVT010000357.1:0-25610 GCA_046724035.1 Pseudomonadota bacterium | reverse complement strand
AATGCCGCCAGAGCGCAGAGCGCGGCGAGAGATTGCGCGATCTGCCCGGTGAGGCTGGCCGAGAAATGCACACCGAGCAGCGCCAGGACGGCGCCGAGCCCGGCATAGGAGGACGGCTCGCTAAAGCGCGCGAGGAGATAGCCGAGAAAGCGCATCGGGAATTGCATCGGAAGTCCTTTCGGTGGGACAGCAAAAAAGCCGCCTCGCGGCGGCTTTCGGGGATCGGGTGTCGGGGATCAGGTGTCAGGTATCAGGTGGTGAATTCGCGAGTGAGGCGTTGAGGCAGCGAGAATTGGCTCCGTGGTGACGTTGCCGTGCGTTCCGCGCGAACCGCGCCATTTTTCACCGCCTCATCGCTCACTGCGGGCGGCGTAGGCTTCGGCGAGCTTTGCGTCATAATCGTTGTCGGCTTCGGCCGGGCCGTTATAGGCGAGCGCGAAGCGCGTCCAGTCGCAGGCACGCAGATAGCGGTCGAGACCGCCGCGGCGACAGAATTCACCAAAGGCAGCAAGGTGATCGGCCTCGGAGCGGCACATCGCCGCGATGTAATCCTGCACCGCCGCAAAGCCGCATAGCGCGTGATTGCTGCCGAGGATCTGAAAGAGACCCCAGCTCGCCGCTTCCAATGCCGCAACCTCGTCGAGCGCCAATGCCCGCGCAAGGCGATCGTATTGGTGTGCGCCGGCGGGTCCGTAAAGCGCCCGGTTCCAACGGGGTGCGCTGATCTCGGGGTGCGAGCCATCCCAGCGGTGCTGCGTCAATTTCCCGAAGACATGCGCCTCGAAGAGAATCTTCGGGCGCTTGTCGGGCAGAAAGCCGCCGCCGGCGCTCTCGACATCGCAGACCGCCCAGAGCGCGGCCGGCTCGACAGCGAGGGAGGCCGCTTGGGCGACGACATCCGCGTCGGAGAGCGGTGTCGCCGCTCCGGTGAAATCCATCATCATTTGCGGTCCTGCTTGCGGACGAGGCCGGCCTTCAGATCGCCGATCGCCTGCATGACGCGGTCCAAGGAAGCACGCATCTCGGCCTGAAACTGGCGGTCGTCGGTGCGGCGCTCCTCGATGAGGCGCTCGGTGACAGTGAGGCGCGCTTCGTGGCCGGCCAGCGCGACGCGGAATTCGGCCCGCTGCAATTCGAGATCCGATCGCAGGCTCAGATAGCCGCCGAGGACACCGCCGCCGACTGTCGCGATGACGACGACGGCCTGCACGAGGTGGCCCAATGTGATATCGGGGGTGAAATGCGGATGCAGCATGCTGAAGTGTTCGGAGGTCATTGGATGACTCATTCCACAATGAGACGGTGAGACAGCGAGACGGTGCTTCACCACAAAGACACAGGGGACACAGAGGTTTCTTTATCGCGTCCCGGCGAAAGCCGGGACCTACTCATCAGAGGCAGGCGCGGCTGAACAGTGGATCCCGGCTTTCGCCGGGACGCGAAGGCTCTCTGCGTCTCTGTGGTGATTGATCGCTAAAGGGTGCCGGCGAGGGTCCAGGCGAGGTTGGCTAAGGTCGCGTCGGGACTCGCGGGCGCAGCGATCGTGAGCACGTCGCCCGGCGCGAATGTCGTCGCGGAGGTCATCGCGAAGCTCGCCGAGGGCACGCCCGCGGCGAATTGCATCGTGCCGATCGCGCTGCCGTTTTTTGCGATCGTGAAGCTGGCTGCCGCGGTCGCGGCGATGCCGCTGGCGGCGTAGCTGCCGGCGAGCCCGGCGGGAAATGTCACCGCCGTCGCGAAGATATGGCGCTCGACAATCTGCGAGGCGGCGGGGCTGCCGGGCCATGAGCCCGATACATAGGCCGGGCCTTGGATCGCACCGTCGCCGGTCAGGCTGTAGCTGGTCGGGGTCAAGCCCGCGAGCCCCTGCAATGCCTGCCCGAAGATGTTGAACGACGGCAATTTGACGTGGATCGTCTGGCCGATAAAGCTCGCGGGGTAGATGTATTTGAACAGCGAGGGATCGTTTGGCCCAAAGCGCGCAAAGCTCGCGCCCGCGGAATGCGCGGCTACCGGCGTGCCGTAAACGCCGCGGCGCAAATAGGCGAGATCGTAGTGAAACGCGCTGGTGAGGGTTGCGGTCTCGAAGGCGGCGAGTTCACCGTCGCAGTAAATCAAGGTGACAAAGGCGTCCGCATCGGCCAGGGAGCCGGAGAGGAGCTGGCCCTGGCTTTGTGACAGATCGACCGACAGCGTGTTCGATGTATCGGGATCGGCGTGGCTCGGCAATGCGGCGGTGAGGATTCCTTGGCGGCCGCCGCGATAGATCGTGCCGGCATAGGCGTAGGTGGAGCCGTCGAGCGAGATCCATACCTGACAGCCGCCCCACTGCGCGCCACCCGTCGCGATGATCCAGGCCTCGAGATCGCCGGCGGTGAGGCCAGGCGGCGGCTCGAACAGGATCGGCGGGTTGGTGTCGCCGGGCGAGACGAGCGGGTCGAGCGGGGCGCCGGCGGTAGCCTGCTTTGGATAGGCCAGCGCGGTGCCGATCCCGATCGGCGAGATGAGGCCGGGCATTTATTCACCTTAGTTACCGCAAAGGACACGCGAAGGAGCCGATGGCGCTTGCTATTTGCCGGCGTCCCGGCTTTGAGAGCGGCGCCCTCTGGCGTGAGATTTTTTGGCCGCTTCGCGGTCTGAGATTACGGAGTCAGTTCGGGGATTTCGTCGGCGGTGATCGTGAGCTCGCCATTGTCGTCCTCCTCGATCGCGGTGATGCGCACGGCTTTGCCGGCGAGACCGAGCGCCGCGTCGGTCAGCAGCACGATGTCCATCGGCTCCAACAGCGCGTAGCGCCAGCCGAGCTTGAATTTGTAGCTGTTGCGGATATAGGCGCGGCGCTGCAACAGAAGCTGCGCGGCGATGGCGGCGCTGGCCGGGTTGGTGAATTCATGCGCCTGCACCGGCGGCTCGCTCCGGAGCCCGTATTGATCGATGAGCCCCTGGTCGAAGGCAGCGACAATCTGCGGGTTGTAGCCGTTCGCCGCATCCATGTATTCGAGCGACAGCCAGTTTGTCGCCTGTGCCGCATCGCTGCGCATGAGCAATACCGGGTCGGTCGCGCCGTCGCCACCGCCCCAGCTCAGGAAATCGCCATCGCCGAGACTGTATTGCCAGGCGAGGTTGGGCGACCATGACGCCCCGTTGGCGCTCAAGGGCTGGTCGCCGTAAGGGATGATCTTCAGCGTGTTGCCGGACCACACCACGGCCGAGCCGGTCAGGAGCGCGATTTCTTCGAGCCAGCGCGCCGCGGGCTGCTGCTTGTCGAGCAACAGCGACATCGCGAGCTGCGCCGCCTGGCAGTAGAGGCCCCAATCGGCGAGGCTGCCGCTTGTGTCGAGATTGATCGCGGGAAAGCCGGCGCCGTAACGCGGGTTGGTCAACAGATCGGTGACGATGTCGTCGGGGCGCGCATCGTACGGGAAATTCGGACCCGCGGTGCCGGCCATGATTCCGTAAATCTCGAAGGAGAGGTTCGGCAAGGCCGGCGACGCGCCGAGCTGCAAGGGCGTGCCGGTGACATAAGCGGTGCCGGAATAGGCGACGACCGGCGTGTTGGTATCGGAGGAAGCAAAGACCGGATCGGCGGCCTGGCCGTCATTGCCGGCGTAACCGTTGAGGCCCACCGCGGCGAGCCCGGTCGCGACGCCGCCATTGGCCCAGATGCGCAACGGGGCCGCGATGCCATCGGTGAAGGACACCGGCCCTTGGCACAGACCAAAGGCGACATTGACAGAGAATTGCTGGTTCGAGCCTTTCTTGCCGCCGGAATTGCCGAGCCCCTTTCCACCCTTGCCGCCGGCGCTGCCGGTGAAGCCCCAGAATTCGAGCAAATTTACCGTGACGCGCGTTGTTCCGTAAACGAGGTGAACAGGGCTCCCGGCTTGCGAAACATTGTAGCGGAGCGAATTGAGCTGCGGGTGATCAAAGGCGTTGACAAACGGGCTCGGCCCGCCGCCTTTGCCGGTGGGGATGTCGGACATTCGATGTCACCAGTAAGAAGTGATTCGCTGCGCGGCGCGCGTCAAGGGAATGGTGAAAAGAAGCGGACGGGGCGGCCGGCCAGCGGGTGCAAGGTCGCGTCGCCGTAGACAACGCCGATCGACCAATAAGCGTGCACAACGCGTGGCCACCGGGTGACGATTGCGCCGTGCGAATAGGTGCGGCCAAAACGGAACAATGCGATGTCGCCCGGCAACGGTGGGCCGGTGATCTCGCTTGCGTGGCAGGCGAGACCTTCGAGATAGCGCTCGGCGTCGCGATGCAAATGCCAATCCGGCACATAGAAAGGCGGATCAATGTGCGGGATGATGCCGGCGCGCTCGTGAATCTCGGCCAATAGCATCAGGCAATCGACACCGGCGCCCTTGATGCGCGCGGCATGGTGAAACGGCGTCCCGATCCACGATTCCGCTTCCCTCACCACGGAGACACGGAGATCACAGAGAGAAGCGCTCGCTTCAATGCCGTGCGTCTCTCCGAGGTGTATCAGGTTGGCGGCTTCGTCACCGGCTGAGCACAACATTTACGATGCTCCAACAAATTAGATCCCGACGAAGGCCGGGATCCATCTTTCGGTGGTTCGAGAGGCGAATCGATGGGTCCCGGCCTGCGCCGGGATCTATGTGGCGGCCGTTCGCGCGTCTGATGGGCGGCCTCGGCTTTCGCCGGGGCGCGGTGTAAGACCGCGATGCGCTCTTACACGGCCGTCTCGGGGGGCGGGATGTAGGGGAAGCCGCCGTAATGCGCGAGGTTGTCGAAGGTGCTCTGGCAGGCCGCGACGGTGTGGTCGCAGCCCGGCAGAAACCGAAACGTGTCGCCGACCGCCACCGGGTAAAGCCACGCCTTCAGCGGGTAGGCAACGCCGCCGATGACCTGGCGGATCGTGCGCGTCAGGCCAGTATTGGCGCCGCTGAGCCCGGTCATCGTGCCTTGGTCGAAGAGGGTCGCGGGGCTCGGCGAGAGCGCGGTGTGGATCTCCGATTGCGTCGAGCCGGCGAGCGCCGATGCGGTCTGCGCGAAGGAATCGCGGTCGAACCCGCACATCGCATCGCCAAAGACATGCGTGCAAGCCGCCTGATAAAGACGGCGCGGCATCTGCTGCGTCGCGAGCAAATTCATCAGCGACTTGACCTTGATATGGATCGACGAGCGGCCGGCATCGCATTCGGCGACGCGGCCGTAAAACCAGACGAGCGCGCCCAATGAAGTGTCGAGGCCGCCGCTTGCGTCCGGCGCGGGCGGCGCGAACAGGCGGTCGAGCTCGACTGTCGCGCCGTCGAATAGGCCGAGCCGGACCGCATCGGCGAAGGACAGCGTGCCGATCGTGTCGGCCGTCGTATCGGATGCACCGACGAAGATCTCGATGTCGAGCTCGGTTGGCGCGACGCCGATCCGCGTCGTGACCTTCGAGCGGCCAAAGCGCGGCCCGAGCGCGAAACCGGTGTAATCGAGCGCGTTGTAATTGAGGCTGCCGGCGGGGAAGAGCGTGCCGGGGATCTGCAGCGGGCTCGTCCAGCCGGAATAGCGCAACACCTCACCGGTCGCGAGCGCAAAGGTGTAGAGATCGGTGACTATAAAGGTGTCGCTCGCCGCGAGATAGGCGGCGAGCGCGGCGGAACACGGTCGCATGAAGCTCACCAAAAAAAGAAGAGTCTTTAGATCGAGCGCGCGCCCCCTCCACCATGCTTCGCATGGTCCCCCTCCCCGCTTTGCAGGGGAGGAGCCAAGGCGCGCTCACAACAAGACGGATTGGAGCTTGATCTGGCGAGCCTGCCAGAGCTGGAGCATGAAATTCTCGAATTCGGCGGTGTCGTCGGCAAACCGGACGCGGAACTAATAGGTGAAATCGGCGGTGACAAGCTGGCCCGCGGGCGGCGGCGTTGCAAAAGTAACAAAACCGGTCGCGGCATCGACCGTGTAATTCGCGGCGGATTGCAGGATCCCGTCGAAATAGACCGCCGACACGGAATTGGGCGCGGTGATCGGCTCGGCGAAACCGCCCATATTGCGGAGGAGCTGAAAAACCGTGCGGCTGCTGTCGCCGGTGCCGAGCGGCTGGGCGGCCGCGATGTTGTCGGTCGGATCGTCAAACAAAAAGGGCTGCAACGCGCCCTGCTGCTGCAGAAAGAAGCCGGCGAGGATCCGGAGCTCATCGTAGCCGATGCCGAAACCGCCAGCGGCCGGGAGCGGGGCGCGCATGTCGTTGCGGTCGCGCAACAGCGGATAGGTCAGGGTCCAATTCCACAGCGGATAGGGCTGATCGAGCGCGCGCAATTCACGGCCGTTGACGGCGCGCTGGATGCGGGTCGCAAAGCGCGGCGATTTCACGACCGACCAGCCCATGCCGGGCAATGACGGAAAGATCGCGGTCATGGTGATTTGTTCACAATGAGACGGTGAGACAGTGAGTCGCTAGGTGGCGCGAAGGGCGCAATGGGTACGCAAAGGACACGAAGGCGCCGGAGCTGCTGAGGCGAAGACGTGGGTACCCGGCACAAGGCCGGGCACGGGGCTCTAGTGAATGTCACAACGTCCTCGGGGTGAGGGTGTTGGAGCGGAGGAGGTTGCGGACCGCGCCGGGATTGCGCGCGAGGAGGCCGGTGAACCAGCGCTCGACCGCGGGGCCGTCCGACGGCCCGTGAAAATGCAGGTGCAGATCGCTGGACGAACTGCTTGCGCCGCCGGCGATCAGGTTCTGCAGCCCGTCGCTGATCGAGGCCGGCAACACCATCTCGCGCGCATGCAACAATGCCGGCGTCATGCCGGCGAAATTCGGCAACACCCAGCCGCCCGCCGCCGACGGCACGATGCCGCCCTGCGCGAAGGCGAACAGACCGCCGAGAAACCCGAAGAGACCGCCGCCGAGCTGGCCGGGCGCACCGAAAATCGAGCGCGACAGCGTGTTGCCGAGAACGTCGCCGACGCCCTCGCCGATGCCCGGCGCGGGCTGACCGAGAAGCCCCGCGAGCGGGCCCGCGGCGAATTTCGAGACGGTCGTGCCGAGCATGTCGACGATGCCGCGCTCGATCGAGCGCAGAATCTCGGTCGCGGCCGAGCCAAAGCTCTGGGTGCCCTCGATGAGGGCTTTGACGGCGTTGCGCCAGCCGGCGCCGATCTCGTTAAAGGCCTGGCGGTAGGGCAGTGCGAGGCGGTCGGCCTCGTGCCGCGCCGCTTCGGCAAGGCGCGCCTGGTCGCGCGCGACCTCGACCGAATAGCGGTTCGAGAGATCGATCAGGCGGCGGAAGGTCTCGGTCTTGTCGGCGAGCCCCGCCGCGTCATTCGCCAGCACCTGCTCGAGCCGGGCGCGCTCCTCCTCGCTTTGCCGCGCGGTGTAGTCGATGTCGAAGCCGAGCGCCTGGCGCAGGCTGAGGGCGCGCGAAGCGACGAGCTCCTGCATCTCGGATTTGAAGATTGCGAGCCCGGCCGCGCCGGCATGCTGGATCGCCGCCTCGGCCTCGGCAAAGGCGGTCTTTAATTGCACGACCGGCGCGACAGCGCCCGCAACGGCCGATTTGAGCGACGCCAGCGCACTGAGCGCGCCGCCGATATCGGCGCCGAATTTGATCTGCACGTCGTCGGCCACGCGTCACCTCAAGAGGAAAATTCACCACAAAGGCAGTGAGGCAGTGAGAAAAAGAAAACGGCCTAACGCGAAGGACGCGAAGGCGCTTCACCCGCTGAGAGATGCCATCGCGTCCTATCGCGAACAGCCCCTCTCCCGCATCGCGGGAGAGGGTGGCGAGCCCGAAGGGTGAGCCGGGTGAGGGTATGTCCTGCCGCAAACACCCTCACCCTCCCATCGCTGCGCGATGGGTCCCTCCCTCTCCCGCAATGCGGGAGAGGGGCTTAGTCCCGCATTCTCCGTGCCCTCTCCGGTGAAGCCGTTTTACGCAGATCGAGCGGGGTTATTTCACTTCGATCGACCAGTAGCCGGCGGGGTTGCGGCCGGATTCCATGTTGTTGGCGCCGGTCCATTCGACAAAGGTCGTGTAGGTGAAATGCGCGCCGCACCACGGGACATCGGCGGCGCGCGCGGTCAGCCGGTGACGCCCGAGAAGGCCGGCCGACAGATCGCGCCGCTCCATCTTGATGCGCGGCTTCATCGCATTCTCGATAAAGCGGTAGAGCGCGAGCCGCTCGAGGCCGGGGCAGCGCCGCCCGAGGATGCGCGCGACGATGTCGTAGACGCCGCTCTGATCATAGGCTTCTGCCGCGCGCGCCGGGATCAGATCGCCGAGAAGGCTTGCTTCGACGCTCGCCACCGTGTCGTCCGCGGCGAGGCGCAAGAGCATCACCTGCGTTTGCGTGCGGCCGGGGATGCGGCCGCTGATGTTGACGAGGCCGGCGCCGAACGGCCGGCCGTTGACGTCGGTCATGTGACGGCGCGACAACGCGGAAGCGAGGCGGCCCTCATCGAGCTGCATCGAGGCGCGCAGCGATTGCACGCAGGCCTCGACCTTTTGGCCGAGGCAGCCCGGCCCTTGCGCAGCGTCAGTCCCGGGCTGTTGCGCGAATGTGCGCGCGCTCGCGGCAACCGCCAGCGCGACGACGAAGCACATCGTCAGCCAGCGCATCGTCCCCTCCCCTTTCGGTCAACATACAGGATTATGCCCGACGCGATTATGCCGGCGCGCCAGCCGCCGGCAATGCGTCACAGCCGGCGGCGCGGGCGTCGTTGCGGGCGCGCAGGGTTTCGAGATCGAATGTCGGCGGCGGCATCGCGATTTGGGTCGCCGGCATGACCGCGAGACCGGGCGGCGGCATCGCGGCGACAGCAGCGAGCGCGGCCGCCGGCGCGGCTTGCGCCGAGGAATTTGCGGTCGACGATACCGGGGGCTGCCAGCCGAGGAGGCGCGCGACCGCTTGCAACAACAGATGCGGCGGCGGGTTGTCCTCCCAATAGCGAAAGATCTCGCCGGCCTCGGCGAGGGTCATCTCGTCAATGACGCGGTAGCTGTAGCCGCAGCCGGTGGCGAGTGCGCCATAGAGAGCGCCGAGCTGGGCGCAGGCGTCATCATGTCTGGCGCCCCCGTCCTCATTTCCCCGGGCGTGACCCGGGGCTCGGCTTCCCCCAGCGGCGACTCCTTCGGCGAGAGCCCGGCGCAGTCGAGGATTGCCGCGACCGCGGCGTTCAATTCGGCAAGGCTCGCCTCGAGATCGAGCACGGTGTCGGCCGTAAGCTCGGGATGCGCGGCGGCGAGCCCGGCGGCGACAAGACGCGCCGCGGCGTCAATCAGGGCGCCGCCCGAGGCGCCCGCCATCGCATCGAGCGCATCGAGCAGGTGACGCAACTGCCCGAGGGTCGGCGCGCGCAAGGTGAAGTCGCGGCCGCCGAGCCGTATCGTGTCGGTCATTGATGCCTCACGTAAAAGAGAAGGTGACGCAAAGGGCGCGAAGGAACGCAAAGGCGCGAGCCCTGTAGGATGTCGCCCGGGTAAGCGGGCTCCTCCCCCGTTCGCGGAGGAGGTGGCGAGCGGAGCGAGCCGGAGGGGGCAAATCGAACGCGCCCCCTCCACCATGCTTCGCATGGTCCCCCTCCCCCGCGTTGCGGGGGAGGATCACCCCGCTTCAGCCCTCATCGCCTTTACTGTGCATCGTGCAGAATCACTCGGCGGAGCTGAGGCTACCGATCGTGCCGGTGGCATCGGCGAAGGCGCTGAAGTCGAATTCCTGAATTTCGTAATCGTCGGTTTTGGTCGGCAATGACAGCTTGGAGGCGGTGCAGGCGTTCAAGACGAGCGCGAGCCCGGAGGCGGCGCCGCCGGTCGTCTTGGTCGTGTAGAAGGTCGCCTTGAAGGTCGGCGTATAGCCCATAAACTGATTCGTCAGCACCAGTTTCTTGCCAGCCCCGTTGACCGTGTAGACATAGCTGATCGCGAGCGCGGCGTTCGCATCGGCAGCGGCGAAGGTGTAGATGCCGGTCGCGCTGTTCACCGAATACTGGCCGGCCGCGGCGGGCGTCGCGACACGGGTGAAGCGGCCGCCCGCATTGTTGCCATTGGCGTAATAGACGCCGAGATCGTCGGCGAAGCTCGCGGCGTTCGCGACGGCGACCGTAAAGGGCGTCGTGGCCGGGACGGTCGCGGCCTCGTTTTCGGCAACGGTCAACTGACCCGCGGCGGGTGTTTGGCCGAAGAACAGATCGCCATAGATCGCGCCGAAGATGCGCGCGAATTTCGCCTTGCCGGCGATCTTGCCTTGCCCGCGCGCGATGTCGACCGGAAACTGGAACTGGCCCCACAGCTCCTTGGTGGTCCAGTCGAAATCGATCTGCACGTCCTGCAGAATGCCGAACTGGTCGGGGCCGATGCCGCCGCCGGTGACATCGGTGCGGTTGCCCCAAAGCGCGCCGGCGCCGAAGGCGAGTTGCATGTGATCCTCCAGAGGTCAGAAATGAAAATCAGAGCCGCGGATCGGGCGCCGCCCCGCGCGCAGAAAAAGGGTGTTCCGGCGATGGCCGGGATCCGCTTGTCAGAGGCGTGAGCGGCGGAAGGGTGGGTCCCGGCGTGCGCCGGGACGCGTATCGTTTGGGCTTATTCTTTTGCAGTGGCGCTCGTGACGTTTTGCAGGAGGCGCTTCAATTCTTCCTTGGCGGCCAAGGCGTGGTTCCAGGCTTGCGTGACTTGCGCCACCGGCGACCCCGAGAAGTGCGCCGCCCACCAGCGCTCGATCAGAGCGTCGATGTCATCGCGTTCGGGCGAGTTCGCGATGCTCGCATCGTCGTTGTCCATGCTTCGCTCCTTGAGCATTCACGGTTGCGATTAAAGGCAGAGGATTTCGACCGGGATGATCGCGATCGCCTGGTCGCCGAGGACGCCCTCCTCGGTCTCGATCTTGCCGGCGATCGTGGCGTGCTGAACCATCGACGGAAGGCCGAGATGCTGCAGTCCCGTCGTGGCGGCCGGGGCGAGCGCCGCCTCGACCGCATCGACGAGCGGGTTGAGCACCGTCGCGGGCGACAGATGCGGGTCGCTCGAATGGGCGTAGAGGTAGAGCTCGACATTGAGGGTCCAGACGGTCGGCGCGCCGAGAGTCTGGACGGCAGCGATCTCCGATTTCTGCGTCATGAACAGAGCGGGCTGCTCGGCCGGCGCGACATCGGACCAATGGCGCAGGCGGCGCTCGGCCGTGACAAAACCGGCGGCGCCCGCGGCGAGATCGAACAATGCGGCATAGATCGGCTCGCGGGCGATCATTCGATGTCATCCCCTTCCCATTTACAGCTCTGCCAAATCGCCCCGTGCCCGGCCTCCGTGCCGGGCACCCACGTCTTTCGTTCAAACTGAAAGTCAAGACGTGGGTGGCCGGAACAAGTCCGGCCACGGGGTTCTGTGATGTACGGCGCGGAAGCCTTGGTGTGCTTCGCGCAACCGTCTTGTCCTTCGTGGTGAGTTGTGACGGCGCGCCAGGCGAGGCGATAGTTCGCGTGCAGCGGCCGCCTGCAACGCGGCCATTAAGGCGTCGAGGCGCGCGGCGAGACCACGTGTGTCAAACGTCGGGGTGATCACAGGGCGGCTCCGAGCAAGGCTGGGTCGGTGGCGGTCGGCGCGAGGCGGCGCGCAAAGCCCGCGGGCATGACGGCGCGGTATTGGGACAGGAGGGTTTTCACAGAGTCGCTCATGTCTTTCTGCGAGAAGGTGACGGTCTCGCCGGTGCCGAGCGCCTTCGAGACTTCGCCGATGCGGGTGCGCTCGCGATAATGCCGTGCGACCAGCTCGATGCAGGCCTGCGCGATGTCGGGCGGCGTGGTCGTGTAGCCGGCGGTGTAGGTGATGACGACGTTCTGCGGCCGGCGGGTGAACACATAGCCGCGCAATGCCAACTCGGTCGGGGTGAAGGTGTAGCCCGCGCCAAAGCCGGTAGCGCCAATATCCTCCGGGGTCGACGCCGGCGGGATTGCGAGCCCGTCGATCGAGAGCGACAACATCGCGGTGACCGGGATGTTGGCGAAGGCGAGGAACTGGCCGCCGGTGCCGTCGCGCACCTCGAGCCAATCGGCGGAGGCGATCGGGCGGCCGAGCCAGTTCTGGATGAACTCGCTGGCGGCGGTGACGAGCCGCGCGAGGAGCGCATCGTCGGTCGCCGGGAACGGGTTTGCGCCGGTCTGCAGCCAGGCCTTTACATCCGAGAGCGTTGTCAGATCCCCATAGGCCATCGAAAGCTGCTCCTAAAAAGACACCACGAAGGACACAAAGGGTTTCATGAAGGACGCAAACAACAAGCCGGCGTCCCGGCGAAAGCCGGGATCCACTGTTCAGCCGTTCGTGCCTCCGAAGAATGGGTCCCGGCTGTCGCCGGGACGCCGAGTTTGGGCTCGTGCCGAGAGCGTGCAGCGCGAGCGCGCGAGCGAAGCGAGCCTAGGAACTAGCCGTTGGCGATGTTGGTGATGACGCCCATCGCGAAGGGCGCGTAAATCGCCAGCACCTCTTCGGCATAGACGCCGACCTGGCGCTGGCGCGTCACGACCGGCCAGTCGATCTGGTAATAATCCTGCCGCGTCTTCACCTCGGCGACATTCGGCACCTCGTTCGACTGGTACTGGACCGGCAGATTTTCGGCAAAGCCGATGATCGTGCCGGGCGGGACGCGCGGATGGATGCGTACCGGGATTTTGAGGCCGCCATTCAACGTGAACGGGTTGAAATAGAACGACACCGCGCCCGCGGCGGCGAGATCGTAGGGGTTGCCGTCGGTCGAAACCTCGTATTTGAGGAGCGGACCGGACGCGTTCGACAACACCTTGGCGGTGATGTTCTTCAGCTCCTGCACATTGACGTAAAGGACAGTCGGCGACACCTGGTAGAGGTTCCACATCTGCTGGAACATGTCGTCGATCTCGGTGACCGAGCCGCGCCCGGACGAGGTGAGCGCCGTGCCGGTGCCGGCGGTGCCGGTCGCCATCGTCTTGACATAGGCGTTGGAGCCGGATTTGAGCGCCGCGGTCAAGAGGCCGTCATAGGCGTAGTTTGGGTTTGCCGAATTGTCGGCGGTGACGGCGGTCGCGGCCTGCTGCCCGCCGGCAAGCGGCGCCGCGAAGCTGGCGCTGTTGATCGTCGTGATCGCCTGCAAGGTTTCGGCGCCGGCGGCGCCGACATACCAGGCATAGGCGACCGCGCCTTGCAATGCGGTGACGCTGGCGAAGAGCGTCTGCCCGAGTGTGACCGCCTGCGTCGCATTGGCGCTCTTGTTGGAGGAGCCGCCGGAGAGGACATAAGTCTTGCCGTCGGCGCCGGTGATCGTTTTGGTCGTCGCGACGCCGGCGGCGAGCGATGAATTCTGGTAACCCTCCAAGGTCAGCGCGACGGCGATGACCGAATAGGTCGCGGCCGGCAAACTCGCGCCGGAGCCGGAGGCCGACAAGGACGGCGTCGCCGGCGTCCCGAGCTGCAGGGACGCGTTGCCGCCGAGGATCGCCATCTCCTCCTTCAGCATCATCTTCTGCAACAGGCGGAAGGTCATGCGCGCCTGGATGTCCTCGAAATGGCGGCCGGCGCTGATCGCCTCGTAGGTCGCCGCATCCTCTTCGCCGATCGTCACAAAGGACGCGGATTTGGACGCGGTCGTGTACGACATCTGGCCCGAGCGCTGGCCCTCCGGAACCCAGCCCATCGCATCGAAGCCGGAACCGAGGAGCGCCGTCACCTGACGCCAATTCGTCGCCGTGCCGGTGCCGCCGCCGATGCGCGGGATCGAATTTCTGAGCGGCGTCACAAACGGGTAGAGATTTTTCGCCGGCATCTGCAGATCGAAGGCGACGAGGCCGGTCGAGGCCGATATGGTTTTTGTGATGCGATCGTCGGGGGTCGCGAGCGCGCCTTTGACGAGATCCAAGGTGTCCTGGGTCGGGTTCATCGGTTGGTCCTTCTGCTGGAATAAAAAAGCCCGGCTTGGAGCCGGGCTGAAAAGACGACGCTGTTTTGGTTGCGCGCTGCGCGCACCGGATGCTGGAACTTTGCGGCTAACACTCCCCCGTGCCCGGCCTCTGCGCCGGGCACCCACGACTTCAAGACGTGGATGGCCGGGACAAGCCCGGCCACGGGGATGGTGTTATCGGCGCATAAGCGGGGTGGCGCGGGCTGCCTTGATGAGGGCTAGGGTGCGCTCCTCGTCACTCATGCGGGAAAGCGCCGCGACAATGTCGTCGGGTGCGACGAAGGCGGCGGCGCCGTCTTCGTGCTTGGCGATTGCGGAGAAGCCGCGGGCGACGGTCAGGGGCGGCAAGGATGTTTGTGCGATGTCCTCGACGCGGCGCTGCAGCGCGTCGAGGCGCGGCAGGATGTCGTGGGCAAGCTTGGCGACGGTCGTGCTCAGCTCGGCGGTTTCGGCAGGACGCGATTTACGCAAGCTGCCGGAGAGAGCGAGCGCGGCGATTGCGTCGGTGTTTTCCGAGGAGAACGAGTCGAGCAGCTCGCAGAGCTCGGCGAGCAGCGCGCGCAGCCTGCCCGGCGCGCCGGCGTCGCTCCGGCTTGCCCCCAGCTGCTCGTCACCCCGTTCCCCGTGGCCGGGCTTGTCCGGGCACGGGGTTATCGAAGATTCGGGCGGATCGACGGCGGCGCGCTTCCAGCAATCGAACACCGCCTCGGGGTTGGCCGGGCGGTCGACAACCGAGATCTCGCTCAGCGCGAGACCGATGACGATGTTGCGGTCGGTGGGATCGCGCGCGGTGACATGGCCGCCAATCGAGAAGCCCTTGTAGACGCCGGCGACGACCTTGCGCCAGGCGTCGTCATCGACAATGCGGGCGCCGAGATAGAGCCCCTTGTCGTCGATCGCAGCCTCCGCGGCGATGCCGACCGCGGAGGGCTGGTGCATCTCGCGGATATTGGCAAAGCGCATGTAATCCTCGAGCGCGGCGGCGAGCGCGTCGCGGCGGATCACCTCGCCCTGCTCGTCCTCCGCCTCGGTCGAGGCGTAGCCCCATACCATGTGCTGCTCGTGATCGAGCTTTTGGATCGGCCAATAAAACCGCATCACTCACTCCGATGAAGAAAGAGAACGCTTTAACGCAAAGGGCGCGATGGATGTGCAGAGGACGCCATGCCATCAGAGCGGCTCAAGCGCCTTCGCGTTCCTTGGCGTATTCTTTGTGTCCTTTGCGGTACCTGATTGATTGCGCGCGGGGCGCGCGGTCATCGGCTAGTTGATCGGGTAGCCCATGATGTAGACATCGCCGGTTGCCGCGACGCCCTGGGCCGTGGTCAAGGACAGGATGAGGCTCGCGGCGGTAAAGGTGTTGCTGTCCTCGTTTGTGAGCCCCGACAGGCGCTGCATCGTCGTCGCGCCGGTGCAATTCGTGAAGGCGGTTGTCGTCGCGCCGATGATCGTGCCGGTCTTGCCGGCGCCGGTGTAGAACCCGCCCTTGGCCGTCGTCAGAGAGGCCGAGCAGTTCATCACATAAATGTCGGTGACGATGTATTTGGTCGCCCCGGCGATAAACCCGACATTGCTGCTGGTCAGCGGCCGGATCGCGATGGATTGATCGGTCGTGACGTTGAAATTGGCCGAGCGCAACACGCCAAGCACGCAGGGCATCCCGACCGCGCAGAGCGACGGGTTGTTGTTGTTGGCGGCATTCGTTAGCGTCCCGGCGATCGACCGCTGGATTTGCAGCATGTCGGTCGTGTTCGCGCCCGGCGTATCGACATTGCTGTCATAGCCGATCAGGATATTGCTGCCGCCGCCGACCAGTGTCGTCGAGGCGACGCTGTCGCCGACAATCGTGTTCTTCGCGCCGGTCGCCAGCACGGCGGCGGCGTTGCGGCCGAGAAGCGCGTTGTTCGTGCCGCTCGAAACGGCGATGCCGGTGCCGCTGCCGAGCGCGGTGTTGTTATTGGCGGCGACGACCCGCAAGGCGTTCGTGCCGATCCCGGTATTGCTGCTCGGCGTGCCCGCGATGTTGCGGCCGGCATCGTCACCAAAAAACGAATTGAACGATCCGACGACGGTGCCGGCGCCGGCAATGCCGCCCGCATTGTGGCCGACAGCCGTATTGGCGGTCGAGGAGGTGTCGAAATGGCCGCCGGCGCGGTCGCCGAGGAAGGTGTTTTCCGCGCCGTACAGCGTGGACAGCGGCGTCTCGGCGCCGAGGATCATATTGCCGTTGCCGGCTCCGGCGGTGTTCAGGGAAGCGACCGAGATGTCGGCGGCGATGACCCCGAGCGTGCCGGTGACCTGGAGGCCGGCGCCGGCGCCCGTGCTCGAGGATTGCGTAAAGGTCAGGCTCGCCGATGGCGCCTGAGTGATCGCGCCGGGAACCCGGAGCTGCATCGCAGTCGGGACGCCACTCGACACCGCCGAGACGACGACAACCGGGTTGGTCGTAAAGCTGCAGCCGGCGCAAGTGAGAGTGACGACCTCGCCGACCGCGTAGCCGGTCGGGCTGCCGGCAATCGCGATCGACGACGGCATGACGCCGCTCGCCGCGCCAGGCACGAGCCCGAGATTATTGCGCGCGGCCGGCAGAGTCGCGTTGGCGGCATCGCGCGACATCGCCGGCGGCAAGCCGACATCGGCGCGCGCCGGCAACGGCAACGACAATGCGAGCAGCGCACAGAGCAGAGCGAGGAGACGGACGGTTGTCATCACCAGACCCTCGCGGCCATCTGACACGAAGAAGAGCTCGAATAGATACGGATGCGGCCGGTATGCGGCATGCCGGCCATCGACAAGGAGCCGCCTTGCCCGCCATTGGTCGATGGGCCCGCGAGCACGACGAGGGTCGGCGCGAGCGCGCCCGCCGCATCGTCGAGCGCGATGGTCAGGCCGGCGGCGCATTGCGCCTGGATCAGATAGCCGAGGCGCGGCTGCGTCGCGGCGGGGATCGTCGCGAGCAAGGAGAGGCCCGTGAGCGAGGGCGCGTTGGCGCTGTAATCGCTGCCGCTCTGGGCGGGCGAGGCCATCGTTTCGGCGGCGCCAAGCGCGCGATAAGCCGGCACCTCGATTTGCGCGGCATCGGCAGATCCCGCCGGCCCGAGCAGCAAAGCGGCCATAAAAAACGCCGCCCGAAGGCGGCGCGATAAACGCGTCATGCGATGTTTCCTTTGGTCAGCTCAGTGTCGGAACAGTCGCTTCACAACGAGACAGCGAGACGAAAAATTTTGCCACGGAGGTACGGAGAACACGGAGTGAATGAGCGCTGTCATTGCGAGCCCGCCGTCGACGCGCCCGCAATGACAATTCCTTCTGCGTAACCGCCGTGTCTCCGTGTTTGAAGTTCCTGCGGCCGACAACCCGAGCGGCTCGTCCTTACTTAGATCCCGGCGAAGGCCGGGATCCATTGAGCCGCACTCGAGAGGCTGACAAATGGATCCCGGCCTGCGCCGGGATCTATCGCGGGCGAGATGCTACCGGTCCATTCGACACGCCCTCACCCGGCCTGTCGCCGCCGGCGATCGCATCCATGCCGAGGATGTCGCGCGCCTCGTTGACGGTGTAAACGCCGTTGCGCAGATAGATGTCGAGCATCGCCGCCTGCTCGGCGGGGTCGGCCGGACGCAGATCGACCCAGGCGAATTCGAGATCGGCGTGGCCCATGCGGTCCTGGATCACATGGTCGGCGAGCCGCTTCACCCAGCCCATCAAGGGCGCCAGGCCCTCGGCGAGCGCGGCTTCCTGCGCCTGTTCGGCGGTGGCACGGTTCATCTGATGGATGAACGGCGTCGGCGGCAAGGAGAACGCAAAGCACACGATGCGCGCGAGCCATTCGTCGAACTCGTCCTTGTAGGGCGCTTCCTTGAAGGGCTGGTATTTCGTGCCGGACGGACCCCAGACCAAGCGCGAGCGCGCCGCGGTGTTGCCGGCGAGCACCGAATCGAACCATTCCTGGAATTGCCGGATCTGCTCGACATTCCAGCCCTCGGGCGCGTTGAGGAGGCCGGGCGGGACATTGCCCTCGGTGAAGTGGTGCAGCTGCATCGCCTGGCGGCGCAATGCGATGTTGACCGTCATGACGATCTGCTCGACCGGTGACAGACCGTAGAGCTTGTGCGGGCGCGGGTTGCGCGGGAAATAGAGGAGCTCGTCGGATGTCAGGAGACGCCAGGGGAGGCCGTGGATCATCTGCTCATAGGCGGGCGCCGGCGGACGCGGGCGGCGGCCGGTGTCGTCGATCAGCAATTTGATCGTCGCGCCGTCGACGACATCGAGGCCGATCAATTCGCCGGCGCGGTTGCGGCGGATTTCGAGGGCCGGCGCGTCGAGCACGAGAAGATCCTCGAGGAGCGCGCGTAGCCAGGTCGCAAACGGGCGCTCGCCATCCGGGCGGCGCCAGAATTGCGCGAGGCGCCGCGCGCGAGAATGCGCATCGGCGGTGGGGCGCTTTGCGTCGCGTGATTTGATCGCCCAATCGAGCTTCTCGATCTGATCCTTGCGGGTTTCGATCGCGAGGCGGGTCAAATCATGCGCATCGGCGAGCGCGCGCAATTCGGTGAAGGAGACGGGCTCATAGGCGCGCGGCGTCGTGATCGTGTTGACGCCGACGGGAAATCCCAGAGGCGCGTGCGCTCAGGTTGCGGCGGCGCAAGCGGCGTCCCGGGCGAGAAGATGCCGGCATCCGGCTGGAACGTGGCGGCGAACTCTGCCTCTAATGCCGATTGCCCCCAGCTGTACGAGAGCGCGAGAGGCGTGCGTTTGCCGCCATCGGGCATATGTCGATGCTCCTGATGTAAGTGGTTCACAACGAGGCGGCGAGACAGCGAGAAACGCGCGCCATTCGGCGCGCAAGAAGCGAACGCTTTAACGCGGAGGACGCAGAGGCTACACAGAGGACGCGAAGACGGCGGTGCGGCTGATACGCCTTCGCGCATCCTCTGCGTCCTCTGCGATGAAGCGTTATCTCTTTTGGCCGCTGCGCGGCCGCTTTACCTCGTTAGAAGCCGGCCAGCTTCAAGACAAATACCCATACCAACAAACAACTGCCGGAAAACACGGCCAGCCAAAAAACTTGGAAGAACACCCCAACCCATTCCCTGACCGGCCCGAAGTCAACGTCTTTCGTTGGTTGCCGTGTGACGAGCTGCAGACGATGGCCAGGTTGCTCGGAATTTTGTTCAGCATCATCGGCCTGCTGGTCTTCGCTGTTCTTCACTAACTGCAAAATCAGCGGCGACCGATAGTGTGTTCCTCTTCCGGACATCGGGCATCTCGGGCTTGTCTGCCAGGCAATGGATGCACCAACCGGCCTTTGGTGCAAGCCCATAACACCCTAGAAACTGGACAGGGCGGTCCGTTTCCAGGTGTTGGGCGCGGTGCAGGCGTAGAGGTAGTTCGGGTCGAACTGGAGCTGGCCGGTCTGGCACGCGGCCGAGCTGGTCGCGGGCGTGCCGATCGCCGGGAACATGCCGTTGGCTGTGGCGGTCGCCGGCGAGATGGAGGCGATCCGGAAATTCGAGCCGTCGAACTGCAAGGTCACGAGCTCGTAATTCTGATGAAACAAGGTCAGCGCGGATTGCGCGCCTCTGGTGCCGGGCAACAGGATCTGGCCGCCCGAGGTGGCGTTGACCTGCACGGTCAGGCTCTTGCCGTTATCGCTGGCAAAGGACATCGACCAGCCCGCCGCGATCGCAGTCGTCGGGGGCAGGGTGACGGTCAGGCTCGCGATCGGCGTGTTGTAATTCGACAGGGTCAAACCGCAATCCGCGGGGCCGGCGGCATAGGTGCTGACCGATGGAAAATTCCAGCGCGCGAGGCACGTCGCGCCGCTGAGACCGATAGCGGCGGCGCTGACCGGGCTCACCTGCAGCACGCGAAAATTCGAGCCGTCGAACTGCACGAGCGCCAATTCGTAATTGCCGGAAGCGAGCTGCAAAGAGCCGGCCGCGGCGCCGCTGCCCGGAAACAGGATGTGGCCGCCATTCGTCGCATTCACTTGCAGCGCGGCGGTCTTGCCGTTGTCGTTGGTGATCGCGAGGGTCCATCCCGGATTGATCGCATTGACCGATGGCAGGGTGACGGTCAGAAAAGCGAGCGGCGAGTTGAAGGCCGAGATCGCGCTGCCGTTGTCGATGACGGCGGCGCTGTAAGCGCTGACGCTTGGAAAGACCCAACGTGTGATGCCGCCGATCCCGGCAAGGCCCAATTGCTGCGCCGTCGCCGGCGTCACCTGCTCGACGCGGAAATTGCCGGTGCCATCGTATTGCAACGTGACGTATTCGTAGAGATTGCCGGCGAGGCTCAGCGTCGTCTGCGCGGCGGCGTTGGCGAGCGGGTAGAGGATGTGGCCGCCGGCGGTCGCGTTGACCTGCACCGAGAGCGGCTTTCCCTGATCGGTCGCGAGGCCGATCGACCAGCCAGAGGGCAGATTTGCCGTCGAGGGCAAGGTGACGGTAAGGCTGGACGCCGTGTTGTAGCTCGACAAGACATTACCGTTATCGCCGAGCGCGGCGGCGTAGCCCGGGGTCGAGGGGTAGAGCCAATTGCCGGGCCAGTCGCGGCTCTGCATGCCGTTTGTCGCGAGCGTGTTGCGCGTGCCGGACACGATGCGGAAATTGTTGCCGTCGGATTGCAGCTCGACAAACTCGTAATTGCCCGGGCCGAGTGTCACCGAGGAGAGCGCCTTGCCGCCCGAGAGGATGTTGCCGGAGGGCACGGCGACGGTGAGCCCCTTGCCGTTATCGGTCGCAAACCCCATCGACCAGCCGGCGCCGACCGCGGCGGGCGCGGGCAAGGTCACCGCGAGCGAAGCGCCCGGCGCGTTGAAGGATGACAAAACGGTTTTGTCGTCGATACCGGCGGCCGCGTAGCTCGCGGCCGAGGGGAACTGCCACTGCTCGCGGTTGCCGGTACCGACGATCTGAATGCCGGTCGACTGCGGGCCGCGATTGACGACCGAACCGGCATAGGTCGGGTTGATCAGGACGTTGCGGTTCGAGGCGGTCGCGTTGACCGCGGTCGCGCAGGCGAAATAGGGCGACACAAAACTGTTCTGCCCGTCATGCGGAAAGGTGATGCCGAGACAGGTGGGCGAGGCTTCCATGTCGAAGGCAAAGACCGTGTTGGCGAAGTTGAAGCCGTTTTCGAGGAGGAGCGCCGTGCCGCCGGTGCCCGCGGCGGTGCCGGCGCCCGAGATGCGCGAGAACTGCACCTGCTCGAGCGCGAGACCGGTGGCGCCGCCGGCCGAGTCGGCGATCGCGAAGATATCGCTGTCGAGGACGTAATTGAGCTGCAACGCGCCGGCGGCGGATGCGGTCGAGGCGTTGTTGACGACGAGGTGGTCGAGCTTGATCGAATTGTGCGCGTCGGAGAAATCGGGCTTGCCGATGCGGACGGCGTAATCCGGTGTCGAGGCGTTGACGAACAGCGTGCCCTCGGCGCGGAAATAGAAGCAATTGGCAGGGCTCGAAGACGTCCCGTCGCTGCATTGCACGCGCAGGACGTCGCCCGAGACGATCGTGCGCCCGTCCAACGTCGCGCCCTCGGAAATCAGGCGGAAGCCCTTGCCGCTCTGGCCGGCGTAATCGACCGCGATCCGCGACGTGATCTTGTAGGTGCCGGACGGGATGTATACCGGCCAGTTGTTGGCGACGCCGGTGTTGATCGCGGCCTGGATCGCGGCGGTGTCGTCGTGTGTGCCGTCGCCGAGCGCGCCGCCGGCATTGCCGGGGCAGCGCACATCGAGCCAGGGATGGCCGGAGCACATCAACACATCGCCATTGAGGGTGGCGGTGCCGGTCGTCGAGAGGGTCGAGAAATTGCCGGGCGATTGCGCGAGCGCGGGGGTCGGGAGCCAGATGGCAGCGAGCAGGGTGACGGCACTGATTGTGACAGAGGCGATCCTCATTCCTGTCTCCTGACACCTGGCTCCCGATTCACGAATTACCGATACCGGCACTGCGCGCGGAACGGCTACCAGCGCCGGGCGGCGAAGGCCTGGCCGGTCGTGCCGCCGTGAAGGCTGACCGCGCCGGCGGGCTTGTAGCCGGACGGGGTCATAAAGATCCCGCCATTCGGCGCGAGCTGGATCGAGGCGCCGCCATTCGATGCGGCGCCGGTATCGGAAATCCACAGCGCGGCCGAGGAATTGTTCTGCACGAGATACCCGTTCGCCGGTACGCTTCCGCCGAACAAGGTTTGCGCCGAGCCGCCGGCCGCCAGCGTGCCGCTGCCGTCGCTCGCCGCATTACCGGCGGTGTTGACGACCGGCAGCGGGTTTTGCGGCCCGACCGGCGCGGCGACGCCCTGCGCGTTTGTCGATGCGGGCGCGTGCGCCGGGACGAGATTGCCGCTCGCATCGGCGACGGTCGCGAGAGACTGCACGCTTGTATTGGCGTCCTTTACGAGGAGCGTCATCGTGATTCCTTTATTTCACCAGTGAGCCAGTGCGAAAAATCTTTTCACCACGGAGATGGAGGTCACGGTTAACTCCGTCGTCTCGGCGAAAACCGGGATCCACCGTTCAACTGTTCGTGCCCTCTGAAAAGTGGGTCCCGGCTTTCGCCGGGACGAGGATTTGAGTATTCGCGCCCGTCCGTGGTTCCCCCATGTCTGCGGGCTGGCGCGCGCGGATGACTCAGTCCTTCGGTTGCGCGGCGGCCTGCTGGCGCATCAATTCGAAGATGGCGCTGCCGGGCAGCGGGTGAAGAAACAATTCGGCGAGGGCCCAGACCAGCGCGTCGACCCGGTCGGGCGAATAGCCGGCGCGCTCGCGGTCAAAATCGGCACTGAAAGCGCACATCTGGTCCTCGAGCATGGCGAAGGCGCCCAGGTGATGCACCCTGCCCTGCTCGTAAAGCGCCGCGACCGGCTCGGCGCGCGCTACCTTGCCGTGCGCGGCCTGCAAGGCGGCGAACGGCACATTCGGATCGACGGTGCGCAGCATCGCCTCGACCATCTCGCCGCCATTGTTCACTTCGGCGACGATGCGGTCGGCGCGGTGCGCATGGTAGGCGCGGATCGCCGCCCTTGCCCATTCGATCGGCGCGCCATGCGCGGATTCGTCCGCCAACACATAGCCGTGCCCCTCGGCGTCGCGGCCGGCGACGATGATTCCGGTTTCGTCGGCGTGCTCGCCCGATGTCACCGCCGGATCGATGGCGACGACGACACGCACCAAAGCCGGGTGCGCGGTGACGCGGGCGGTATCGATCAGCGCATGCGTCCACAGCGCCCCCGGCATGTCGTCGAGCAACTCGCCATCCAATTCCTGGCGGCCGAGCCGCGTCCCCTCATAGCGGCGCACGATCTGCGCCAGAAAAGCCGGCGCCAGGTGCGCCTCATTATCGGCCGTCCTGCCGCGGGTCACCGCGACGCTCGGCTCGGCCAAGAGCTCGCGGATCAATCCGATCGGGCGCGGCGTCGTCGTGACGACGCAGCGCGGATCGCTGCCCCCCGGACCAGTCAATCGCAATCCAAACATCAGCATGTCCCACGCCGCGGGGTAGCGCCAGGCGGCAAGCTCGTCGCACCAGGCGAGGTCGTGCTGCGGGCCGCGCAGACGGTTCGGCTCGTCGGCCGAAAACAGGGTCGCGACGGCACCATATTTCTTCCAGGTCAGGTCAGCCGGTGCAGCGACGGCTCGTATTCGGGCCGCTCCTGCGGCGGGCCGATCGACAAAAGCCCGCTCTCGCCCTCGACCATGATGCTGCGCGCATCGAGCGCGGTCGGCGCGACGAGCGCGATGCGGCGGGCGCGTTTCGCGACGATCTGCGCCCGGACAAATTCGGCGCCGGTGCGCGTCTTGCCAAAGCCGCGGCCGGCGAGGAGCAGCCAGATGCGCCAATCCCCTTCAGGCGGGATTTGCCCGCTATGACGCGCCTGAAACTCCCATAGGTACCGGAGCCTCCGCGCTTTCGGCTTCGTCAGTGGCCGGCAGAGCTCCGCTATTTCCCGCTCGTCGAGCTCGGATGCGAGTAAGCTCGCGGATAAGGAACTCGCGGGGGTCCTCTCCGTCATCGTCGTCCTGCTCGCCGTTGCTCGCTTCGCCCTTCAGCTTCTCCAGCTTGTCGAGCCACCGGAGCAGCAAGGCGAGCGCCGACGGTTTGTCGTGCATCTTGACGCGGTAGATCTTCTGATCCTTCGCGGATGCGATAATCTCGGCGACGGCGGCTTTGTCGGCGTCGTCGAGATCGCCGGAGGCGGTCATCGTCAGCGTCTCGGTGTCCCAACTGACGACGCGCGTGATGTCGCCGAATGCGATCCACGCAAGCGCCTGAAGCACGCGGTCCAGTGTGATGCCGAGGCGCGCGGCGCGCTCGGCGACCTCCTCTAACGGCAACGGGCCGGCATGAGCCGGCCCGTCCCGCCGAGGCCCTTGGGGCTCGGACATCTCTTCAATCCGGATTGTGCAGTGTGCCTGAGTCGTACCACATCAATCCGGTTTTGTCAAGTTAAAAATGCACTGACCGCAAATTTATTATCGCATGCGGTGCGATTCGAGCGCGCCCAACGCGGCGATCAGGATGCCGGATGCGGCTTCCGGGCTGACGCGGCGGCCGCTCCAGCCCTGCTCCAAGCCCATTGCCGCAAATTCCGCTGCCAACCGAGCACGTGCCACAGGCACGACCCGGCTGGGGACCCGATGCCGCCGACCGCCTGGATCGCCTGCCATACCGTCGTGCGGGCCGCCTCGATGCGGGGGCCGGCCGCGGCCTGGTCCGGGCTGGGGCCGAGCTCGGCGATGCGCAGATGCGCGGTATCGAGGGCGCGCAGCGGATCGAGCTGCGCTACGGTGAAGCGGGCGCGGAAATCCTCGCCGGCCTGGCGCATCGCCGGTGTGATCGAGCCGCGGCGCTCCATGATCTGGAGCGTATCGACGGCGCGGTAGGGCCGGGACAGCCGGCCCAGGCTGTCGGCAATGGCCCGCGCCGAGGCCTCGACCGGGCCGTGCTGCAGCCGCTCTGGGGTCGGGCCAAGATCGCCGCTCTGCTCTTGGTTATCGGGCTCTCTCTTCTCGGGACGCTTCACGATCCGCTTTGGCATATTTCCTCCTTTAGGAACATAACGTGAACTTTCCGGACAAAAAAAGAGCCGGTGATGCGGTCGAGCCGGCGCAGCAGGGCTTCGGGCGGCTCGCGCGCCTCGACGCCGAGGCGGCCGCCGAAGGCGCGGGCCAAGGCCTCCTCTTCGGCGAGAGCCCGCCGCTCGCTCCGGCTGCCCGGCGACACATGGCAGAGCGCATGATGTTCGGGGCAAAAGCTCGATCGAGGCCGGCGCGGCGCCCCGCACGGGATCGGCGCATCATCGGCGCCGAGCGGGAAGGCGCAGCCGGAATCCTCTGGGTCGGCAGGTCGCATGGCACCCTCCTTGCGGCTAGCTCTTGTTATTCCAGCATTACAGCCATATATTGTCTCTCAGTCGAATGTCAATGAGACAATTGCGCATCATTGCTGTCGGGGGTTGCGACATGGACACTGCCTGGTTTCTTTCCCAGCTCGATCGCGCAGGGCTCAGCCAAGCCGATCTGGCGCGGCATCTGCGCCTCGCCCCCTCGGCTGTCTCGCGCATGCTGAAGGGCGAGCGGCAGATGAAACTGCTGGAAGCGGCGCAGACCGCGAGCTTTCTCGGCGTCTCGCAGGACGAAGTCTTGCGGCGCGCCTCCGGCGAAGGCCCGCCGATGACGCCCCCCGAAGGACCGCGGCGGCGCGGCCGGCCGCCGCTCGCGACGACCCAGATGC
>JBKOVT010000279.1:0-11902 GCA_046724035.1 Pseudomonadota bacterium | reverse complement strand
CAACATCACGCACGACCCGGCCTACGGCAATCTGATCGCGCTCGGCATCCTGACGACGCTGCAGGCGCAGGATCTTCCGCCGGAGCAGATCGATAACGCGCTCGCCTATCGCGACCTGATCGCTCATACCGGCCGTTTCATCACCTATTGCGGCGGCGCCCCGATTATTGGTCAGCGGCTGCAGCCCGATCCCGCCGACCGCGTCGCGCTGAAGCTCGTGCGCGAGACCGATATCGGCGTCGTTATCCGCGGCCGCCTCGGCATGCATACGAGCCCCGCCTATGCCGAGGATGTCTATATCGGCGGCATGTCCGGCATCGACATTGACGGCAAGCGCGCCGGCTTTATCGTGCCGGTCGGCGCCAAGGGCGTGACGGTGCTCTGCCGCAAGCCGGCGACCCGCGAGACAAACCCGTTCATCGCGCCGTTGTCGTTGCGCTATGACGAGCTCGACGGACAGATGTGGCTCGACGACGTCTTTGTGCCCTGGGAGCGCGTGTTCTTTGTCGGTCCGAACCCCGACCCAATCGCGCGTTGGCTGCGCTGGCACCACCTCTACGGCTGGCTTGCGAAAGCTGAATTCACGCTAGGTCTGGCGCTCGCGCTGACCGATGCGATGGCGCTGAAGGAGCACGAGCCGACGGTCGATTATCTTGTCGACATCATTTCCGAGGTGCAGACCGTACGCACCTGCATCACGGCCGCCGAGCGCGACCCCGAATTCACCGCGGCGGGGTATTGCGTTCCCGATCACCGTCACCTCGCGGCTGGCGGCATCGCCTTGTTCAAGGCGCGCCAGCGCATCTCGGAGATTCTGCGCATCATTCCGGGTTCGTCGCTCGTCGTGGCGCCCGCAGACAGCGATCTCGCCGCCCCCGCACTGGCCGCGGGTCTCGAAGAATCCTTCGCGGGCGGCGGCTGGACCGCGCAGCAGCGCTCCGCATTATTGCAATTGGCCTGGGATCATGTCTCCTCGGCGCTCGATGGCCGCGAGTCGGCCTTTGAGTTGCACGCCAGCGGCGGCATGCCGAATTGGCGTGGCTGGCTGCGCCAGAATTTCCGCGACTACAACCGACTCGCCAATGCCGTGCTCCGCAGCATTGACATCGAGATGCCCGAAATCGACGTCTCGAACATTCCCCAGGCACCGGTCACGCGCCGCCGCTTCGCGGCCAGCGTCCCGCCCGCCGAGCCGAAGAGATAGGACGCCCGCTGCATTCGCCGCCCTTGCATGGAGGCACCGATGAACGAAGACCGCTTCAACATGGATATCCGAAAGTTCCTGAAGACCGTCGGCGTCACATCGCAGCGGGAGATCGAGCTCGCTGTGCGCAACGCGCTCGCCGCCCGCCGCGTGTTCGAAACGACCGTGCTCAAACCGAAGATGATTTTGCGCATCCCCGAGATCGGGCTCGAGCACGTCATCGACGGCGAGATCGGGCTGAACTGACGCGGAACATGGCCGGCGTCCGCCGGCAACAGCGAGGACACGTCAATGGCAAATGCGACCGTCGCGATCATCGGCGCGGGGATCGGCGGCATCTATCTCGCCGCCGAACTCGGGATGCTCGGCTGCAAATTGCGCCTGCACGACCTCGACGACAGCCGCCTGGCCGAGGTCCGTGCGCGCGGCGGAATCGATGTCGACGGGCCTAATGGCGGCTTCGCCGCCGTCGAGCATGTAACGACCAATCTCGCCACTGCTATCGACGGCGCCGACATCATCGTCGTCGTGACCGGCGGCAACGCGCAGGAAACCGTCGCGGCCGCGCTCGCGCCCTTACTGCGCGATGGTCAGATCATCCTGTTGATCCAGGGCAATACCGGCGGCTCGCTCGTCGTGCGCCGCGCCCTCGACCGCGCCGACTGCCGCGCTCAAGCCGATATCGCCGAAATGGACAATTATCCCTATTCCTGCTGGCGGCGTGGTCCGACGCGCATCGAGCCGATCGTCAAAAAGCGCTGGCTGCAGATCGCATCTTTTCCCGGCAACCGCATCGGCGCGGTGTTTCCACGATTGTCGCCCCTGTTCCCCCATGCGGTTGCGGCAGCAAATGCCGTTTACACCGGGTTTACGAACGCCAACGCAATGCTGCACGTCGCCAATTGCATCGCCAATGCCGGCAAGATCGATCGCGGCGAAGCCTACAAATTCTACGCCGAGGGCGTGACCCCGTCGGTCGCGCGCCTCTATCAGGCGATCAACGCCGAGCGCATCGCCGTAGCCGCGGCGTACGGCGCTTCGGTCCCGGCATTGGAAGACTGGTTCGAGCAGGTCTACGGCGTCCGCGGCGCCGATCTGTCCGAAACCTGCCAGTTGCTCACCACAAACAGCGACGGTCCCTACCAGGCGACCGGCACCCCCGCTTCCTGGGCTCACAAATACGTCGCCGAGGATGTGCCGGTCGGGCTGATGCCGATGCGCGCGCTCGGTGCCGCCGCCGGCGTCGCGACGCCCGCGATCGACGCCGTGATCCGCCTCGCAGTGATCCTTGCCGGCAGCGATTTCGCGCAAACCGCGCGCACCCTCGACCGCATGGGTCTGGGCGGCATGGATGCCGGTCAGATCAGGCGCACCTTCGATAGCGGGTTCGCCTGATATGGGCTGTGGCGCTTACCGCTTGTTCAGCGCCAGCGCGTAACTGCACGGCCCGCGCTGCATCTCGCCGGTCAGCTGGCCGTTGCTGATCTGGCCGTTCAGCACCGAGGCGCTGCCGTCGCTGTTGCGGTGATAGGCTGTGACCGCGCCGCTGGCGTCGACCTTGCCTTTATAATGCAGCCGGTGCCGCTTCCAATTGGCGTATTCGATATTGATGATGCCGCGCCGAACCGCCGCGCTGGCAGCGCGTCCGGAGACACAACCCGAGCGGTTGAGGCTGTCGCCTGAAAGACCTGCCGCCTGCAAGGTCAGCGAGCCGACATAAACCCCATCGAGCGGCTCCATCGCAGCGACCATCGGCGGCGGGCCGGGCGGGGGCGCCATGGCCATCGGCGGCGGTGCGGGAGGTGGCGCCATGGCGGCCGGCGGCGGGGCGGTCTGTTGGGCGCAGGCGGCGAGCCCCAGGACAGCGCCGAGCACATACAGGTGTTTCATGGTCAATCCCCCTGGTTTGATATCGAATTCTGATGACCGGGTGTCCGTCCGTTGGCCGGCGCCGGTTCTTTTCTTTTGGCTCTCTTTACAAAAGTCGAGCGACCGCTTTGCCGAGTGTATCGCTTATCCGAAACTGTATTGATCGAACAAAAAGCGCCGATATTCCCTGACCGACCCTCTCCCCGCTGGCGCCGCAGGCGGGGAGAGCGGACCTCCATGCAATAGCAAACCGGCGGGAACGCCGGTCCCGTCCTATTTCAGATGCTTCCGCAGGAACTCGTACACCGGCTGGTGCGACACTTCGGTGTTGCGCTTGGCGTTATCGAAATAGGTGATCTCGATCTCACCGCCGGCCTTCCGATAGTTGCTGACGAAGCGCTCCGGCTCGTTTCCCGGGAAGCCGCCCTCGGGGTCGTGGTAATCGTGCGTCTCGTCGGGCCGCCCCTGGATCCAGATCGCCGGCGGCATGACGACCTTTTCGCCCCGTTCGAGGATCATCGTCGGGTTGCCCTCGGTCATTGCGGCCTCGGTCTTCCAGTAGATGTCGTGCTTTTCCTTCATGCCGACCGCGAAAGCCGGCGGGTTCGGCTCGGCCGAGCGGCGGATCGCATTGCGGTAGCGCGACAGCGGATTGATGACCGGCCACAGCATGATGACCGCCTGAACGTTGGCGTCGATCGCCGCCGGTCCGGGGATCTCGGCATAGCGTGGATCGTTCGGCCGCATTGCCGCCAGCATTGCCAGATGGCCGCCGCTTGACGCGCCGCCGAGCGCGACCTGCTCCGGGTTCGCTTTCAGCTCCTTGGCATGCGCCTTCACCCAGCGGACGCCGTAATTGATGTCCTGCAATGTCGTCGGATAGCCGTCCGGCCCGTGCCGGAAATTCAGGGTCACCATGACAACGCCGCGCTCCGCCAGATATTCGCCGAGCCCGGTGCGGTCATTGAGGTCGCCATTGTTCCAGGCGCCGCCATGCAGATCGACATAGACGGGGAAAGGGCCCGGCCCTTCGGGCTTGAACACGCGCGCCATGATCTGGCGCTCGCCATGCTTGAGATAGCAGATGTCTTCCTTGGTGATTTGCGGCATTGTCGATCGTCCTCCCTCGGTGGTGCGGCGCCGCGAGCCGGCGCCGCCTCGCGAAATTGCGGCGTTCAGCCTACCCCGCCCGGCATGCCCCGACCAATGCGAATTTTGCGGGGCCGAAGCGGCAGACCCGCTCCGTTCGGCTCAGCACGCGCCCACGGCCTTCCGCAAGAACTCGCGTGTCATAAAGAGCGCATTGGCCTCGCGGTTTGCCCTCTCGAAATAGACCAGCTCGATGTCGCCGCCGGCCCGGCGGTAGTAGCTGGCAAACCGCTCGGACTCGGTGCCCGGAAAATCCGTGTCGGGATCGTGATAATCGTGCAGCGGGTCAGGCCGTCCCTGGAGCCAAATTGCTCGCGGCAATTCGACCTTCTCGCCCCGCTCTAGCATCAGCATCGGATTGCCTTCCGCCGCATTGGCTTCGGTCTGCCAATACTCGATGCCAAAGCGGAAGCGACGGTTTGCGAGAAGCAGAGCGCGGTAGCGCGACAGCGGATTGATGATCGGCCAGTGCATGATGACGGCCTGCACGCTGGCATCGACGCTGGGGGAGCCTGGCGGCAGCGGAATCGCCGAATAACGCCGCTCGCGAGGCCGCATCGCTGTCAGCATCGCTAAATGACCGCCAGTCGAAGTGCCGCCTATGGCGATCCGCCCGGTATCGATCTTGAACCTCGCGGCATTCGCCTTGACCCAGCGGATACCGTAATTGATATCGATGAGGCTGCTCGGATAGGCGTCGGCGCCATGCCGGAAATTGAGCGAGACAATGACGCAGCCGATATGGCCGGCATACCGGCCAAGCCCTGCGCGGTCTTCGAGATCGCCGCCTTGCCAGCCACCGCCATGCAGATCAATCAGGCACGGAAAGGGGCCGGTATCGCCGCGGGGCATAAACACGCGTGCGATCAGCGAGCGATCGCCATGACGCAGATAGCAATGGTCTCCCACAGCGGGCGGGAAGATCTTCGGCCGCGGCATGATCGTATCGGGCACTTGGGGGAACTCCGCTTGGTAAGTGCTCACTCGTTTCCCGGCGTCGCTAGTGCGGCGCCGTCAACGGCTTACTGGCTTGATTGGGCGCAGCCCCGTCGGGACAGCACCGGCCGGCAAGATAGCCGATTACACGTCGTTTGCTCAAATAAACACGGTAAACTGGTCAAATCTTTGGGAGGGGGCGCGGTAATGAAATTACTGGCGGCGACGCGTGTTTCGCGGCCCGCGAAATTCAGCTGCAGATCGCCTACACATACAGCACACGATCCGCGGTGGCTCAACTATGGGTTGTCCAGCGAGGACAAGCCGGATCGCCGATACGCTGTCGCCGAGCGTTGACGCGCGGCCCGGCCGGGATCACGTTTCGCGCAAGCGTCTGCTGAACGCCGGTTGGAAGGAAATGCCATGAAGCTGATGTGGTTTCACCTGATGCCCTATACCGAGCTCCCGGACGACTTCCGCGAGAAGCATCCCTCGGTCTGGGTCGACATCCATTCCTCGCTGTTCGACCCGCGGCGCGCCCACCACATGTACAACGACTTCATGGACGAATTGGAATTCGCCGCCGAATGCGGCTTCGACGCCGTCTGCGTCAACGAGCACCATTCGAACGGCTACGGCTTAATGCCGTCGCCCAACCTGATCGCCAGCGCGCTCGCCCGCCGCACGACCGACACGGCGATTTGCGTCATGGGCAATTCCTTGGCGCTCTACAACCCGCCCACCCGCGTCGCCGAAGAATTCGCGATGATCGATTGCATCTCCGGCGGTCGGCTGATCGCGGGTTTTCCGGTCGGTACCCCTATGGACACCTGCTTCGCCTACGGCCAGAACCCCTCGATGCTGCGTGAGCGCTATCTCGAAGCGCACGATCTCGTCATGCGCGCCTGGCAGGAGAAAAACAGCTTCGCCTTTAACGGCCGCTACAACCAGCAGCGCTATGTCAACATCTGGCCGCGCCCGGTGCAGCGGCCGCATCCGCCGGTATGGATCCCGGGCGGCGGCTCGGTCGAGACTTGGCAGTGGTGCGCGAAGATGGACTACGTCTACGCGTATCTCTCTTATTTCGGCTTCAAGGACGGCCGCGCCACGATGCACGGCTTCTGGGAGGAGATGAAGCGGCTCGGCAAGGACATGAACCCTTACCGGGCGGGCTTCCTGCAATTCGTCGGCGTCGCGGAGAGTCGCGAGCAAGCAATGGAGCTTTACCGCGCGCCCGCGGAATATTTCTACGGCCGCTGCCTGCGCGTCGATCCGCGCTGGGCGATGCCGCCCGGCTACATCACCGAAGCGACGCAGCGCGCCGGGGTGCAAGGCCAGATCGGCCGCGCCGCGAGCCTCGACGCGCGCCAGAAGGCGAGGGCGACGACGCAGATGGAAGACATCGTCGAGCGCGGTTATGTGATCATCGGCTCGCCCGATGAAGTTGCCGAGCAACTCACCACTGTTGCGACCGACCTTAATGTCGGTCACCTGATGATGCTGCTGCAATTCGGCAGCATGGGGAAGGAGCTGGCCAAGTACAACACCAAGCTCTTCGCCGAGAAAGTGCTGCCGCAGATGCGCGGTCTCTTCTCCGAATGGGAAGACAAATGGTGGCCTGCGCCGATGGCGCAGACCGAGCGCGCCGCCCCGACGCCGTTCCACGCGCCCGCGATAGCCGCCGAGTAAAAAGCGAGGGTTATTCGGAGAATAACCTTCCAGTAACTCTTGAGGCCTACATCGACGTACAAACGCGCACTTAAGGGGGAACTTTCGTGCCTCAACCTCGCCTGAAACTCGAACAAGTTAAGGTCAGACAGCTCATTTCCGACTACCGTTCAGGGCACATCGTGATACCGGAGTTTCAGCGGGAGTACGTCTGGCAGAAGAGCAAGGCTCCAAAATTGATCGATTCGCTTTATAGAGGTTTTCCAATTTCTTCTCTTTTGCTTTGGCAAAGCGCTGAGCAAGCGAGGGCGCGAAGAAACAACCCACGGCCGGCGCGCGCCACAAGGATGAGTTGGCTTATCGACGGTCAGCAGCGGGTTATCACGCTGGCGCGTACGATGAACGGCGACGAGGGCATCGACGTAGTATTTCACCCTGAGTATGACCAGTTCAGCCTGGCTAGTGCTGCAACCAGAAACGACCGCAGCAACTGGTTTCGCATCGCAGAGTTGTGGGACGATACTCTTTACCGCCAACTGAGAAGAAACTTGGAGTCCGGGCGGCATGCCGACAAGCGCGAAAATAGGTTCGAAAAGGTCCGCAGCATCCTGGATTACGAGGTGCCGCTCGTCACGATGGTCGACCACAGCTTTGACGATGCAGTGAATGCGTTTACGAGAATCAACACCCTGGGCGTCCGTCTTAAAGGTGAGGACATCGAAAGCGCCAAAGTCGCCGCATATCATTCCGGCTTCATTGCTGATGAGGTGGTGCCGTTTTTAGAAGACGTGCGACGCCAGGGCTTCACCCGACTTAACATCATGCACCTCTTCAGAGCGTGCGCATTTGTTGCAAAACCCGATGGGAGAAACAGAACGCCGCTGCATGAGCTGGAGCAAAACGAGGTCAGTCGCGCGTGGAAGCGTACGCAGCAAGCAACCGAAAAAGCCATTGGCGTCATTCGAAGCGAACTCGGCCTGGTCAATATGGAGATACTTTGGTCAGGCGCATTACTGGTTCCGTTAATAGCCTTATGCGCCACCACGCCGCCGCGGGAACGTGAAGCGCGGGCGCTCGTGGCATGGTTGGCGCTCGCCGCCCTGCTGCATCGCTACAGTGGAGCCAGTGAGACGGCATTGGAGCAGGATCTACGCGCGTGTCGCTCGACGGATCCGATCCGGGCGTTATTGGCGAACCTTCGCCAGACGCGCCCCTCACTTGCGGCGATACCCGAAGACTTCGCGGGTGCTCTGAACGATAGGAGTGGGCTCCTAGCGGTCTATATCGCCTGCATGAATCGGGGTGTGCAGGACTTCTTCACCGGAGGAAAGGTTCTTCTCCAGAATTCAGTTGATCGCCACCATATTTTGCCGCGCGCCCAGTTCCCAAAAGAGCTTCGATTGGAAGCAGATAACGTCGCAAACATCGCCTTCATAGCCAGCGACGTGAACAAGTCAATCGGACTGTCCGGACCAGAGGTTTACCTACGACGACTTGAGAAAAAGGTTCTGGACAGTCAGTGCGTACCCAATGATCGGCGCCTTTGGAGCATTGATAAGGCTGAACAGTTCTGGAGCGCTCGACGCGCGCTCCTCGCGCGGTCTTTCAACGATTTCCTTAAAGATGCGTTGCCTGGGCGGCGACTGAGCAAAGCCCAGGCCTCGTAATCGAGAGCCGAACGGGATCACAGGCCTGCGTCAAAGTGGCTGAGACTCGTTATTTCTTCCGGTCGATGACGCCGCTCTCGCGCAACGCGGCGATGTCCGCGTCACTGTAGCCGAGTTCGTCGCGCAACACTTCGGCGGTGTGTTGTCCAAAGGTTGGCGGCGGCGTCACCGGGCGCTGCGGCGCACCAGGAAATTTGATCGGACGGCCGACAACCCGCATCGACCCGATCGCCGGATGCTCCGCTTCGACGACCATGCCCCGCGCCTTGGCATGCGGATGCGCCAGTGCCGCGGCGACGCCGAGCACCGGCGCGTGCGGCACATCGGCCGCGGCGAGCCGCTTTTCCCATTCGGCGACGGTGCGCGTTTCGGTGACGTCCGCGATCAGCCGGTCGAGTTCGTCGCGGTTGTCGCGGCGCAAGGTCGGCGTCAGAAAGCGCGGATCATTCGCGAGCCCCGGCCGTTCGATCGCCTCGCACAATTTGCCCCAAAAGCGCTCGGACAAGACGGCGATAATGATCGAGCCGTCCGACGCCGGAAAGCTGCCATAGGGCACGATGTTGGGGTGGCTCGACCCCATCGGTTTCGGGTCCTCGCCGGTGATGAAAGCGAGCTGCGCGAAATAGCCGAGCATGCCGATAAGACCGTCGTGTAGGCTGATATCGATGAGCCGCCCGCGGCCGGTTTGCGTGCGCTCGTGCAGCGCGGCGAGGATCGCCATCGGCCCGAACACGCCGCCGACCATATCGCCCAGTGGAATGCCGAGCTTCACCGGCATATGGCCGCGCTCGCCATTGATGCTGAGCGCGCCCGACAAGGCTTGCGTCACGATGTCGAAAGACGGCTTGTCGCGTAGCGGGCCCTCCAGGCCAAAGCCGCTGATCGCGCAGTAGATGAGGCGCGGGTTGATCGCCGCCAGCTTCTCGTAGCCGAGCCCAAACCGCTCCATGACCCCGGGGCGGTAATTCTCGACGAGGATATCCGCCTCGGCGACGAACCGGCGCAGAATGTCGGCGCCGGCTTGCTGCTGCAAGTCGATGACGAGGCTCTTCTTGTTGCGGTTGATGCCGAGAAAATAGTGGCTCTCGCCCGCGACAAAGGGCGGAAAATGCCGCGTCTCGTCGCCGAGCCCCGGCGGCTCGATCTTCAACACTTCGGCGCCGAGATCGCCGAGGCTCTGCGTGCAGAACGGCCCGGCCAGAACGCGGGTCAGGTCGATGACCCGGAGCCCCGCCAGCGGTCCCGCCCATGTGCTTTCGTTTGAGAAGTTCATTGATTGGTGTGTTCCCGATATCTCACCCAGTGCGCGCTGGCGAACACCGGTGGCAGTTAAAATAGATCCCGGCGAAGGCCGGGATCCATTAAGCCGCCGTTCGAATGACTGAAGGCAAAGCTCCGCCCTCGCGGCGATCTAAATTGCCAAGGTTCGGCAGCTGCCGGATCGATCCCGGCTCTTCGCTTCGCTTCGGCCGGGATGACGGACGGCGACGCCGCCCGTCATTTCGCGGCGGTGACCATGATTTCGACCAGCACCTCGGGCCGCGCGAGATCGGCGCGGACGCAGGCGCGGGCCGGCGGGTTCTGCGGGTCGACCCACTCGTTCCACACCGAATTCATGTCGCGGAACAGCGCCATGTCCTTGATCCACAGATTGGCGATCAAGAGGTTCGATTTGCTGGTGCCGGCCTCGCGCAGATAATGATCGATGCGCTCGAGGATCTGCGCCGTCTGCCCCTTGATGTCCTGGCTCGTGTCGCCGGCGGTCAACCCGCACAGATAGACCGTATCGCCGCGCACGACACAGCGGCTCATGCGCGGCCCCGGCGGTTGCGTGATGTCGATGCGGCGGATATCGGCCATATGTCCCTCCCTGGATGATGAATGGCAGAGGGCAGTGTGGCCCGGCTGATCGGGGAAGGGAAGCCGCTTTGCCGAGGCTTAGGGTCCTGTGATCAGGTCTCGCTCGCGGGCACAAAACACAGGATGGTGCCGCTGATCGGCGACCGGCAGACAATGCCGCGCGCCATCGGGTTCGACGTGCCGCGCAGCACCTTGTCGGCCGGAACATGCACCCATTTCGCATCGAGATAGGCTTCGTACCCGTCGATCGCGAGGCGGTACTCGACAGGCCGACAATCGGCGATCGAGCAGCACGAGACACCGCTCCCCGGCTGCTTCAATGATTCGAACCACCCATGCAGCGCCGGATCGGCATTCTCCGGCGGGGCTGCATCGCTCGCTGCAATCCCGAGCAGGGCAAAAGACGCGAACCACAGGATGGCGCCCGGAAAACGTGGCACGCCTCCTCCTTTCGACCGCGAGGCCCGTTAGCACCATCCGGTGTGCAAATAACGGACCGTCTGCCGACATAACGCGAACCGCGCTCGCGCGTCGGAGAAACAGGCTCTAGAGAGGATTGTTCCCGCATGCCGCTTATGCCGCGGCAGCGGACAACGCCTGGATTGACGAGGTTAATGCTCGCCCTGGCGATCCCGGGCGCGCGCCGGGATCAGGTAGCCGCTAGGTCTTTGTAGTTGACGATGCGCTTCCCGAAAGTGTGGATGCCGAGCGTGACCAGCGGCTCGTCGCCGACGACTCGGAAGATATGCGGCCGGTTGGCCGGCAACACGACCGTCACGCCGGCCTCGAGCGCCACCCGCGCCTCCTCTCCGTCGAGCCAGGCCTCGCCCCGTCCCGAGAGCACCGTCAATGTCTCGACATACGGATGCGAGTGGACGCGCGTCGCGTAGCCTGGCGGCGACGTCTGAATCCCGGTGCGGATCGGCAGCCCCTCGCCCGTATCGTCACCGACAATCGGGCGATAGGTCGCGCCGCCGACAAAATCGACAATCGGCCGCTCCTCTTCGCGGATGACGGTGATCGTGGCGGGGCCATTATCGGGCATCGGAGTCTCCTGCCAGCTCGGCTGCGGCAGAGTATAGCACGATGCGCGGAACGGCCGCGTCCCGCCTCTCGCCGGCCCGTCCGGGCTTTTCGAACCCCCCGCGCGTGGCAAAGCTGTGGCGCCGGAACCGCAGGTTTCGCGGCGTCGTTCCTGTTGCGAGGCGACGCCCTTATCCTAAATCAAACTCAGTCGAGCCATGTCGAAGTGCCGGAAACCGAAGAAAGCTCCGGCGCGAAATTCGGGCGCAGGGTGCCGCGACTGGTACAAGGACGCGGTCATATACCAGCTTCACGTCCGCGCGTTTTACGACTCCAATGACGATGGCGTCGGCGATTTCTGCGGCCTGGCGCAGAAGCTCGATTACATAAAGGATCTCGGCGTCAACGCGATCTGGCTGTTGCCGTTTTACGAATCGCCGTTGCGCGATGACGGCTACGACATCTCGGATTACACGGCGATCAATCCGGCTTACGGCTCGCTCGACGATTTTCGCGATTTCGTCGA
>JBKOVT010000030.1:0-8408 GCA_046724035.1 Pseudomonadota bacterium | reverse complement strand
GCTGTTCGCGGCGCGCGCGTTTGCCGGCCTCTGCGCCGGCAACATCGCGGCGGCGCAGGCCTATATCGCCGATGTGACGCCGCCCGAGCGGCGCGCCCGCGGCATGGGGATGATCGGCGCCGCCTTCGGTCTCGGTTTTATCATCGGGCCGGCCCTGGGCGGAATTGTCGCAGGCAACGAGCTGGCGACCGCCGACTTGCAGAGCCCGGGGCTGATCGCGGCGGGATTGTCCTTCGCGGCATTTCTTGGGGTCGCGTTCTTCTTGCCGGAAAGCCTGCCGGCGGCGGTCCGGGCGCGGCGATCTCGCAGCCGCATCGCGGTCCTGCAAAGCGTGCTGCGGCGGCGGGTGCTGTCACGCCTCTTCGCGGTGTTCTTTCTCGTGATCCTAGCCTTCGCCGGGATGGAGAGCACCTTTGCGATGTGGGCGATGCGGCAATATGGCTGGGGCCCGGCGCAGATCGGCTATGTCTTCACCTATGTCGGACTCCTGTCGGCGGCCATGCAGGGTGGATTGATCGGGCCGCTCTCCCGCCGCTTTGGCGAAGAGCGGCTGATGCTGAGCGGGTTTGGGCTGATCGCCCTCGGTCTCCTGGTATTGCCGTTCGCGCGCACGCTGCCGCCGCTGGGGATCGCCGTGACGGCGCTCGCAATCGGCATGGGCGCGATGCAGCCCTCGCTCAACAGCCTGATCTCGCGGCGCGCCGGCGCCGAGGAGCAGGGCGAGGTCATGGGCCTGGCGCAATCGGTCGGCAGCCTGTCGCGCGTCTTGGGGCCGATCATCGCGGGCGCGCTGTTCGAGGCGTTCGGGCGCAACAGCCCGTTTTTCTGGGGCGCGGCCTTGGTCGGCTGTGCGCTCCTCGTGAGCTGGCGACTGGCGCGCCCGAATGCGATCGCGGTCACACCGCATCCCGAAGCTGACGCAGCATCCCGGGCGGGGCCGGCTGAATGAGCTCGCCCAGATGAGTCCCCATGGCCCGCGGATGGTCGGCCGGTCGTCCTTTTCCGGCCTGCCCGAACCACAGGAGAAGCTCGCCGAAGGGCTGCGCGCGCTGAAAGGTCTGGGGCCATACCTCTGGCCGCGCGATTCGGTCGAATTGCGCGTCCGCGTCGTGGTGGCGCTGGCGCTGTTGATTGCCGGCAAGCTCGTCAACATCACGGTGCCGCTGCTCTACAAGCAGGCCGTCGACGCGCTGTCCGGCACCGGGACGGCGGGCGCGGTTATTGCCGTACCGGTCGGGGTGATCCTGGCCTACGGCTTGGCGCGCGTCATGGCGCAGGGCTTTAACCAGCTGCGCGACGGCGTCTTCGCCAAGGTGGCGCAGCGCGCGGTGCGGCGCATCGCCCTGTCGGCGTTCCGGCATATCCATTCGCTGTCGCTGCGGTTTCATCTGGAGCGGCGGACGGGCGGCCTTGCGCGCGCGATCGAGCGCGGCATTGCCGGGATCGAGTTCCTGTTGTCGTTTATGCTGTTCAACGTGATCCCGACGCTATTCGAGATCATCGTCGTCAGCGCGATCCTGTGGCGGCTCTACAATTGGCAATTCGCGGCGGTGACGCTGGCGACGATCGTCGTCTATATCGCCTTCACCTTTGTCGTCACCGATTGGCGGTTGCGCTTCCGGCGCGAGATGAACGAACGCAACACCGAAGCGAATACGAAATCGGTCGACAGCCTCTTGAATTACGAGACGGTCAAGTATTTCGCGAACGAAGAGCACGAGGCGCAGCGCTATGACCGGGCACTGCAGGCCTATGAGCGCGCCGCGGTTAAAAGCGAGACGACGCTGGCGCTGCTCAATATCGGGCAGGGAACAATCATCGCGGGCGGGCTCATCGGCATCATGCTTCTGGCCGGGCAGGGAGTGGCGGCCGGGACAATGACCGTCGGCGACTTCGTGTTGGTCAACACGTATCTCATCCAGCTCTACCAGCCGCTCAACTTCCTCGGGATGGTGTACCGCAACATCAAGCAGTCGCTGACCGATCTCGAGCAGATGATGAGCCTCTTGAAGATCCAGCCGGAGGTCGAGGATCGGCCGGGGGCCCCTGCTTTGGCGGTGAAGCGCGGCATGGTCGCGTTCCGGCATGTCGATTTCCGCTACGATCCGCGCCGCGAGATCCTGCGCGACGTCGATTTCACCGTGGCGCCGGGGGCGAGCGTCGCGATCGTCGGCCCGAGCGGCGCCGGCAAATCGACCATCGCGCGGCTCCTGTTCCGCTTCTACGACGTGACGGACGGCGCGATCGAGATCGACGGGCAGGACATCCGCGACGTGACCCAGGACAGCCTGCGGCGCGCGATCGGCGTCGTGCCGCAGGACACCGTGCTGTTCAACGACACGATCTACTACAACATCGCCTATGGCCGCCCCGGCGCGAGCCGCGCCGAGATCGAGGAAGGGGCGCGCCTCGCGCATATCCACAATTTCATCGCCGCCCTGCCGGACGGCTATGAGACGATGGTCGGCGAGCGCGGCCTTAAGCTTTCGGGCGGCGAGAAGCAGCGCGTCGCGATCGCGCGGGTCATCCTGAAGGCGCCGAAGATCCTGATTTTCGACGAGGCGACCTCGGCTCTCGACACGAAAACCGAGCGCGAGATCCAGGCGAGCCTTGCCGAGGTCGCAGCCGGGCACACGACGCTCGCCATCGCGCATCGTCTGTCGACGGTTGTCGACGCCGACCAAATCCTTGTCCTCGATCAGGGGCGCATCGTCGAGCGCGGCACGCATCGCGAGCTCCTGGCCCGCGGCGACGTCTATGCCGAAATGTGGGCGCGTCAGCAGGAGGCGGCCCGCCTCGAGATCGAGGGCGGCGAGGCGGGCGAGGCGGCATTTGCGGCGAAGTGACGGGCCGCTCTTCCGCACCTCCTTGGTTGAGTGCTCGCGGGCCGTTTGCTGCATCTGCAAGGAATCTGCAGCAAAAATTCGTGCAGGGTTGTGGCCGGCCGCTTCGACAACTTTCCGCGCGGGCCGTAACTCATTGACTTGCCTTTGAGAAATGGCTCCCTCGCGGATCGGCGCAGGCGGCGCCGACGTAGAGACGGGGTCGCGGAACAGCAACCCATTCGCTGCATCCTGGCTGTATATTGCTGTTTTGGACGCATACAAGGTCTGTTTTTATTGGAGAGAGCACGGGCGCTTGTCATGGCAAAAGCGATCTTCTTCTTTAAATGTGGCGATTTTAGAGTTGATTATGACGCAAATAATGCATGGCGGTACGGCGCAAGACGCCTGCCGCGCAGAACGGTTGGCGTCGTGTAGAATGCGCAGGATGCGGAACCCCAAGACGTCGATGGCTGGGCTGATCCCCGGATCGGTCCGGGGACGGCCATGACATTATGGAGGGGCTTGTTGCCCGCTGGCGTGCGCTCGGCTCGTGCCGATCCCGATTATGCCTGCGGCTGACGAGCTCGCCGCCGCGTTGCGGGGCGGCAGCCGGCGAGCGCTTGCCCGCGCCGTGACGCTCGTCGAATCGACCCGCCCCGATCATCGCGGCGAAGCCGAGCGGTTGATCGAGGCAATCCTGCCGGCGACCGGCGGTGCGACGCGGATTGGCATCACCGGCCCGCCCGGGGCCGGCAAATCGACCTTTATCGAGCGCTTTGGTCTGGGCGGCGTCGCGCGCGGCCATCGCGTCGCTGTTCTCGCGGTCGATCCCGGATCGAAGCGCGGCGGCGGCGCGATCCTCGGCGACAAGACGCGCATGACCGAATTGGCGAAATCGCCGGCCGCCTTCATCCGGCCGTCCTCGGCGGGGGCGCAGACCGGCGGGGTCGCGCGGCGCACCCGCGAGGCGGTCCTTGTCTGCGAGGCGGCGGGGTTCGACACGGTGCTGGTCGAGACGGTCGGCGCTGGCCAATCGGAGACGAGCGTCTCCGAGATGACCGACATGTTTCTGTTGGTCCTGCCGCCCGCGGCCGGCGACGAGTTGCAGGGGCTGAAGCGGGGGATCATCGAATTGGCCGATTTGATCCTCGTCAACAAGGCGGATGGCGATCTCCGCGATCACGCGACGCGCTCGGCCGCGGAATACGCCAACGCGGTGCACCTGATCCGCCCGGCATACCCGGAATGGCGGGTGGCGGTACGCGCCGTCTCGGCATTAACCGGCGACGGCATCGACGCGGTCTGGGAAGAGGTGGCGCGGTTCCGAGCCGCGCTCGAAGCGAGCGGCGCCTGGCAGCGGCGCCGCGCCTTGCAGGCGCAGGCGGCTTTGTGGGCCGAGATCGGCGACGGGCTCCTAGAGCATTTCCGCGCCGCGCCGGCCGTGAGCGCCCGGCTTGCCAAGCTCGAGCGCGAGGTGGCCGCCGGCCAGCGCAGCCCGGCCGCTGCGGCGCGGGATCTCCTCGCCGCGTTTCTTGGAAGCGCTTAAACAAAGTGAGGCAAGCGGCGGCATTGGCGACCCGCGTCCTTCGACACGCGCTCCGGCAGCGCCGTCGCGCTGCTCAGGATGAGGGATGTTGCTGATGGCATCGAAAATATTTCCTCATCCTGAGCGCGAGCAAAGCGAGCAGTCGAAGAACGCGTAGCCCCTGATCCAGCCCACATATCCATCGAGCGGCATTTGGGCGCGAAAGGGGATTGCGGCGGGGTGGGAGGGGGCGGCACGATCTCGCAACGCGGATGGGAGGAAGCGATGCAGAGCGGACAGCAATGGGTCGGCAGCTGGGCGCCGGCGCCGGCGCCGGCGGAAGGCGTCGTCGGGTTCAACAACCACACATTGCGCATGATGCCGCGTCTCAGCCTCGGCGGCGACACGTTGCGGGTGCGCATCTCGAACGCCTATGGCGCGCGCCCGCTGGTGATCGGCGCCGCCCGTATCGGCATCCGCGATAAGGGCCCCGGCATTGTGCCGGGCTCGAACAAGACGCTGACTTTTGGCGGGAGCGACACCGGCGTCATCGCGGCCGGCTCGCTACTCGTCAGCGACCCGGTCCAGCTCAATGCGCCGGCGCTCGCCGATCTCGCGGTCAGTCTCTATCTGCCCGGCGAGGTCCTGGCGAATTTCCAGATCACCGGCCGCTATGCGCGGCAGACCAATTACATCTCGCCCGCGGGCAATTTCGCCGACGCCGCGGTGATGCCGGTCGGCAATCTGACCGACCAATGGTTTTTTGTCAGCGGCGTCGATGTCGTCGCGCCGGACAATGCCGGCGGGATCGTCGCGCTCGGCGACTCGCTGACTGACGGCAACATCTCGACGATCGACGCGTTCTGCCGCTGGCCCGACCAGCTCGCGCGGCGGCTCGCCGAATGGCGCGGCCGCCCGATGGGGGTCATGAACCAGGGGCTCGGCGGCAACCGCATCCTGCACGATATCCGCGGCGATAGCGGCCTCAGGCGCTTCGACCGCGACGTCATCGCGGCGCCCGGAGTCACGCATGTCGTCGTCATGCTCGGCACCAACGATCTGCGCAACCGCTGGGCCAAACCCGAGGAGGAAGTCACCGGCGAGCAGATGATCGCCGGGCTGCAACAAATGGCGGTGCGGGCGCATGCCGCCGGGATCAAGATTATCGGCGCGACGCTGACCCCGTTCGGCAATGAGACGTTTATGGCGAACGCCTGGAATCCGACCCGCGAGCGCCACCGGGTCACGGTCAATGAGTGGATCCGCGACAGCGGCGCCTTCGATGCCGTGGCCGATTTCGACCGGGCGATTCGCGACCCCGAGATCCCGACGCAGATGCTCGGCATCTATGATTGCGGCGACGGGCTGCACCCGAGCGATCTCGGCTATAGCAAGCTGGGCGACGCGATCGATCTTGCCTGGTTCGATTGAACGCGGCCGTTAAACAAAACTTGAGCATGCTCTAGCTTGCCCGGCCGGGCGCGGCGGGTCATGCTGATCCCATGAAGCCCGCCGCCGTCGATTACGCGAGGCCGCGCAGCCTGTCGCAGGCCCTCGAGCTGTTGGCGCGCCCCAACACCGAAGCCAGGGTCATCGCCGGCGGCCAGTCGCTCGTGGCGATGATGAATTTGCGGGTCGCCTCGCCCGGCCTCCTCGTCGATATCGCGCGCCTACCCGATCTCGGCACGATCACCGAAGAAGACAGCACGGTCTTTTACGGCGCCTGTGTCACGCATGCGATGATCGAAGACCGCGTCGGGCCGGACCCCTCGGGCGGGCTGATGCCGAAGGTCGCCGAGACGCTCGCCTATCGCGCGGTGCGCAACCGCGGCACGATCGGCGGCAGCCTGGCGCTCGCCGATCCGGCGGCGGAATGGCCGGCCGTTCTCGCCGCGCTCGACGCGACCGCGATCATCGAGGGGTGGAACGGCAAGAAGGCGGTCGCCTGCAAAGATTTCGTGACCGGGATCTACGAGACAAAGCTCGGCGCCGGCGAGATCCTCGCCGCGATCTGGGTCCCGAAACTGTCGCCTCAAGCGCGCTGGGGCTATGTGAAGCTGGCGCGCAAATCCGGCGAGTTCGCGCTGTCCGTGGCGGTCGCGGTGCGCGACCCGGCGCGCGGCTATGCGCGGGTCGTGCTCGGCGCGACGGACGGCGCGCCCTTGCTGCTGGAGGCGACGTCGCGGCTCTGCGCGCGCGGCCGGGTGGAGGCCGCCGCGGCGCGCGAGGCGATCGCGGCCGATCTGGCGCGCGCCGCCGACCGGCAATTCGATACATTCCGTCACAGCCTGCACGCGACCGCTGCGCTGCGCGCCCTCATGCAAGCAACACAGGCGTCCCAGGCCACCGCATGACCGCGATCCGCTATCGTCTCAACGGCGCCGATCTCAGCGAGGATGTCGCGCCGCGCCTGTCGCTCGCCGATCTGTTGCGCGAGCGGCACAATCTGACCGCGACGCATCTCGGCTGCGAGCACGGCGTATGCGGCGCCTGCACGGTGCTTGTCGACGGCATGCCGGCGCGCGCCTGCCTGATGCTCGCCGTCGCCTGCGACGACCGCCAGATCCATTCGCTCGAAGGGCTGCGCGACGACCCGATCATCGCGGTGTTGCGCGACAGCTTTCACCGCCGGCACGCGGTGCAATGCGGCTTCTGCACGCCGGGTATGCTGATCAGCGCGCGCGATCTGATCCAGCGTGGCCGGGCCGGCTCCGAAGCCGAGATCCGCGCCGGGCTCGCCGGCAATCTGTGCCGCTGCACCGGCTACACGAATATCGTCAGCGCGATCGCCGAGGCGGCAAGTACCGTCGCGGCGCAGGGCAAAGGATCATGAGCACCGTCGACGGCGCGACGGCCCGCGGCATCGGCGCTTCGGCCTTGCGCCGCGAGGATGCGCGGCATCTCGACGGGCGCGGTGAGTTCGTCTCCGACATTCGCCTGCCCGGCATTCGCGATGTCGCGTTTTTGCGCAGCCCGCATGCGCATGCGCGCATCAAGTCGATTACGGCGCCGCCGAGTGCGAAGGGGCGCGTCTTCACCGCCGCCGATCTGCCGCGGATTCAGCCGATCCGCGTCGTGACGCAGGCTGCCGGTGCGAAATCGCCGCCCTGGCCCCCGCTCGCGACCGACAAGGTACGCTATGTCGGCGAGGCAATCGCGGTCTGCATCGCGCCGAGCCGCGCAGAAGCCGAGGATCTCGCGAACAATATCCACGTAGAATACGAGGTGCTCGACGCCGCCGTCGACGCGCCGCACGTCTGGCGCGGCAGCCGGCACCTCGTGCATGAGAGCTGGGGCGACAATCTTTATCTCGAACGCACGATCGAGGGCGGCGACATCGAGGCCGCGGCGCGCGCCGCCGAGATCACCGTCACGCGCGAATACCGCATGAACCGGCAATCGGGCGCGCCGATGGAAGGCCGCGCCGTCTTGGCGTATCGCGATCATCGGCTCGATGAGGTCGTCGTCTATGCCTCGACGCAGACGCCGCATACGGTGCGCGTCGCGCTCGGAGAAATCCTCGGGATCGAGCAGCGCCGCATCCGGGTCGTCGCGCCCGATGTCGGCGGCGGTTTTGGCCCAAAGGCGCGGCTTTATCCCGAGGAGATCATCCTCGCGGCGCTGGCGCTCGAATTGGACCACCCCGTGCGTTGGGTCGAAGACCGCAGCGAGCATCTGCTGACCTGCGCCCATACGCGCGACCATCATTACAAGGTCACCGCCTATGCCGACCGGCAGGGAAAGGTGCTTGGGGTCGATACCGAGATCATCGTCGATGCCGGCGCCTACGGGCTGTGGCCGCAGGGGCCGTATCAGGAAGCCAACATGGCGGGGCGCACCCTGCCCGGCCCCTACACGATCCCGAACTACCGCGCGCGTACCTACACGGTCGCGACAAACAAGACGCCGCTCGGCCCCTATCGCGGCGTCGGGCGGCCGGGCGCCTGCTTTGCAATCGAGAGGACGATCGACGAGGTGGCGCGTGCGGTCGGCCGCGACCCGGCCGAAGTGCGCATCGAGAACATGATTCGCTCGGAGCAGATGCCGTTCGCCTCGGT
>JBKOVT010000374.1:0-6585 GCA_046724035.1 Pseudomonadota bacterium | reverse complement strand
CTTTTTCGCTTCATCCGGTTTTTCCGCGGCGGGTTGCGGCGGGCCGTCCGGGAAAGCGGTTTCGGCATTGCCGCTGATGCGGGCGGCGAGCGTGTAGCGCGTGTGATCCGATTTGAAGCCGGTCAGGAGCCCGGCGACATCCGGCAAGGGCGCGATCTTGTCCACGGGAAGCTTTGCCGCCTCGGGCGAGGTCGTGACGAGCGGCTCGAAGGTTGTTGCGGCGCCGTCGACCGGTTCGAGAATGCCGGCGGAGCCCATCGCCAGCTGCTTCAGGTCGGCGGTGATGACATCGTCGCGGTTGATGTCGGATCCGTGCAATTTGACCCACGCGATGTAATCGAGCGCTTGCGCGCCGCCGCCCGGGTGATGCACCGCGACGCGGATCGCGTCCTGGCGGTCGCCGGCGACGACATTCGGCAACAGGCGCACACCCCATTTCTTGAACAAGGGTTCGAGATCGCTGTCGGCCGGCTGGCCGGGCTGGGTGCGCTCGCCGGCTTGCAATTCGGAATAGGGATCGACAAAGACCAATGCCTTGCCGCCCTTCAAGACAAACTGGTCGATCGCAAACAATGTCTTTTGCGGCAGGTTCTGCGGATGCACCAGCATCAACACATCGATATCGGGTGGCACCGCGTCGAATTGCGCTCCGATTGTCTCGATCTGGGCGAGTTGGCGCAATTGCTCGACGATCGCCAACGGCCGCATCGGGCGGCCGCGCATCGCCGCCATGACATCGCCTTCGAGCGGCAGGCTGGTGACAAGACCCACGGTGGTGCGCTTCGGCACCGCGAGATTGTGAACGAGGCGCGTCAGATCATATTCGAGGAGGCGCTCGCGCTCGGGCGAGAAGAAGGCGATGACCTGCTGATCGTCGGTGGAGTTGGTGCCCGCGAGGCCAAAGAACACCTGCTCGCCCTGCTCGTCGAGCGGCACGGGTTGCAAGCCAAACGCGACGGCGCGGTCCTCGACATCGGAGAAGGGCTGCGGGTTGTAAATTTCGAGGCGCAATTTGCCATGCGCCGCCGCGACGTATTCGTCGAGCAATTCGCGCACGCGCTGGGCGTAGACGCCGTAGGACGGCGCCGAGTCGCCGAGCCGGGTCGAATAGTAGAAGCGCAAGGTGACCGGCTCGTCGATATGCGACAATGTTTGCCGGGTGCCGCGCGACAATGTGTAAAGCCCCTCGCGGGTTAGATCGAGGCGCGCATTCGCGAAGCGGCCGGCGATGATGTTGACTGCGACCAGCATGAGCCCGATGCACAACAGCGCGACCCAGGCACGGACGGGCCGCGATGCAAGAGGGCCTGGCCGGGCCATCTCAATCGGCCTTCTTCAGATCGATCAGCACGGCGTTGGCGGCGAGGAACGCGACGATCATCGACACGAAATAGACGACGTCGCGCAGAGCGACAACACCGCGGGTGATCGCCGCGAAATGCGCAAAGAGGCTAATCCCGGCGACGGCGCGAATGACGCCGCTGGGGGCCCATACCTGCAATAGCCCGAGCACGACCGGCGTCCCGGCGACGGCCAGCACAAACACGAAAGCGGCGGTCACGACAAAGGCGATGACCTGGTTCTTTGTGACGGCCGAGACCGCGGCGCCGATCGCCAAGACGGCGCCGGCCATCAGCCAGCTCGCGAGATAGCCGGCGAGGATGATGCCGTTATCGGGATCGCCGAGCACATTGACGGTGATCCAGAACGGGAAGGTCAGAATAAGCGCGATCCCCGCAAAACACCAAGCGGCGAGAAACTTGCCGATGACCGCTTCCGAGAGGCGGATCGGCAATGTCAGGAACAATTCGATCGTGCCGCTGCGGCGCTCTTCCGCCCAGAGCCGCATCGACAAGGCCGGGATCAGCACGAGGTAGAGCCAGGGGTGGAAGGTGAAGAAGGGCTGCAGATCGGCCTGGCCGCGGTCAAAGAAATTGCCGACGAAAAAGGTCAAGACCCCCGCGAGCACAAGAAAGATGACAATAAACACATAGGCGAGCGGGGTCGCGAAATAGCCCCTGAGCTCGCGGCGGAAGATGGCGAAGGTGTGGGTCATCAATTCAGGCGGCGTGCGGGAGCGGGTTCTGGGCAAGCGGCGCGGTGATCGTGCGAAAGACGTCGTCGAGACGGCCACGCTCGACATAGAGGCCGGTCACGGGCCAGCCCCGCTCGCGGGCAAACCGGACGATGGCGTCAGAAATCGGCTGCCCGTCCCGGGAGAAAACGCAAAGGCCGGCCTGGCCGTCATCGGCGGTTATCTCGACCGCGGCGACGCCGGGCCGCTCGCGCAGCTCGGCGGCAATCGCGGCGGTATCGCCGGAAGCGAGATCGAGGCGCACGGCGTTATGGTAGCGCGAGCGGGCGGCGAGCTCCGCCGGCGTACCGTCGGCAAGGATGCGGCCGCCGGCGATGATGATAGCGCGGCTGCACACCGCCTCGACCTCCTCCAGGAGATGCGTCGAGATGACGATCGCCTTATGTGGGCTCAACTCGCGAATGATGCCGCGCATCTCATATTTCTGGTTCGGGTCGAGCCCGTCGGTCGGCTCATCGAGGATCAGCACGGACGGATCGTGCAGTAGGGCCTGCGCGACCCCGACCCGTCGGCGATAGCCTTTCGACAAGGTCTCGATCGGCTGGTGCATGACATCGGCGATATGGATCAGATCGGCGATGTAGCCGATACGCCGCCGCGCCTCGACACCGCGCAGGCCGCGGATATGGGCGACGAAGTCGAGGAACTCGGCGGTGGTCATATCAGGATAGGCCGGCGCCCCCTCGGGCAGGTAGCCGGTCCGGCGCTTGGCGGCCAGCGGCTCGGTCTCGATGTCGTGGCCGCAGATGAACGCCGTGCCGGAGGTCGGCGCGAGAAAGCCGGTGATCATCTTCATCGTCGTCGATTTGCCGGCGCCGTTGGGCCCGAGAAAGCCCAGCACCTCGCCTTCGGCAACCGCGAAGGACACGCCGTCAACCGCGGTCAGCGGGCCGAATTTTTTGACGAGATGGCGGATCTCCAGCATACCCACGCTCCGAGGGAGGCGGCCCCCTTTACCAATAGCCGGCGCACCCGGCACCGCGACCGAACCGCGCAATCCGCAGCACCAGGCCCGGCAAGGCGCTACCCGCCGGCCATTATGATTGCAAGCAACCGATTATGCCGGAATTGGGGCGGCGCGCTGGTCGCGCGGTGGACATTGACCTGCCCGGGCGCGATCACCCCGGCGGCGGCAGCATCCCTTCGATCTCGGAGGTGATGGCGCTATCGGTCGGCTTGACCGAGGACGGCCAGGCGCCGGCCAGCTGACCGTCGCGGCCGACCAGGTATTTGTGGAAATTCCAGCGCGGTGCGGCGCCTTCGCCGAGCTGGGCAGAAATCCAGCGGTAGAACGGGTGGGCGGCGCCGCCGACAACCCGATATTTCTCGGTAAGCGGGAAATCGACCTGGTAGTTGGTCTCGCAGAACTGTTTGATCTCGGCCGCCGAGCCCGGCTCCTGCTCGCCAAAATCGTTGGACGGCACGCCGAGCACGACGAGGCCGCGCGGCTGATAGCGCCGCCACAAGGCTTCGAGGTCGCGGTATTGCGGCGTGTAGCCACAGAATGAAGCCGTGTTGACGACGAGCACCGGCCGGCCGCGCCATTCCGCCAACGGCAGCTTGTCGCCATCGATCGAGACGAACTCGAATTGATAGGCGTCGCCCGTGTCGCTGTCGCTCATTGCACCCTCACCCGGCTCGTTATTGCGGGCAGCATAGCGCGATTCGTCCCGCATGTATGAGGCGAGCTGGCGCCTCATGCCGAGGGGACTGCTACGCTTCGCGGGCCTAAGCGGGTTGCGCTGCCCTTCCCGTTAACCGAGACTGCCGACCGATTGATGCGGAACGGTGCGCGCTCGGGATGTGGTTGGCGCTTCTGCTGAAGGGCGTGCTGGTCGGCATCATCATCGCCATACCCGCCGGGCCGGTCGGCGTCTTGTGCATTCGCCGCACGATCTTTCACGGCAGGCTCGCCGGTTTTGTCTCGGGCCTCGGCGCGGCGACGGCGGATGCGGTGTTCGGCATCATCGCGGCGTTCGGGCTGACCGTCATCTCCGACCTGCTGCTCGATTACCGGGACTGGCTCCGGGTCGGGGGCGGCGCTCTCCTGCTCTATATTGGGATCACCGCGTTTGCCGCCGATCCGCTCGCCGGGACCCAGACGCAGCGCGACCCCGAGGATTTGTTCAACGATTACCTCTCGACGTTTGCGCTGACGATCACAAACCCGATCACGATCCTCGCCTTTCTCGCGATCTTCGCCGGAATCGGCTTTACCGGAGAGCAGGCGACATTGGGCCGCGCCGCGATCCTCGTGCTCGGCGTCTGGCTCGGCTCGCTGGTGTGGTGGGCCGCGCTGAGCTTTGGCGCGGGCATGGTGCGGCTGTCCTTCGAGCGGCGGCATCTCGTCTGGATCAACCGCGGCTCCGGCGGGATATTGGTGATCTCCGGCATCGCGCTGATCGGCAGCCTGTTCTTTCATCATTTCATCTGAGCGCCGCCGGTCATCTGAGCGCGGCCGGCCGAACTCGCCGAGGATTGCAGCATGGTCTATCTGCCGCCTGCCTTTACCGAAAGCCGGGAGGAGGTGCTGTTCGCGCATATCGAGCGGCACGATTTCGGATTGCTCGTGACGCATGGCGCGGCGGGGCTCATCGCCAGCCAGATCCCGTTTCTCGCCGAACGTCGCGACGGCGGGCTCTATCTGCAGGCCCATATCGCGCGCGCCAATCCGCAAGCCGATGATCTTGACGGAGGCGAGGCGCTTGCGATCTTCCCCGGGCCGCATGCCTATATCTCGCCGGGCTGGTACGAGGCCGGGCCCGCCGTGCCGACCTGGAATTACGCCAGCGTCCATGCCTACGGCGCGCCCCGCCGAATCGATGATCCGGCATGGCTGCGCGATCTGGTGCGGCGGCTCTCCGAACGGCACGAGGCGCGCGAGCCGGCGCCCTGGAGCATGGAGGGGCTGCCGGAGGCTTATGTGCAATCGATGCTGAAGGGGATTGTCGGCATCGAGATCGCGGTCAGCCGGCTTGAAGGCAAATTCAAGCTGAGCCAGAACCGCCCGGCGGCGGACCGGCCGCGCATCATTACGGCATTGGAGCGGCGGGCGGACCTGGACTCGCACGCCGTCGCGCAGTTGATGCGCGAGCGCGAGCCGGCGAGCTAGGGGCGCTATTCGGAGCCGGCGAGCAGGGCTTCGACCGCGTCAGGGTCGGCGCAGCCCAGCACCGTCTCCGCCTCGCGCCGGCCAAACCCGGCGCGCGCGAAGATGGCGAGTTCGCGCCGGTGGTCGCCCGGCTGCTCGCGGGCTGGACCGCGACGATAGGGGCCGAGCCGCCGCCGCCGCGCGAAGGCGCAGGCGGCCGCGAGGTCCGGGTCGGGCATCGTCTCGCGCAAGCCGGCAAGGGCCGTAGCGCGATCATCGGCATCGACCCCTTTCGCGGCGAGCCCGGCGGCGATCTTGCGCAGCGGCTCGCCGCGTGCCAGCCGCCCACGCGCCCGGGCAGCGGCATAAGCGGCATCGTCGATCAGGCCGCTGTCGCGATAGCGCGCGACCAGCGCGTCGATCAGCGCGCGCGCTTCGAGCAGGCCTTCGGGATCGCGCATGCGGCGGCGCGCGCGGCGCCCCAACACCCGCCGCAGGTTCTCGGCCGAGCTGGCGAAGCGTTCCAGATAGCCGAGCGCCCACTTTTCGAGGAGCGCCGGCCCGATCGATTTGTCTTCCGTCTCCGCCATAGGACCCGAGGCAATCATCGCCGATCGAGCGCCATTCTCCTCTATCATCGTCTGTGTCACCGCTTACCGGAACAGCGTTTTCGAGAGCCTGCATTGAGCGACGCCGCTCCCGCCCCTCACCCGATCAGCGAGCCGCGGCTGCGGATCATCATTCCGCTGATCGTCGGTTGCGCCTTTTTTATGGAGGGGCTCGACTCGACGATGATCGCCGTGTCGATCCCGGCGATGGCTGACAGTCTCGGCGAGAGCCCCCTGCGGCTCAACCTGGTCATCACAAGTTATCTGTTGAGTCTGGCGGTGTTCATCCCGGTCAGCGGCTGGATCGCCGACCGGCTCGGGACGCGTCGCGTGTTCTGCGCCGCCGTCTTGATCTTTGCCGGCGGCTCGGCCTTGTGCGGGCTGGCGAGCAATCTCCCACTGCTGATCGCGATGCGTGTCGTGCAGGGCTTTGGCGGCGCGATGATGACGCCGGTCGGACGGCTCATTCTGTTGCGCAGCTTTCCGCGCGCCGGGCTCGTCTCGGCGATGAACTGGATGACGATCCCGGCGATGATTGGACCGATGGTCGGCCCGATCGTCGGCGGCGCACTGACCAGCTATGCCTCCTGGCGCTGGATTTTCTTTCTCAACATTCCGATCGGCGTGCTCGGCGGCGCGCTGGCCCTGTGGCTGTTCGAGAATTTTCGTGCGCCGGCGCCGGCGCGCTTCGATCTCGTCGGCTTTGCGGTCGCCGGGCTCGGCCTTTTTCTGCTGGAATTCGCCATCGAAAATCTCGGTCGGCCAATCATTACGCCGGCCGCCGGGTTCGC
>JBKOVT010000157.1:0-18058 GCA_046724035.1 Pseudomonadota bacterium | reverse complement strand
GAGCGGCGCCGCGGTCTGCGATTTGATCGATCGGATCGTGTAGGGTTCGATCGATTTGCTGTCGGTTGCGATCGCGTCGATGGCGCGTGTCATTTCCATCAGCGTCACCTCGGCCGAGCCGAGCGCCAGGCTCGGCACGCTAGGCAATTCCGATTGCACGCCGAGACTCTTCGCTGTCGCGATGATCTTGTCGATGCCGACCGTCTGTGCGACCTGCGCGGCGACCGAGTTCAGCGATTGCGCAAATGCGGTTCGCAATGTGACGCGCCCGCGATACTGCTCGTCATAGTTCTTCGGCTGCCAGCCATCGATATCGACGGGCTGATCGACCATCATGGTATCGGGCGTAAAACCGTTGCTGAGCGCCGTCAGATAGACAAACACCTTGAACAGCGAGCCCGGCTGGCGATGCGCCTGGGTCGCACGGTTGAATTGGCTCTGGGTGTAATCCCGGCCGCCGACCATCGCCAGGATCGCACCGTCCGGCGCCATCGCGATCAACGCCGCCTGCCCGACATGGCGCTGCGCCCCCTCCCCGCTCAGCCAGTTCTTGACGACCTGCTCGGCGGCGTCCTGGAGCCGTGGATCGAAGGTCGTTGTGACCGTCAGATCGAGCGGTGGGTTGCCCACCAGCCGTTTGACCTCGACTTCGGCCGTATCGAGGAAATAATTGTCGTCGGGCTCGGTCTCCGGCGGCATCGCAAGTTCCGGCGGATGATTTCGCGCCGCCATCGCCTTGGTCTTGTCGAGCGCGCCCGTCTCGACCATCGCCTCCAGCACGAGATCCATGCGCCGCGCCGCGGCTTTCGGATTGCGGCTCGGCGACAGGTGAGACGGCGCCCGGATCAGTCCGGCCAGCATCGCCGCCTCCGGGACATCGAGATCAGCGGCTTTCTTCCCGAAATAGCGGTGCGCCGCCGCATCGACGCCAAACGCGCCGGCGCCGAAATAGGCCGCGTTCAGGTAGTTCGCCAGGATCTCGTTCTTGCTGAGGCGCGACTCGAGCCAGAACGCCAGCATGATCTCCTGCACCTTGCGGCGCAGCGTGCGCTCGGGCGAGAGATAGGTGAGCCGCGCCAGCTGCTGCGTAATCGTGCTGCCGCCCTCGGTGCCGCGGCTCCCGGTCAAATTGCGCCAGGCGGCGCGCATCATGCCGCGCGGGTCGATGCCGCCATGCTCGAAAAACCGCCGGTCCTCGATCGCGATGACCGCGTCCACAAGGTTTTTGGGCAGGTGGTCGGCCGCCAGTTTTTCGCCGCGATAAATGCCGCGGGCCGCAAAAGGCGTGCCCTCGCTTGTCGCGTAGACGATTGCGGCGGGAGACTGCTCCCCGACCGGGCGGGTCAGCGGCAAGGTATACGCGCAGTAGCCAATGAAAACGACCGCGGCAAGGACCGCGAGGCCCCCGATCAATGCCAGCCCGAGCATCGCACGCCGGAAGGCTTCGAAGATCGACATCTCGCTCCGTTCCCGCTCCGGCCCGCTGGCGAGCGGGCAACGCGAATTGCGATGCGGCTGGTATCGTCCCGCGCCTCATCGAACGGAAATCTGTGGTCATCTGTTCCCCACCGGGTTTGTGGATCCCGGGCGGACGGAACAGTCGTCGAGAAGTTCCCGTTCTTCTCGATAGTTACGCAGAGGTGGATTGTGGCGCTGCGAGCGAGCTGGGCGCTTTTATCGGCAATCGGTGTTGCGGCGTCCCTTTGCGCCTGTGCGCCCTCGGACCGCTCCGCCGCGGCAAACCGCATCTCACCGGTGCCGACTCCGGTAATAGCGGATGCCGGTGATACAGTGCGCCATTACGGCAGTTCCACCGAACCGCGCATCCGGCATCGCACCGTGGCAAAGCGCGCGCGCCACCGTCAGGAGGTTCAGCAGGCCGACGCCGAATGGGTCAACCCGCCGTTTGGCGCGGGCGAATAAACGGGTTTTCTGGCGCGCAGCGAGGGAGGGGAACCATGCCGTCAAGCGTCAAAGAAATGTTGGCGGAAGCCAATGCCGCAGTGCCGCGGCTGTCGCCTGCCGAGACGCGCACCCGAATGGGCGGCAACGCGTTGATCCTCGATGTGCGCGATCCGTCGGAAGTGCAAGCGAGCGGCAAGATCAAAGGCGCTGTCAACGTCTCGCGCGGCATGCTCGAATTCCGCGCCGACCCCGAGAGCCCCTATCACAATCCCGCTTTCCAGAAGGACAAGACGGTGCTCGTTTATTGCGCCTCGGGTGGGCGTTCGGCGCTGGTTGGCAAGACGCTGAAGGATTTCGGCTATGGTGCCGTCTACAACATCGGCGGCTTCAAGGAGCTGGCCGACGCCGGGCTGGAGACCGAGCCGGCCTAGCTGAGCCGCAGTTGCCGCAGCGCACAAACCCGGCTAAGCATTTGTCCCGGCCTTGGGCGGCCGGACCTCCTTTTTCCCATTCCCTGCCGAGAAGCATGCAAGATGAAGCGGCTTGTGACCACAATCCTGTTTAGCGGCCTCTCGGTCGTATTGGTCGGTGGACGCGCAGGCGCGCAGCACCCTGATGATTACTGCGGCCCGCTTAAGATATTGCTGCAATCGGCGAAGGACGGTTTCGCGCAGGCCCAGAATGTGAAACTGCCCGGCGCCAAGTTGTGCAACGTGGAGAAGGACACGCGCTCCTACGGCTGCATGTGGAGCTTCGAAAAATCGGCCGCCGTCTCTTCGAATTATCAGAAGATGCTGCAGTCCGTTCACGCCTGCTTTCCTACTGTGAGCCCGCGGCAATCGCGCAGTGAGCGCGGCACGATCCATATGGAATACGATTTCGGCAAAGGCGAACCGCTGATCGACATTTCGCGCGGTCGCCCCGGCAGCGAGGCGGGCGACTGGTACAGCATCGACATTGTCGCGCCCTAGCTTCGGAGCCGCATCCGCCGCCGCGACCGAGAATGTTCAAAGGCACTCGCCTATAGAGCGTAATCGACGTCTGCTTCAGCAACCTCGCCCCAAAAACGCTCACAGATCGGCCGATCCGGCGAACCTATAATTCAGCTCGTCCCAGCGAAGCCGGGGTGGAGCAAGGGATGTGTTCAGAATCGAATTGACGCGAGGATCAAGCTGGCAAGAGGCGGCAGAGACGATCGATCATCGAGACTGCGAGACGAACAGCATCGATGCGGCGATCGCCGAAGCCAAGTATTGGCTTGTGCAAATGCAGAAGAACGCGCCCGCGCGCGGCGTCACGCATTACCGCGTTGTCGGCGAGAATGGCACCGCGATCGGCGGTCCGCCCTGATCCCTCGATGCGCCCACGGCGGCGTTGTCGCGGGCTCAGCTGTTATCATAATCTCAGGTTGATTAACCTGAGAGGCTACCGCAATGGAGACGGCAGATTTCACTCGCCGAAGTGCCCTACGAGCAGCGGCCGGTCTGTATCTCCTCCCCAGCTTGACGGCCTGTGCGTTAAGTAGGGCGGGGACAGATGCCCAGCTCATTGCTGATGCCCTCGACGCGACCTGGCGATTTATCGTGGCTCAAGTTCCGGGTCTTGCCATATCCCCCGCGACACAAGCCTCACTGACCAATGCCTTTCGAGCGATCAATGCAGGCGGATGGGAGCTGACGACGCAAGCTGCCGCCTCCCCTGAAGCCGTTGTGGACTTCGTAAAGGGGGTGAATGAGGTCATTACGGTGATCGTGTCAAATCCGGCGATACCGCTCGAACTCGCAGGTCCTGCCGGTGATCCTATCGAGGCGATCTTGGCAGCCGTCGTGATACTCATGCCCGAGGTCGAGAGCTCCTTTAAGCTTGCGATACCGATCGCGTCGATACAGCGGCCTTCGGGACCCGCTCCAATACCAGCGCCACCCCGCTCCGCACCTCCGGGCGATACGGAAGCCGCACGCGACCTTCTCACGCGGGTCGCGGCAACAAGACAGCGACCGGTGCCGCCGCGGTGAGCGCATCTGAATTTGAAGAGAATGGTAGCGGGGGAGGGATTTGAACCCCCGACCTTGGGATTATGATTCCCCTGCTCTAACCAACTGAGCTACCCCGCCGGGAGGCCCCGCATATAGGAGATGGGCCTTAGGCGGTCAAGCCGCGGCGGCGCCCGTCTCCGGTGCTTGCAGCTGGAGCGGGTTTTCCGGGCTGCGGCGGATCCAGCCACCACCCAGCAGTCGCTCGCCATCGTAGAGCACTGCGGCCTGGCCAGGCGCGACTGCGCCTGTCGGCTCGGATAATACCAGCTCGGCGGCGCCGGTTACGGCATCGGCGTGAAGAGTTGCAGAAACCGGTGGCTGCGTTGAACGCAGTTTGGCCGAGACCGGCACCCCGCCGCCTACCTGCAGCGACGGACCGAGCCAGTTGAGCTCGCCGAGGTAAACGCGCCTCTCGCAAAACGCGGTCTTCGGACCGACGATAACGCGGCGGTTCTTGGGGTCGAGGCGCAGCACGTAAAGCGGCTCGGTGGCGGCGATACCCAGCCCTTTACGCTGGCCGACCGTGAAATGCGCGATGCCGTTGTGGTGACCGAGTAGCCGTCCGTGTTGGTCGACGATATCGCCGGGCTCCCCCGCCTCGGGTCGCAGCCTCTCGACGATAGCCGCATACGAGCCCTGCGGCACGAAGCAGATATCCTGGCTGTCGGGCTTCGCCGCAACCGGAAGCGCAAACTCACTCGCCAGCCGCCGCGTTTCATGCTTGGGCAATCTGCCAAGCGGAAAGCGCAAAAACTCAAGCTCGCTGCGCATTGTGCGATAAAGGAAATAGCTCTGATCGCGGCCTGGATCGGCGGCGCGGTGCAACTCCGGCCCGGCGGGACCGGCGACGCGCCGGACATAGTGCCCGGTTGCCAGAGCGCTGGCGCCGAGCTCGCGCGCGGTCTGTAGCAGATCGCGGAATTTGACGCGCTCATTGCAGCGAATGCACGGGATCGGCGTCTCGCCGCGACGGTAGCTCTCGGCGAAATCCTCGATCACCGCGGCGCGGAAGCGAGCCTCGTAATCGAGGATGTAGTGGGGAATGCCGATGCGCGCGGCTACGCGCGCCGCGTCGCGCACATCCTGCCCGGCGCAGCAGGCGCCCTTCTTTCCCAAGGCAGCGCCGTCATCATAAAGCTGCAATGTGATGCCGACGACATCGAACCCGGCCCTGGCAAGAAGCGCGGCCGTAACCGAGGAATCCACCCCGCCCGACATCGCGACAACGACGCGGTGACCGGCCGGATCGCCAGGGAGATCTATATCGGGGAGCGGCGTCATCGCGCGGCGGCGAGGCCCATTTGCCAGAAATCGGCTTCGAGCCGGGCCGCCGTCGTGAAAGTTGCGGCAAGCGCCGGCAGCCGCCCCTCGCCGCCGCGTCGAGCGAACTGCTCATCGAGCGCTGCGGCGCATTCCCGCGCGAGCTTCTGATACGCGTCGCCGGAATACATCAGAAGCCAGTCGCGGTACGGATTGCCGTCGTGGCGGGTCGCCGGATCGGCCATCCGCTCGGCAGCGATCTCGGCATATCCAATCATGCACGGCGCCAGCGCGATTTCGAGATCGAGCCGGTCGCCGGCGAGGCCCCGGTCGAGCACGAAGCGGGTATAGGCAACAGTTTCCGGCGCTTCAGGCTCGGCATTAAGCGCCGCTTCCGATAGGCCCCAACCCCGGGAGTAATCGATGTGGAGACCGATCTCGACATCCAGGATTGCGGCGAGAAGGGACTGCGCCCGGCGCATTTCCGCCAGCGTATCGGATTTGTAGACCGCGAGACCCCAGGCGCGGGCGAAATGGAGCAGAAAGAGGTAATCCTGCACGAGGTATCGGCGGAATGCCGCCTCCGGCAGATCGCCGCGGGCGAGCCGCAGCACAAATTCATGCCGCGTGTAGCTGCGCCAGGCATCGCCCGCCCTATCGACGAGCCGGCCGTACAGCGTCCCGGAAATCATCGAAGCAGCATGTTGCGGGTCGCGGCTGGCAGCCGGACGGTCAGCCCGTCAAGTTCCTCGGTTATGATGATCTGGCAGCCGAGCCGCGAGGTTGCGGTCAGGCCGAAAGCGAGATCGAGCATGTCTTCCTCGTCCTCGCTAGCGTCCTGCAGCAATTCGTACCATTCCGGATCGACGATGACATGGCAAGTCGAGCAGGCAAGCGAGCCTTCGCAAGCGCCCTCGATGTCGATGTCGTTGCGGTGAGCGATTTCGAGCACAGACAAGCCCAGCGGCGCCTCGACTTCCCGCCGCGTCCCGTTGCGCTCGACAAACGTCATCTTCGGCATCTATTCAACCCGTTAAGCCGCGCTGGGTGACGGCGCGAGATCCTCGGCGAGGACGGCCGCCGCTAGCGCGCGCTTCTCGGCTGCGGGGAGCTCGTCGGGTGTCACCGTTCGCAACAGCACCAAGTCAGCCTCGGCCGCACCGCCCTGAAGGGGCTCAAACGCGGCGGGATCGGCGACCACAACTGCGTGGGTGACCGGCCGGGCGAGCCCCCGCTCGGCGCGCAGCCGCGCCAGTTCAAGCAGCATCTGCCATTCCGGAACGTCGGCCGTGGAAACCGGCACGGTCAGATCGACCTCGAAGCCATCGCGGTCATTCAGGAGGGCGGCGTTGCCGCCGATGGCAATGGCAACCTCGGCTTGACTGCCGGTCACATCGATCCCAATCGCCGCGCCCGGAGCATCGGGATCCACCGGCGAACCATCCGGCTCCTCGATTTGAAACAGTTTCACGATGTCACCAACACGCTTTGGGCCTCAGCCGCTTCGGCCGCCTGCGGGCGCGGATGCCCGCGATCCGGAATACCGCCAATCTAATGTCTCTAAACGTGGAAAGACTCGCCGCAGCCGCAACGGCCCTTCTCGTTCGGGTTGCGGAACACGAACCCTGACTGCAGCTTCTCCTCGACGTAGTCCATCTCGGTGCCGATGATGAACATAACGGCCTTGGGATCGACCAGGATCGTCACCCCCTTGTCCTCGACGATCTCGTCGTATTTGCCCTTCTCGTCGGCATATTCGAGCGTGTAGGTCAGACCCGAGCAGCCGCGCGCCCGCACCCCGACCCGTACCCCGACCGAGGGTTTCCCGCGATCGGCGAGCAGCGCTTGGATGCGTTGCGCCGCCGCATCCGTTACGACCAAAGCCTGCTTTTGCGCCATATGCGTTCTACTCCCGATAGTCCTTCATATCGCTGCGACCAGGCGATCCGTCAACCCGCTGCGGAGGTGCCGCCCGCCTGCCGAAGGCGCGACACGGCGGCGGCGATTGCTTCGGCCGCGAAATCGACCTCTGTTGCGGTCGTAAAGCGGCCGAGTCCTAGGCGGATCGAGCCATTAGCCCGGTCCTCGGGGAGACCCAGGGCACGCAGCACGTAGGAGGGCTCGACACTTGCCGAGGTGCATGCCGAGCCGGTCGACATCGCGACACTTGGACACGCCTCGATCAGGGCCGAGGCGGTAATCCCCGGAATCGAGAAATTGAGGTTTCCGGGAAGACGGTGTTCAAGATCGCCATTGAGTTGCAGATCGGGAATGCGGCGCTGGAGGTTCACGTAGAGCCGGTCCCGTAGCTGCTGGAGCCGCTGAGCCTCCTCTCCCATCTCCGCGCGGGCCAGCTCGGCAGCGCGGCCAAGACCGACGCAGAGTGGGGTCGGCAAGGTGCCCGATCGCAGCCCCCGCTCTTGGCCGCCGCCATCGATCAGCGGCAAGAGCCGCACCCGCGGGCGGCGGCGAACATAAAGCGCGCCGATACCCTTGGGACCGTAAATCTTGTGGCCGGAGATCGACATCAGATCGATCTTCATCGACTCGACATCGAGCGGAATTTTGCCGGCGGCTTGTGCGGCATCGGTGTGGAACAAGACACCACGGGATCGGGACAGCGCACCGATCTCGGCGAGCGGCTGGACGATGCCAATCTCGTTATGCGCCGCCATGACCGAGACCAGGAGCGTGCGATCCGTAATCGCGGCGGCGAGCCGGTCGGGCGAGACGAGGCCGCTTGGCTCGACCGGCAAATAGGTCACAGCAAAGCCTTCGCGCTCCAGCGAGGCAGCGCTTTCGAGCACACATTTGTGCTCGGTCGTCAATGCGATCAAGTGATCCCGAGTCCTATCGCCGACGGGATGCGCGCGCGCGAAATGCGCCGCGCCCTTCAGCGCGAGATTGTTCGACTCCGTTGCACCCGAGGTGAACACGATTTCGCGCACATCTGCGCCGATCAGCCGCGCGACCTGTCCGCGCGCCGCCTCGATCGCGGCCATAGCGTTATGGCCGTAGACATGGCTTTCGCTATGCGGGTTACCGAACTGCTCGGTGAAATAGGGCAGCATCGCCTCAAGCACGCGCGGATCGAGCGGCGTCGAGGACTGATTGTCGAGATAGATCGGCGGCGTATTCGGACGCTGCGCCAGCGCGGCGCTCGAAACGCTCATGCCGCCCTCGCTGCCGCGGCATGCGGCTTTACCCGCCGATACATTGCCGTCCATGCTTCGAGAAAATGCTCGATCTCGGCCTCGGTCGTGCTCCAGCCCAAGCTGACACGAATCGTCGAGCCCGCAATCTCCGGGGCAGCGCCCATCGCCTGTAACACGTGACTCGGGCCGACTTTGCCCGAGGAGCAGGCCGCCCCAGCGCTGACCATGACCCCGTCGAGATCAAGCGCGATAACCTGCGTCTCGGCCGAGATGCCGGGCAGCGCAATCGCGCTGGTGTTGGGCAGACGGGGCGCTGCGCCGCCGATGACAATGGCTTCGGGTGCGGTCGCAAGGACGGCCGACTCGATGCCATTACGTAGGCCCTGGACGCGCTCGTAATCGGCAAGGCGGTGCGTCGCCGCATCCGCCGCCGCCGCGAACCCGGCAATACCGGGCAGGTTCTCGCTGCCGGCGCGGCGGCCGCGCTCCTGACCGCCACCGCGGATCATCGGCGCGACCTCGATCGTGCCGCAGATGATCAACGCACCGATACCCGGTGGCCCGCCGAGCTTGTGGGCGGACAGGCTGATGAGATCGGCACCGATCGTGGCAACATCGACCGGGATCTTGCCGGCCGCCTGCACCGCATCGCAATGGAACAAAGCACCGTAGCGATGGGCGATGGCCGCGACCTCGGCGACCGGCTGGATCGCACCGGTTTCGTTGTTCGCAAGCATCACCGAAACCAGGGCGGAACGCGGATCGGAAGCGAGCAACTCTTCGAGCTGCCCAAGATCGACAATACCGTCCGCGCTGACGGGGATACGCTCGGCGTGCTGTACGGCGTGCAACACCGAGCTGTGCTCCACGGCCGAGATGAGAACTCGCTCGCGTCCGCTGCCAAGAAGCGCCAGTTGGTTTGCTTCGGTGCCGCCGCTGACGAAGGTGACGCGCTCAGGATCGGCGCCGATCAATACCGCAACGGCCTCGCGGGCGTCTTCGACGCGCTGCCGCGCGCCACGGCCCCAGCGATGCACCGAAGACGCGTTGCCGCAGTCGCGCAAGGCCGCCGTCACCGCGGCCGCGGCCTCCGGCCGCAAGGGAGCGGTCGCGTTCCAATCGAGGTAGCTCTCGCGTCGGACCATGGTTTCAAGAAGCTTTGCCGGCTCGGTAAATTTCGCGCTGGGCGATGCCGCTGGTTCCAAGCACCCGCCGCTCGCAGACATCGCCGAGCGATACCGAGCTCAAAAAAAGATGGATCTGGTTGCTCAACTCTTCCCACAAATCGTGCGTCAAACATCGGCTCCGGTCGATGCGGCAGCCGGAAACAGATCCCGGGGTACATCGGACGGCATGGATCGGTTCGTCGACGGCTGCGATAATGTCGCCGATGCGCGTATCGTCGCGATCATATGCCAGGAGATAGCCGCCACCAGGCCCGCGCACGCTCTTGACCAAGCCGTTGCGCCGCAATTTGGCGAAGAGCTGTTCGAGGTAGGGTAGCGAAATCTCTTGTCGGTCGGCGATGTCGGCAAGGCAGACCGGGGCGCCATTACTATGGCGCGCGAGATCGACCATAGCCATGACGGCATAGCGGGCCTTGGCGCCGAGCTTCACGGGTTCGCCCTTGCAACGCGGGGTCGAAGGGGTTCGCGGGCCGGCTCAGCCGCTTTCGCGGCGTCGCCCTCCCGCTCGAGTTCGGCGATCCGCGCCCGCAATACCGAAACTTCATCGAGAAGCGCGGCCAATGGGCGTGCGATTGGGTCGGGAATCTCGCCGCTGATGCCGTAGGGCTCAAAGACCGGCGGCATCGCCTCCGACGCAGCGCGCCGACCGACTTGGTGCGCCGGGTTGCCGACCATCGTGGCGCCGTCCGGCACCTCCTTCAGAACGACAGATGCGGCGCCGATGCGGGCGCCATCGCCGACCCGGAACGGACCCAAGACCTGGGCTCCCGAGCCCACGATGACATCGTTGCCGATCGTGGGATGGCGCTTTTGCCCGCCTTGCTCGCGGGACGGCCGCGTGCCACCCAGCGTCACGCCGTGATAAAGGGTGCAGTCATCGCCGATCTCGGCGGTCTCGCCGATCACGACCCCCATGCCGTGATCAATGAACAGCCGGCGGCCGATGCGGGCGCCGGGATGGATCTCGATGCCGGTCAGCACCCGCCCGAGATGCGAGACGAAGCGGCCCAGGAGGTAGAAGCGGCGCTCCCACAGCCAATGCGCGGCCCGGTAATAGAGCAGGGCTTGGAAGCCCGGGTAACACAGCACCACTTCGAGCCGCGACCGCGCCGCCGGATCGCGCGCCAAAGTCGCATCAATCTCGTCGCGCAGGTTTTGGAAAAGCATCGCCGTCACTATGTTATCGTCGAGACCGCGACGGCCTGCTGCACGCACCGGCTCGCGGGATTTCGAGACCAGCATATAATTGTCCGACTAAGGCGATCAAGTATGAGGACGAGGGTGGCAAGGGCATTGCCTAGGGAAGATAGGGTCATTATCCGACTCCGGAAGTCAGCTTTGCGTTGGATCCGCCATGCCTGAGGTCATTATCAATGGCCCGGAAGGCCGGATCGAGGGCCGCTATCATCACGCCCGCGGCACGAATGCGCCAATGGCGCTGGTATTGCATCCGCACCCGCTGCATGGCGGGACGATGAACAACAAGATCGTCTACACGCTCTATCAGTGCTTCGTAAAACGCGGCTTCTCGACATTGCGGTTCAATTTCCGCGGCGTCGGCCGCAGCCAGGGCAGCTTTGATCGCGGTGAGGGCGAGTTGGCCGATGCCGCGGCCGCGCTCGATTGGCTCCAGGGCTACAACCCGAACGCCCCAACGTGCTGGGTCGCGGGTTATTCGTTTGGCGCCTGGATCGGCATGCAGCTGTTGATGCGGCGTCCGGAAATAGACGCCTTCATCTCGGTGTCGCCGCCGGCCAATCAATATGATTTCAGTTTCCTTGCGCCCTGCCCCTCTTCCGGTCTGATCTTGCAGGGTGATCAGGACAATCTGGTGCCGCACGAGTCGGTGCAAAAGCTGGTACACAAGCTGGCGCACCAGCGGGACATCAAGATCGAATACCGGAAGATTCCCGGATCCGATCATTTTTTTCTCGAAAGCACCGGCACCCTAGCCACGCATGTCGACAACTATATCGTCGCTCACGCCCGGATCGGGGAGCGTGCAGCGCCCGCGGCGGCCAGCCGCAGCCGGTAAGAGGGCTCAGGGTTTTGGGCGGGCCGCGCGAAATGCCGCCCAAATAACCGCTGCGATCCCAAAGAGCATCAGCCCACCGAAAACAACCATCATCGTGTTGGCGGTGCCGATCAGGCGATCCCCGACTTCTCCAACCACATCGCCCACGAATAGCAGCATCGGCGCCCAGACCAAGGCCGAGATCACATTCGCCAGCCAGAAGCGGCCGCGCGGCATTTGCATGATACCGGCGGCGAGTGGGATGACGGCCCGGACCGGCCCGAAAAAGCGGCCGATAAACACGCTTTTCCCGCCATGGCGGTCAAAGAACACGATGCCCCGCGATAACAGCTCGGGATGACGCGAGAACGGCCACACCCGCGCGATGCCGCCGCCAAAGCGGCGGCCCAGCCAATACGAGACCGAATCGCCGAGCACGGCGCCGCAAATCGCGCCAATGAGGATTGAGGCGTAAGGCAAGGTGCCGGCCGACAGCAGCGTCCCGGCGGCAACCAGCACGGTCGTGCCGGGAAATAGCAGGCTCAGAAAGGCGAACGACTCGCCGAAGGCCGTGACGAACATGACAAGCGCGGCCCAATCCGAATGCGCCTTGATAAAATCGAGCAGCGGCTGGGCGACATCGTCCATGAATTCCGTCGCGGTGGGGGCCGGGCAGGCAGTCCGCGGTATATGCGGGAGCCACTGTTGCGGCACAAGGGACGGATTTTCCGCGAGACGATATGATCGGCTGCGAGCCTATCCGATCACCAGAGGAACCAGGGTTGGGTTATGCAGAAGCCGTCCGCGGGACCCGCTACGTCTTCGCCGATCTGAAGACGCTGTTGGCGCGCGCGACGCCACCCCGGTCGGGCGATCGGCTGGCGGGGCTGGCCGCGGCCGATATGACTGAACGGGTTGCGGCGCAGCTTGCGCTAGCCGAGCTGCCATTGCGCCGCTTGATTGAAGATCCCGTCCTGCCCTACGAGACGGACGAGATCACCCGGCTGATCATAGACAGCCACGACGGCGACGCCTTTGCCGCGATCGCGGCCATGACGGTCGGCGAACTGCGCGATTGGCTCCTCTCGGACGCCGTCGACAGTGCGGCTCTTGCCCACCTAGTCCCCGGGCTGACGCCCGAGATCGTCGCGGCGGTCTCGAAGATCATGCGGCTGCAGGATCTAATCAGTGTGGCCGTCAAATGTCGGGTGGTGACCCGGTTTCGCAACACGATCGGGCTCCAAGGCCGGCTGTCGACACGGCTGCAACCCAACCATCCGACCGATGATGCGCGCGGGATCGCCGCCTCGATACTCGACGGGCTGATGCTGGGCTCCGGCGACGCTGTCATCGGCATCAACCCGGCGACCGATAGCCTCGAGAAATATCTCGAGTTGACGCGCTTTCTCGATCGATTGCGGGCGCGGCTCGATCTCCCGGGTCAGAGCTGTGTACTGGCGCATGTGACGACGGCGCTCGCGGCCATAGAGGGCGGCGCGCCGGTTGATCTGGTATTTCAGTCGGTCGCCGGAACGGAAGCGGCAAATCGCCATTTCGGCGTCAATCTTGCGCTGCTCGGCGAGGCTCGAGATGCGGCGCTGTCGCTCGGGCGTGGCACTGTCGGCGGCAATGTCATGTATTTCGAGACGGGTCAGGGAAGCGCGCTCTCGGCCGAGGCGCATCACGGGGTCGACCAGCAGACGTTGGAAGCCCGAGCCTACGCCGTGGCGCGCGCCTTTGATCCGCTGTTGGTCAATTCGGTGGTTGGCTTCATCGGCCCGGAATATCTGTTCGACGGCAAGGAGATCATGCGCGCCGGGCTGGAGGACCATTTCTGCGGCAAGCTCCTTGGCCTGCCGATGGGTTGCGATGTTTGCTACACAAACCACGCCGAAGCCGACCAGGACGATATGGACGCCCTATTGACCTTGCTCGGCATCGCGGGCTGTACCTACATCATGGGTGTCCCGGGCGCGGATGATGTCATGTTGAGCTATCAGAGCAGCTCGTTCCATGATGCGCTGTATCTGCGTCGAGTGCTGGGCAAGCGCCCGGCTCCCGAGTTCGAGGCTTGGCTCGAACGCATCGGAATTGCCGATTCCGAAGGGCGGCTGACCGGGCCTGAACGTCCCAATAGCGCGGCGCCCTTGCAGCGGCTTCTCGCGGCAATCGAATGAGCGAGGGGCGCGCGCTGTCCTGGCCCGAATTGCGCCGAGCGACCCCGGCGCGGGTTGGGCTTGGCCGCAGCGGCACAGCATTGCCGACAAGCGCGCATCTCGATTTTCAGCTGGCGCATGCTCGGGCGCGGGACGCGGTGTACGCGGCATTCAACGCCGAAGCGATCGCAACGCAAGTGCGAGAGTGCGGCTTAGAGCCCCTCTTGCTGCGCTCGGCGGCGGGGGACCGCGCCAGCTATCTGCGCCGCCCCGATCTCGGACGGCGCCTCGATGCAGAGTCGCGCGAGCGCCTGACGGCTCGTCCCGCAGTCCCGATCGACGTCTTTTTTGTGATTGCGGATGGGCTTTCCGCCACGGCGGTCAACTCGCATGCGGGCGCCCTGCTGCGGGCCACTCTCCCACAGCTCAACCCATCGCTTAGGATCGGCCCCGTCGCAATCGTCGAGGGCGGCCGGGTCGCGATCAAGGACGAGATCGGCGGCATTCTCGGCGCGGGGCTCGCGGCGTTGCTGATCGGTGAGCGTCCAGGGCTCAGCGCCGCGGACTCACTCGGTGTCTATCTCACCTGGCAGCCGGCGCCGGGCACGGTCGATGCGTCGCGCAATTGCTTGTCCAATATTCATCCGGCGGGGCTGCCGATTTTATCGGCCGCCGAGCGTCTAGCTAATCTGCTGCACACGGCATGGCGCCATCGTATGACCGGGGTCGCGCTCAGCCGGCGCCTCGCCGCGGACGCCTCGCCTCGGATGGGCCAGGGGAGCTAGTTCGACAGTGCTCCAACGAGGCAACAGCTATGACGAGATCTATCGCGGCTTCCGGTGGGACGTGCCGGCGCGGTTGAACATGGGCGTCGTCGCCTGCGACCGGCACGCCGATGGCACCCGCAGGCTGGCGCTGATCTATCAGGCACCCGACGGCAGGGTTGAGCGCTTCACCTTCGACGATCTGAAGCGCCTCTCGAACCGTTGCGCGAACGCGCTGGCCGGTTTCGGCGTGAGGGCGGGGGACCGGGTAGGGGTGCTGCTGCCGCAGCGGCCCGAAACCGCGATCGCGCATCTCGCGATTTACAAGCTCGGCGCGATCGCCGTGCCGCTCTTTGTGCAGTTCGGCCTCGACGCGCTCGAACATCGCCTGGCCGACAGCGGCGCCAAAGTCCTGATCACCGACGGCGAAAATCTCGCCAAAATCCCGCCGGGCCTACCCGATCTCGCAACGATCCTGATCGTCGAAGGCGAAAATGCCGGTCACCCGCTGTTCTGGCTGACATTGGAGCGCGCCCGCGACGAATTCGTGCCCGTCGAGACAGCGGCCGACGATCCGGCGCTGATCATCTATACCTCCGGGACCACGGGAAAACCCAAGGGCGCGCTGCACGCGCATCGTGTGCTGCTTGGGCATCTGCCCGGCGTGCAATTGCCGCACGATTTCTTCCCGCAACCGGGCGATCTCTATTGGACTCCGGCGGATTGGGCGTGGATCGGCGGCCTCTTGGACGTGCTGCTGCCGAGCTTCTATTTCGGAGTGCCGGTGCTGGCGCATCGCGCGCGCAAATTCGATCCGGACGAGGCGTTCGTGCTGATCGGCGAACACGGGGTACGCAACGCCTTTCTGCCGCCGACCGCGCTGAAGATGATGCGCAGCGTGAGCTCGCCGCGCGAGCGATTCAGGTTGAATCTCCGCTCTGTTGCGAGCGGCGGCGAAGCGCTCGGCGAGGACATTCTTGCCTGGTCAAAGGAAGCGCTCGGAGTCGCGGTCAACGAATTCTACGGCCAGACGGAAGCCAACCTGCTCGTCGGCAATTGCGCCTCGCTCTATCCCGTGCGGCCGGGCTCGATGGGCCGTCCGATCCCAGGACATCAGGTCGCGGTCGTGTCGGATGCGGGCGAGGCGCTGCCGGCCGGCATGACCGGCATCATCGCGGCGAAGCGGCCAGATCCCGTCATGTTTCTCGGCTACTGGAACAATCCCGAGGCGACCGCCGCAAAGTTTGCAGGCGACTGGCTGCTGACCGGCGATGTCGCGGTCCAGGATGAGGGAGGATACGTCTGGTACAAAGGGCGGGAGGACGATCTGATCTCGAGCGGCGGCTACCGCATCGGCCCGACCGATATCGAGGACAGCCTGATGAAGCACGAGGCGGTGCTGATGGCGGCCGCCGTCGGCTGCCCCGACCCGGTGCGCGGCGAAATCGTCCGCGCCTTTGTCGTGCCGAAGCAGGATGTGGCGGTCGGACCGGCGCTCGCGGAAGAAATCCGCGCGTTTGTCGGAAAGCGGTTGGCTTGGTATCAGGCGCCCCGCGAAATCGTGTTTGTCGATGAATTGCCGCTGACCGCGACCGGCAAGATCATTCGCCGCGAACTGCGGCACCGCTGAAGGAGATCTCCATTGGCACTCGATCCGCGGCAGAAGGCCGAGCGCATCGCTGCGCTGTTCCGTGAGCGGCGTCAGATCGACATTCTGCCACCCGAGCTGCTGCCCGCGGATCTGGACGAGGCCTATGCCATTCGCGCGGTTTTCGAGGAGATCGAGAGGGCCCGCGGGCGGGGCGAGGTCGTCGGATACAAAATCGGTCTGACGACGCCAATCATGCAGAAGCTGTGCGGCGTCAATGAGCCATGCTACGGCGCCATCTTTGCTACTGAAGTGCATCAGCGCCGCGCCGAACTGCCGGCGCGAAACTATTGCCGGCTCGGGATCGAGACCGAGATCGCGGTGCGGCTCCGCGAAGATCTGCCGCAAGGCGGAAGCGCGGACCGCGCTGCTGCAACGGTGGAGAGCTGCATGGCCGCCATCGAAGTGCTGGAAGATCTGCGACACGATTATAAGCGGCTCAGTGCGGCGGCCATGGTCGCCGGCAATGTGTGGAACGCCGGTGTCGTGCTTGGCCAGCCGGTCGGTGATTGGCGGCGGCTCGATCTCGCCAAGCTTGGGGCACGGCTGACGATCAATGGCCGCGAGATCGGTCATGGCAAAGGCGGCGACGTCATGGGCAACCCGCTCAATGCGCTGGCTTGGCTCGCCGACAAGCTGGCCACCGCCGGGACACCGCTCAAACGCGGGATGATCGTCATGACCGGCAGCATGGTGCCGATCCAGTTCCCGGCCGCCGGCGACCACGCCATCGTGGAGGTCGAAGAGCTTGGGACCGCCGAGCTCGTTGCGACCTGAGACGTGCCCGATCTCTACCGGCTTGTCCGCCCGCTGCTGAAGGCGCTGCCGCCCGAGACGGCGCATCGACTGACGTTGACGGCTCTCGCCGCCGGATTGGGCGGGATGAGGCGGATACCCGATCCGCCCGAATTGCACCAGCAGGTGTGGGGCCTCGATTTCCCAAACCCGATCGGCATCGCCGCTGGTTTCGACAAGGATGCGCGGGCCGCGGAAGCGCTGCTGCGGCTCGGCTTCGGCTTTGTCGAGATCGGCACGGTGACGCCGCGGCCACAGTCCGGCAACCCGATACCACGTGTGTTCCGGCTCGAAGCCGACGGCGCGTTGATCAACCGCCTAGGTTTCAACAGCGCCGGGCTCGACCTCGTCGTGCAACGAATGACGGCGCGCCAGCGCGAGGCCGGCATTGTCGGCGTCAATGTCGGCAAGAACCGAGACAGCGCGGATGCGGCTCCCGATTATGCCGAGGGAGTTCGCCGTGCCGCCCCGCTTGCCGATTATCTCGTTGTGAACGTGTCATCGCCGAACACGCCGGGGCTGCGCGAGCTTCAGGCCCGCGCCTCGCTTGACACGCTCCTGCGCCGAGTGCTCGAGGCGCGCGACCAATCCGGCGCCCGGCCGCCGCTACTGGTCAAGATCGCCCCCGATGTTACGACCGAAGAGCGCGCCGACATCGCCGCGGTCGCGCTCGCGACCGGCATCGACGGGATCGTTGTCAGCAACACGACGGTCGCACGCCCTCCGGGGCTGCGAAGTCCCCAGGCCGGCGAAGCCGGGGGGCTCAGCGGGCCGCCTCTGTTCGGGCCCTCGACAGCGTTGCTGGCAGACATGTATCGGCTCACCAAGGGCGAGCTTCCGCTGATCGGGGTCGGTGGCGTGGCAAGCGCCGAAAATGCCTATGCCAAGATCCGCGCCGGCGCGTCGCTCGTGCAGCTCTATACGGCGCTGGTCTTTGCCGGCCCCGCCCTGATCGGCGACATCAAGACGGGTCTGACAGCCCTGCTCCGGCGTGACCGTTTCGCCTCCGTCGCCGAGGCTGTCGGCACCGACCATGCTAAGGTCGCGCAAGTGTCGATCGGCACGAGCGGGGCATCGTGAGCATTCGCGTTATCAACGGCATGCGAGAGCTGGCGCCGGAGTATGACGGCTTCATCCT
>JBKOVT010000190.1:0-15040 GCA_046724035.1 Pseudomonadota bacterium | reverse complement strand
GGCCGGGACCCATTTGTCAGAGGCAGGGACGGCTGAGAAATGGGTCTCGGCCTGCGCCGGGACCTGTTCTTGAGACGGGACCTATTCTTAAGCTGAGGTTTCGCATAGTTGGGGGCGCGCGTAGGGTAAGAGCTACAAGGCAGAACCGGCTAAACGGCAACGGCAAAAAGGGAGGACGCGATGCGGGCGGGGGTGCCACTCTGGGTGGCGGCGACATCGCTTGTGCTGGCGTTCGCCCTCGCCATGCCCGCCGGGGCCGAGGAGGCGCCGAAGCGCGGCGGCACGCTGACCTACCTGATCCCCGCCGATGCGCCGCCCAGCTTTGACGCGCATCGCGAGAGCACCTTTGCGACCGTGCATGCCGGCGCGCCCTTTTACAGCCTCCTGATCCGCGTCAATCCGGACAACCCGTCTTCGACAACGGATTTCACCTGCGATCTTTGCACCGCGATGCCGCAGCCGGCCGATAACGGCCGGACCTACACCTTCCAGATCCGCCAGGGTGTCAAATTTCACGACGGCTCGCCGCTGACCGCCGACGATATTGCCGCGACGTTCCAGGCCATCATCTTCCCGCCCGAGGGCGTCTTGAGCGCGCGCGTCGCCAATTTCCTGATGGTCGACAAGGTCGAGACACCCGATCCCTCGACCGTCGTCTTCCGCCTCAAATTCCCGACCGCCGCCTTCCTGCCGTCGCTCGCCAACCCGTTCAACTGGATCTACAAAAAGGCGATCCTCGACAAGGACCCGCACTGGTACGAGAAGAACGTCCTCGGTTCCGGCCCCTTCAAGTTCGCGCATTACGAAACGGGTCAATCCGTCACAGGCGTGCGCAACCCGGATTATTACGATCCGGCGCTTCCCTATCTCGACGGCTTCACCGCGATCTATGCCGACAAGCAGGCAACGCGCATCGACGCGATCCGCAGCGACCGCGCCGCGATCGAGTTCCGCGGCATGCCGCCCTCGGCGCGCGACGAGCTGATCGGCGCGCTTGGCGACAAGATCGTCTCGCAAGAGGGCATTTGGGACGTCGGCAGCGCGATAACGCCGAACCATCAGAAAAAACCCTTCGATGATCCGCGCGTGCGCCGCGCCTTGAGCCTGGCGGTGGACCGCTGGGGCGGCGCGCCGTCTCTGTCGAAGATCGCGATCGTGCAGACGGTCGGCGGGATGGTCTTTCCGGGTTCGCCACTCGCGGCGACGAAAGAGGAATTACAGCAGATCGCGGGCTACTGGCCCGATATCGAGAAATCGCGCGCCGAGGCGAGGCGCCTCTTGCAGGAGGCCGGCGCCGAGGGGCTTGCCTTCGAGCTCCTCAACCGCAATGTCGATCAGCCTTACAAATACGTCGCCGCTTGGCTGATCGATCAGTGGAGCAAGGTGGGGCTCAAGGTGACGCAGAAGGTCGTGCCGACCGGGCCCTGGTTCGACTCGATGCGCAACGGCGATTTCGATGTGGTCGTCGAGGCGCCTGGCTGGGGCATCGTCAACCCGCCGCTCGATGTACAAAAGGTATTGCCGGCCTCGGTTTCCGCCGAGAATTACGGCCATTACGAGGACCCCGCCGAAGTCGCGCTTTACGACAAGATGCTGCGTGAAACCGATCCGGCGAGGCAGCGCGAGTTGATGCGCCAGCTGGAGAAATACGTCCTCGACGAGCAGGCGCATGAGATCTGGGCCTTGTGGTGGCACCGCATCGTGCCGTACCGCTCCTATCTCAAGGGCTTCAAGATCGCGCCCACGCATTTCATCAACCAGGATCTGGCGCGGTTGTGGCTCGACAAATAGAAGTCGCGAGCGAGGGGAGCATATCGATGAAGCGCACGATCCGGGGCGCGCTTATTTTGGTTGCGGCGCTCGCTCTCGCATGGCCACTCGCTGCCGAGGAGACGCCAAAGCGCGGCGGAACGCTGACCTATATGATCCCGGCCGACGCGCCGCCGAGCTTCGACGGCCATCGCGAGGCGACCTTCGCGACGGTGCATGCGACCGCGCCGTTTTACAGCGTCCTCATTCGCATCAACCCGGAAAATCCGTCTTCGACCAGCGATTTTGTCTGCGACCTCTGCACGGAGATGCCGCGGCCCACCGATGACGGCAAAACCTACACCTTCAAGATCCGCGACGGGGTGAAGTTTCACGACGGGTCGCCGCTGACCGCCGCCGATGTCGCCGCGAGCTGGCAACGGATCGTCAGCCCGCCATCCGGTGTTACAAGCGCGCGGCAAGCCTTTTACACGATGGTGGAGAAGGTCGAATCGCCCGACCCGCGCACGGTCGTGTTCCGGCTCAAATTCGCTACCACCGCTTTCCTCCCGGCGCTCGCCGATCCATTCGCGTACATTTATAAAAAAGCCGCTCTCGATCAGGATCAGCACTGGTACGAAAAAAACATCCTCGGATCGGGCCCTTTCAAATTCGTGCGTTACGAGACCGGCCAATCGGTCACGGGCGAGCGAAACCCCGACTACTATCACAAGGGTCTGCCCCATCTCGACGGCTTCACCGCAATCTACGCGCCCAAGCTGGCGACGCGCGTCGATGCGATCCGCGCAGACCGAGCCGCGATGGAGTTCAGGAGCGAGCCGCCCTCCGCGCGGGACCAGCTCGTCAAGGAGCTGGGCGACCAGATCGCCGTCCAGGAGAGCGACTGGAATTGCGGCAACCTGCTTACCTATAATCACAAGCGAAAGCCGTTCGACGATGTCCGGGTGCGCCGCGCCCTGTCGCTGGCGATCGATCAATGGAAAGGGGCGCCGGCGCTGTCGAAGATTGCAATCGTGCGCACGGTCGCCGGCATTGTGTTTCCCGGCTCGCCGCTCGCGGCGACCAAGGAGGAATTGCAGCAGCTCGCGGGCTTTTGGCCCGATATCGAGAAGTCGCGGGTTGAGGCGAAGCGTCTCCTGAAAGAGGCCGGCGCGGAGAACCTCAGCTTCGAGATGCTGAACCGCGATGTAGACCAGCCCTTCAAATACATCGGCACCTTTGTGGTCGATGAGTGGAGCAAGATCGGCCTCAAGGTCACGCAAAAGGTCGTGCCGACCGGGCCATGGTTCGATGGCATGCGCACCGGCAATTTCGACGTGACGATGGAGGCCAATTGCCAAAGCGTCGTCAATCCGGTGCTCGACGTCGGCAAATACCTGCCGCATACCGTCTTTACTGAAAACTACGGCGGCTACGAAGACCCGGCCGAGATCGACCTTTATCAAAAGATGCTGCGCGAAGCCGATCCGGCGAAGCAAAGGGTGCTGATGCGCGAATTCGAAAAATACGTCATCGACACCCAGGCGCACGAATTGCCGCTGACCTTCTGGTATCGGATCGTGCCGTACAGGTCATATGTGAAGGGCTGGAAAATCAGTCCCAGCCACTTTGTCAATCAGGACCTCGCCACGATTTGGCTCGACAGATAGGTTCAGCAGACAAATCGACGGTAATTTCAGGGAGGAAGGTATGCAGGTCGCGTTACGGATCCTGGTCGGCCTCGCCGCCGGTTCGATGCTGATATTGCCGGCCGCCGCCGAGGAGACGCCGAAGCGCGGCGGCATCCTGACCTATATGATCCCCGCCGATGCGCCGCCGAGCTTCGATGCGCAGCGTGAAGAAACCTACGCGACGATTCATTCGGCGGCGCCGTTTTACAGCACATTGATCCGCGCCAACCCGATGGATCCGGGATCCCCCGACCTCGTCTGCGATCTCTGCACCGAGATGCCGCAGCCGACCGATGGCGGCAAGACCTACACCTTCAAGATCCGGCAGGGGGTGAAGTTTCACGACGGGACCCCGCTGACCGCCGCCGATGTTCTGGCCTCGTGGAACAAGATCATCTTCCCGCCCGAGGGCGCGGTCAGCCCGCGTCAGAGCAATTTTGTCATGGTCGACAAGATCGAGGCGCCGGATGCCTCAACCGTCGTTTTCAGGCTGAAATTCGCGACCGACGCCTTCCTGCCCGCGCTCGCCGATCCCTATGCCTGGATCTACAGCAAAGCGAAGCTCGACAAGGATATCCACTGGTACGAAAAAAATATCGATGGCTCGGGGCCGTTTAAATTTGTCGCCTACGAGACCGGCCAGTCGATCGAGGGGGCGCGCAACCCGGACTACTACCATCAGGGCCTCCCCTATCTCGACGGCTTCAAGGGCATCTACGCCGACAAGCAGGTGACGCGCGTCGAAGCCATCAAGAGCGACCGGGCGGCGATCGAGTTCCGCGGGTTTCCGCCAACCGTGCGCGACGAGCTGAAGCAGGCGCTCGGCGATCAGCTCGCGGTTCAGACCAGCGATTGGAACTGCGGCGGGCTGATCACGCCCAACCACGCGCGAAAGCCGTTTGACGACCCGCGCGTCCGCCGCGCCCTGACCTTGGCGATCGACCGCTGGGGCAGCGCGGCGGAATTGTCGAAGATCGCGCTCGTGCGCACGGTCGGCGGCCTCACCTTCCCCGGCTCACCGCTCGCGCCAACGAAGGAAGAGTTGCAGCAGATCGCCGGCTATTGGCCCGATATCGAAAAGTCCCGCGCCGAGGCGAAACGCCTGTTGAAGGAAGCCGGCCAGGAAAATCTCAGCTTCACCCTGCTCAACCGCTCGACCGACCAGCCCTACAAATACTACGGCATCTGGGTCGTCGATCAGTGGAGCAAGATCGGCGTCAAGGTCACCCAGCGGATCTTGCCGACCGGGCCGTGGTTCGCGGCGATGCGCGCCGGGGATTTCGACATGACCGTCGAAGGCAACTGCCAGAACGTCGTCAACCCGCTCGCCGATGTCGGCAAGTACCTGCCGCACACGATCTCGGAGGGAAACTACGGCAATTTTGAGGACCAGCACGAAGTCGAGCTGTACAACACGATGCTGCGCGAGCTCGACAAGTCAAAGCAGAAGTCGCGGCTGCTCGACTTCAACAAATATGTGCTCGACGAGCAGGCGCACGGCATTTTCCTGCTGTGGTGGCAGCGCATCGTGCCATACCGCGCCTATGTCAAGGGCTGGAAGATCGGGCCGAGCCACTACGTGAACCAGGATCTGGGCACGGTATGGCTCGATAAATAATCGAGGCTCTCCCGATGAGCCGCTTCGCTCGGATTGCTGCGATCTTCGGCTTGGCATGGCTCTCCGCCGCGCAGCCGCTCAGTGCGGCGGAGACGCCGAAGCGCGGCGGCGTTCTGACCTTTTTGATCCCGGCGGATGCGCCGCCCTCCTTCGATGGCCATCGCGAGAACAGCTTCGCGACCGTGCATTCGGTCGCGCCCTTCTACAGCAATCTGATCCGCGCTAATCCCGAGAACCCGTCTTCGACGACCGATTTCGTCTGCGATCTCTGCACCGCGATGCCGCAGCCCACCGACGGCGGCAAGACCTACACCTTCACGATCCGCCAAGGAGTGAAGTTCCACGACGGCTCGCCTCTCTCCGCCGAGGACGTCGCGGCGACCTGGAAAAAGATCGTCTTTCCGCCCGAGGGCGTCATCAGCGCGCGCGGCGCCGGCTATGCCGCGATGATCGACAGCATCAAGGCGACCGGCCCCTCCACCGTCACCTTTCGCCTGAAGCAGGCGACCAACGCATTTCTGCCCGCGCTCGCCGATCCCTATGCCTGGATCTACAGCAAAGCGAAGCTCGACAAGGATATCCACTGGTACGAAAAAAATATCGACGGCTCGGGGCCGTTCAAATTTGTCGCCTATGAGACCGGACAATCGATCCGGGGCGTGCGCAACCCGGACTATTATCAGCCCGGCCTGCCCTATCTCGACGGCTTTATCGGCATCTACGCCGACAAGCAGGCAACCCGCCTCGATGCGCTGCGCGCCGACCGCGCCGCGATCGAGTTCCGCGGCTTCCCGCCCTCGGTGCGCGACGAATTGAAGACGGCGCTCGGCGACCAGCTCGCCGTGCAGGAGAGCGACTGGAATTGCGGCACGCTTGTTTTCCCGAACCATCGGAAAAAGCCGTTCGACGATGTCCGGGTGCGCCGCGCCTTGACCTTGGCAATCGATCGCTGGCACGGCGCGCCGGCGCTCGCCAAAATCGCCAATGTCCGGACCGTCGGCGGCATTGTGTTTCCGGGCTCGCCCCTCGCCGCGACAAAGGATGAATTAGAGAAGCTCGCCGGCTATTGGCCCGATATCGAGAAATCACGGGCCGAGGCGAAGCGCCTCTTGAAGGAAGCCGGTCAGGAGGGGCTCAGCTTTGAATTGCTCAACCGCAACATCGACCAACCCTACAAATACAACGGATCGTGGCTGGTCGATGAATGGAGCAAGATCGGGCTGAAGGTGACGCAGCGCGTCGTCCCGACCGGCCCGTGGTTCGAGACGATGCGGGCCGGTAATTTCGAAGCCGCCGTCTACGGCAATTGCCAGAGCGTCGTGAACCCGCTCGTCGATGTGCAGCGCTACCTGCCCTATACGGTCGAGGCGCAGAATTTCGGGTTCTACGAAGATCCCGGCGAGATCGCGCTCTACGAGAAGATGATCGCAGAGACCGATCCCGCGGCGCAGCGCCGCTTGATGCGCCAGTTCGAGAAGGACGTGCTCGACGACAAGGCGCACGCGATCTTTCTGTTGTGGTGGTACCGCATCGTGCCCTACCGCGCCTATGTGAAGGGCTGGAAGATCAATCCGAGCCACTATGTCAATCAGGACCTCGCGACGATCTGGCTCGACAAGTAAGTCTTGGCGGTTGAGCATTTGGTGCCCCTGCCTAGGTCCCGGCGCAGGCCGGGACCGATCCCGCAGCCGCTCGATCGCTTGAACGATGGGTCCCGGCCTTCGCCGGGACCTAACTTCAGCGTAGGGTAACGCTTTGGGACAGCTAGTCCGGATGCCGTTGCGGGGCTGTTATCGGCTAAGGAGCGGGTCGGAGGACGTAATGATTTTCGGTTTTCGGTTTTGGGCGGCGGTGTTGGCCATGCTCGCCGCGGCGGCGCCGGCGGGCGCGGCAGATACCCCGAAACGCGGCGGCACGCTGACTTACCTGATCCCGGCCGATGCGCCGCCGACCTTCGACGGTCATCGCGAGACGACCTATGCGACGGTCCATTCGGTCGCGCCCTATTACAGTGTCCTGATCCGCATCAATCCGGACAACCCGTCCTCGACCACCGATTTCGTCTGCGATCTCTGCACCGAAATGCCGAAGCCGACCGATGACGGCAAGACCTACACGTTCAAGATCAGGCAGGGCGTCAAGTTCCACAATGGCGACCCGCTGACCGCGGAGGACGTCGCAAAAAGCCTGCAGATGGTCGCCTTTCCGCCGGAGGGCGTCTTGAGCCCGCGATCGAGCGATTTCGAGATGGTCGAGAAGATCGAGGCCCCCGACCCGTCGACCGTCGTGATCCGTCTCAAGTTTGCGACGAGCGCCTTCCTGCCCGCTCTCGCCGATCCCTTTGCGTTCATCTATCAGAAGAAGGTGCTGGATAAAGACCCGCACTGGTACGAAACCAACATCCTTGGCTCCGGCCCGTTCAAATTGGCCAATTACGAGGTCGGGCAGTCGATCAGAGGCGTTCGTAACCCGGACTATTACCACGAGGGCAAGCCCTATCTCGACGAGGTCGTCGGCATCTACGCGCCAAAGCAAGCGACGCGGATCGACGCGTTGCGCAGCGACCGCGCCGCGATCGAGTTCCGCGGCCTGCCACCCGCCGCCCGCGACGATCTGAAGAAATCGCTCGGCGATCAGATCGCGTTTCAGGAGAGCGACTGGAACTGCGGCAGCGTCGTTACGATCAACGAAAAGGTAAAGCCGTTCGACGATGTGCGCGTGCGTCGCGCCCTGACCTTGGCGATCGACCGCTGGCACGGCGCCCAGGCATTGTCGAAAATCGCCGATGTGCACACCGCCGGCAGCCTGATCTTCCCGGGCGATCCGCTGGCGCCGAGCAACGATCAGCTGCACGAAGTGGCCGGGTTCTGGCCCGATATCGAGAAATCGCGCACCGAGGCTAAGCGCCTGTTGAAAGAGGCCGGTGCGGAGAACCTCAGCTTCGAATTGCTGAACCGCGATGTCGACCAGCCCTACAAATATGTCGGCATCTGGATTGTCGACGAATGGAGCAAGATTGGCGTCAAGGTCACTCAGAAGGTGCTGCCCAGCGGTCCATGGGTGGCGGCCGAGCGCGCCGGTGACTTCAGTGTCGTGCTGCAGGCCAATTGCCACAGCGTCGTCAACCCGCTGCTCGACGTGCAGCCCTATCTGTCGAGCTCGGTCAGTAAGCAGAATTACGGGAATTACGAAGACCCGAGGGAACAGGAACTCTACGAGAAGGCATTGCACGAAACCGATCCGGCGACACAAAAGCAGGTGATGTTCCAATTTGCCAAGCACGTCATGGATACCGAGGCGCACAAGATCGTGCTGCCCTGGTGGTACCGGATCGTCCCGTACCGCTCCTATGTGAAGGGCTGGAAGATCAGCCCGAGCCATTACCTGAACCAGGATCTCGCGAACATCTGGCTCGACAAGTAACCGATCACCCCAACAAGGTCCCGGCGGGAGGCCGGGACCCATTTGGTCGAGGCAGGAGCACTTGCAGGATGGGCCCCGGCCTTTCGCCGGCACCTATGCCAAGGCTGAGCTTTCGCGCCGACCAGTGCGGGCGTAGGGTGAGCAAGAAAAACGGCCAAAAATGGCCCGGAAGAGAACGAGGGAGGACCCTATGCGGGCGGGCTTTGCGCTCTGCGCGGCGGCGTTAACGGCCGTTCTGTCGATGGCGATGCCGGCTTCGGCTTCGGAAGAGCCAAAGCGCGGCGGTACGCTGACTTTTATGATCCCGGCCGATGCGCCGCCCTCTTTCGACGGGCACCAGGAAGGCACCTTCGCGATGCTGCACGCGACCGCGCCGTTCTACAGCACCCTGGTCCGCATCAATCCGGAGAACCCATCGTCAACGACCGATTTTGTCTGCGATCTCTGCACCGAGATGCCGCAGCCAACGGATGGCGGCCGCACCTACACGTTCCAGCTGCGCGACGGCGTCAAATTCCATGACGGGACGCCGCTGACCTCGGCCGATGTCAAGGCCAGCTGGGAATCGATCCTGCACCCGCAGGAGGGCGTCCTGAGCCCACGCGAGAGCTGGTACATGATGGTCGACAAGGTCGAGGCGCCCGACCCGAAGACCGTCGTTTTCCGCCTCAAATTCGCGACCGCCGCGTTTCTCCCGGCGCTCGCCGACCCGTTCACCTTTGTCTACCAGAAGGACAAGCTCGAAAAAGACCCGCACTGGTACGAGAAGAACATCCTCGGCTCCGGTCCCTTTAAATTCGTCTCCTACGAGACCGGCCAGTCGATCGCCGGTGTGCGCAACCCGGACTACTACCACCCGGGGCTCCCCTATCTCGACGGCTTCACTGGGATCTATGCGGCGAAGCAGGCGACCCGCCTCGACGCGATCCGCAGCGACCGCGCCGCCGCCGAGTTCCGCGGTCTGCCGCCCTCGGCGCGCGACGAATTGAAGGCGGCGCTCGGCGACAAGATCACGGTGCAGGAGAGCGACTGGAACTGCGGCAGCCTCGTCACGCCGAACCACGCCAAGAAGCCGTTCGACGATGTGCGCGTGCGCCGCGCGCTGACTCTGGCAATCGACCGCTGGCATGGCGTCCCGGCCTTGTCGAAGGTCGCCGACATGCACACGGTCGGCGGCATCGTTTTCCCGGCCTCGCCCCTGGCGGCGACAAAGGAGGAATTGCAGCAGCTCGCCGGCTTCTGGCCCGACATCGAGAAATCGCGGGCAGAGGCAAGGCGCCTGTTAAAGGAAGCCGGCGCCGAGGGGCTCTCTTTCGAGCTTCTCAACCGCAATGTCGATCAGCCCTATAAATATGTCGGCACCTGGCTGGTCGACGAATGGAGCAAGGTGGGCCTAAAGGCGACCCAGCGCGTCCAGCCGACCGGCCCTTGGACCGATGCGATGCGGCGCGGCGATTTCGAGGTCGTGCTGCAGGCCAATTGCCGCGCCGTCCCAAACCCGGTTCTCGACGTCCAGCCTTATCTCCCGAGCTCGGTTTTCACCGCCAATTACGGCAATTTCGAAGACAAGGACGAGGTCGCGCTTTACGGGAGGATGCTGCACGAGACCGACCCGGCCCGGCAGCGCGTCCTGATGCGCGAATTTGAGAAACATGCCATCGACACGACGGCGCATGAGATCTGGATTTCCTGGTGGTACCGCACCGTGCTGCACCGCTCTTACCTGAAGGGCTGGAAGATCAGCCCGAGCCACTTCATCAACCAGGACCTCGCAACAGTGTGGCTGGACAGGTAGGGGGCGGCTGTGGTGGGTTTTGGCCAACGCGTGAGCCCCCAAGCGTAATCGATGTACCGCTACATCATCAGCCGCATCCTCCTCGTCTTCCCGACCCTGATCGGAGCGGCGGCCTTGGTGTTTCTGCTGATGCGCCTAGTCCCGGGCGATATCTGCCTCGTGCGCCTCGGCTCCGGCGGCACCAGCTTCACCCAGGCGGCGCTTGCCACTTGTCATGCCGAGATCGGCATCGACCGGCCCTGGATCGTGCAGTTCCTCGATTTCCTGTGGGGCTTGGCGCGGCTGGATTTCGGTAAGTCGATGTGGTCCGGGAAGCCGGTCGTCACGGAGATCGCGACCCGCTTCCCGATCTCGCTCGAGGTCGCGCTGATGGCGACGGTTATCGCGGTCGCGATCGCGATCCCGCTCGGCACGATCTCGGCGTTGAAGCAGAACAGCTGGATCGATCTGGTCGTCCGGACCTTCTCGATCGCCGGTCTCGCGACCCCCTCCTTCTGGCTCGGGATCGTCTCGATCCTGATCGTCCTCGACACGACGCAGGCGCTGTTCGGTCATCCCTGGATGCCGCCGATCGACTATGTGCCGCTGTGGCAGGATCCGATCCGCAATCTGTCAATCGTCATGCTGCCCGCCTTGACGATCGGCTACCGCTATTCGGCGGTGTCGATGCGCATGACCCGCTCGGCCATGCTCGAAGTCCTGCGCGAGGACTATATCCGCACGGCTCGCGCCAAGGGACTCATCCGGCGCCTGATCATCAATCGGCATGCCTTGAAGAACGCGCTGCTGCCGGTCGTCACGGTCATCGGCATCGAGTTCGCTTTTCTGATTGGCGGTCTCGTGGTGACCGAGCAGGTCTTCAATTTGAACGGCATCGGCCGCCTGATGGTGCTGTCGGTGCAGAACCAGGACTACACGCTGACCCAGGCGTTGGTGATGGTCGTCGTCACGATCGCCGTGTTGAGCAATCTGGTCGTCGACCTGTTCTATGCCTGGCTCGACCCCAGGATACGTTTGGCTTGATCCGCCTCGCCTAAGGCTCGCCGATGACCCTTGAAGTCGCTCCGACCCCGACCCCCGTCACCGCCGCCGTATTGCTCGACGAGCACGGCCGCACGCCGCGCGGCCTGTGGCGGATCACGACGACATTCTTCCGCCGCCAACCGGTCGGCGCGATCGGCGTTGTGCTGGTGCTGATTTTCGGGCTCGCCGGGATTTTTGCCGACACGCTCTCGCCCTATAGCCCGACCGCCAACGATTTCGCGGCAATGACAGAACCGCCGAGCTGGGCGCATTGGCTCGGCACCGACCAGCTCGGCCGCGATCTCCTGTCGCGCATCCTCTATGGCGCGCGCACCGCCTTTATCGTCGGCCTGACCTCATCGATCGTCGGCGGTTCCCTCGGTTTGGTGATCGGTGTGGGCAGCGCCTATTTCGGCGGGCAGATCGATCTGTGGCTGCAGCGCGTCATCGACATCGTCATGGCGTTTCCCGCCATCATCATGGCGCTGGCGATCGTCTCGATCTTCGGCACCGGCGTGCACAACGTCATCCTGGCGATCACGATCCCCGGCATCCCCCGCTGCGCCCGCATCGTGCGCTCCTCGGCTTTGGCGATCCGCGAGGTGCCCTATGTCGACGCGGCGCGCGCCCTCGGCTACGGCCACACCCGGATCATCCTGCACCACATGGTGCCGAACGTGATGGGGCCGTTTCTCGTCGTGATCACCGCCTTTGTCGGCCAGGCGATCCTCGCCGAAGCCGCTCTCTCCTATCTCGGTCTCGGGGTGCAGGAGCCGGTGCCGGCCTGGGGCCTGATGCTGCAGGGCGGAGCCGAGGAATACGCCTCGACCGCGCCGTGGATCGCGGTCTTCCCCGGCCTCGCGATCATGCTGCTGGTGTTCGGCATCAATTTGTTCGGCGACGCCTTGCGCGACGTGCTCGACCCGAAATTGCGCGACCGCTGAGCGCATCCAGCAGCTAGCTCGGCGAAGGCCGGGCCTAGGAAGGAGCCGAGGCTCTTAGCCCACCTGGCATCGGAATTGCGGAATAATGGGGGGCGCTGCCCAAGGCCGTCAACGCGAGCCGCAACCGCCTTATGCTATTTGTTACAATTATGATCTTGACAATCCCGATTTAAGCTGGTACCTTCAGGCACAATCGAGATTGAACCGATATGACCCGCGCCCGGCCCTTCTGCCGGGTGCTTTTCGTTTCTGAGGTCAGAACCGGGCAGCGCTGGCGCGCTGCTGCGCTTCCTCGCGCTTGATCTGCGCAAAGGCCTCGCGAACGCCAGGCTCGTTGCAGCGCGCATCCTCGGAATTGTCGCAGGCGTCCGATTTGAGCCCGAACATCTGCATCGCCGTCTTGACCAGCGCGACGATGTTCTTGCCGCCATTCGCGGAAGTCTCCAGCGCCAGGATCTTGGCCGCGCGCTGATCCGAGACCCGCCCGGTATCGGTGCGGTTCGTCATATGCGAGAACACGATACGCAGCGGGGCGCCCGCGGCGGGGTATTGCTGCAAGGCCGCCTGCGCGGTGGCGGGAAGCGCCGAAACGGCGATCTCGCCGCCCGTTGCCGCGCCGAACTGCGCTAGCGCAATCTGGGCGGCGCTTTCCTTGACCGCCGCCTCGAGCCCGACCTCGCGGCCGTTGCGATAGGCGCGTCCCTCGCCGTCGCGTCGGGCGACAAACACCAGCGTCGACCCGCTGTCGGCGCGCAACTCTTGCGGGTCGCCGCCATCGGCACGCAGGAACAGGATGCCGACCTCCTGGGCCGCAGCCACTGCCGGCACGTTGGCAGTCGGGCCGGTCGCCGCCGGTGCGGCGGGCCCGGAGGGTTGCGCCTGGTTCAGCCGACCCGTGAGATCCGGGCCGATGCTGGCCTGCTGCATCGGATCCTGATGTATTGCCTGCGCATCCGCAGCCGGCGCCATGACGACTGCAAGCCAAGCGAGAACGGCAATCGACGACACACCGCGGGCCAGCGATTGCTGCGGCAAACGGCCAGCACGGTTTCCAGAGATTTTTCCGGGCATTGAAATGTCCCCTTCCCTGCCCGGAAAGTTTCGCAATCGTCGGGTTAATTCGCGGTTAACCGGGCGCTCCTCGAACCGGATAAGGGTAAGTAAGCGGGAGGAATCTCAGGAGAAACATTGCCAAGAGTCTTACGCAAATACTGTGCGTCCTTCAAAATCCGCACAATTACTGTCGCGAAACCGCGAGAAAGGACCTGGGCTGTCCAGGCAAAGAGCGCCGATCTCTTTGCCCCCACCGAATCGGGCCGGGGCGAGCGAGGGCGGAAAGCGATGGCCTTCCCGCCCTGCCCGGAAGCGCCCGCCGTGAGGCGCCGCTCAGACGGTCTCTTCCGAGATGTCCTGGTTGGTGTAATCCGGCATCAGCACGGTCGCGACGATCGACACGATGGCGCAGAACAGGATGTAGACCGCGATGACATAGCCCGAACCGAAAGCGGCCAACAGCGCCGTCGCGATCAAGGGCGCCGGGCCCCCGGCAATCACCGAGGCGAGCTGGTATCCGATCGAGGCGCCGCTATAGCGCAGCCGCGGCGTAAAGCATTCCGCGATCAGCGCCGCTTGCGGCCCGTACATGATGTCGTGCGGCACAAAGGACAGCACGATGCCGATAAAGATCCAGGCCGGCACCATCGTGTTCAGCATCGCGAAATAGACAAAGCCGAAAATGCCGGTCAGCACCGATCCGATAATGTAGACCCGCTTGCGCCCGAACCGGTCGGCGAGATGCCCGTAAATCGGGATCGACACGATCGAGACGCAGCCGGCGACGATCAGGCATTCCAGCAGGAAATCGCGCGACTGGTGCAAGACCTGCGTGCCGTAAGCGAAGACAAAGGCGAGGTAGATATAGGCGGGCGCCTGTTCGGCCATGCGCGCGCAGGCCGCGAGGATGATCTCCCTGGGCTGCCGCTTGATGACTTCGAGCACCGGCACACGCTCGACCCGCTCCTCGGCAACGATCCGGCGGAAGGCCGGCGTCTCGAGAATGCCGAGCCGGATGTAAAGTCCAATCCCGACCATGACGATGCTCAACAGAAACGGGATGCGCCAGCCCCACACGAGGAACTGGTCGCCCGAGATCGCGCTGAACGCGAACACGGCGAGGTTCGCCAGCAGGAGCCCGGCCGGCCCGCCGAATTGCGGCCAGGAAGTGATGAAGCCGCGGTGCTTGTTCGTGCGCGCCCATTCCATCGCGAGCAACACCGAGCCGCCCCACTCGCCGCCCACCCCGACACCCTGGATAAACCGGATGATCGTCAGGATGACGGCGCCCCAGATGCCGATCGACTCGTAGGTCGGCACGAGCCCGACCGCGAAGGTGGCCAAGCCGGTGATCAGCAATGTCGCGATCAGCGCCGCCTTGCGTCCGATGCGGTCGCCGTAATGACCGAAGATCGCCGCGCCGATCGGGCGCGCGATAAAGCCGACGGTATAGATCGCGAAAGCCTCGAGGACGCCGACCAGCGGATCGGATTTCGGGAAGAACAGCTTGCCGAAAACCAGCCCCGTCACGACGGAGTAGAGCAGGAAATCGTACCATTCGATCGTCGTCCCGACGGCGCTTGCCACGACCGCGCGGCGCAATTGCTTGCGGTGCTCGTCTTCCGGGATTGGGCCTGCAACGGTCTCCACCGCTGTCGCCATTTGGTTCCTCCCATCGAGAATTGCTGTTGCGGGAACATTACAGGAGAAAACACAGAGTCAAATTCCGGACCTCAGCCGCACA
>JBKOVT010000303.1:0-19279 GCA_046724035.1 Pseudomonadota bacterium | reverse complement strand
TGGGGCAACGCCTGCCGGCTCTACGCCCGCTCCGGTCTGAGCTAGGCCGTCTCATCTCATCGGCGGCCATGCCGCGGCAAAACTAACTGTCGTGTCGAAGCCGGCTTGGCAGCAATTCGCCCTGACCTTCGAGAATCGGGTACGCCGCGGCGGAAAGATGCGAGTTCACGCGCTTGAGATCACGCACAATGTCCAGATGAAGGCGCCCGGCCTCAACGCTCTCTTGCGGACCGGCTCGACTGCGTCCGAACTGGCTTTGAGTGGCGCTCGTCTCGAAGTCCCGAAAGACCTCTTTCTCGCGCAGCAGCCGTCTGGCCGAACGCGGATCTTCGGTCATGAAAACGGCGGCGGCCGCGCGCGCATTCGCGATCAATCGCTCGATCATGCCGCGTATCTCGTGCTGACGCGCTTCGGAAAAGGCGATCCCCTGCTTGATCCTCTTGGCCGCGAGAGGCATCAGGCTTCTTTCAACGATATCCCCGGCATGTTCGATATTCGTGCAGAAGGCCACGATCTCGCTCATGCGGCGGTGATCGACCTCGTCGAGTGCGTCGGTATCGAGTGAGGTCAGGTATTCCTTGATCGCTCGGTCCAGCCGGTCGAGGACATCGTCCATCCGTTTTGTCTCGGCGACGCGCTTGCGGTCATCGCGGTCAAGCGAGTCGATGGCCCCGCGCAACATGTCCTCGAACACGTCCACCATTCGAAGCGCCTCGCGGGCGGCAGCGGCTAATGCGATCGTGGGGGTCTCGCGGGCCGCGCCGTCGAGATAAATCGGTTGCGACGGGTCGGCAGCATCGACGCGAACGGGCAGCACCCGGGTGAGCAGGCGCGCGAACGGCGTCAACACGGGCAAGAACAACGCGGCCATAACGATGTTGAAGCCGGTGTGAAAATCGGCGACGGCGCGAGCAGGATCGGGGTCGAGGGTCACGAGGTTCGGGCCGATCCAGTCCAAGAGGGCGAGCCCCAACCCGACGCCGACCAACCGGTTCACCAAATTGCCGACCGGGAGCCGCTTGCCCGCGGGGTCTCCTGCGACGCCGCTTTCCAGCAACGGGTTGATCGCGGTTCCGAGGTTGGCTCCGAGGACAAGAGCAAATGCCGCGTGTGGGGGAACGACACCCTTTGTGGCCAGAGCCATGACCAGGAGCACCACGGCAACGCTCGAATGTGCCGCCCAGGTGAGCCCGGCAGCGAGCAGCACGTCGATCAGGGGCTCGCTCGTAACCGTGCCGAGCAGCAATCGCAGGCTTGGGGTGTCCTCATACGGCGTCACCAACGTGAGTAGATGTTGCAGCGCGATCAGCATCAGACCGAGGCCGATACCGACCCGCCCGAGATCACGGGTGCGGGTTACAGCGCTCTGGCGAAACATCAGGACGCCGAGCAAAACCAGCAGAAACGATACGCTGGATACATTGAACGAGAGTGCCTGTACTATCAGCGTCGTCCCGACATTCGCACCGAGCATGACGGCGAGCGCCGGTACCAAATCGACCAATCCGCCAGCGGCGAAGGACGTGACCATCAGACCGGTCGCGGTGCTGCTTTGGAGAATTGCCGTGACCCCCAACCCCGCCCCGAATGCCTTGAAGCGGTTCCCGAGGGCGTAGCTCAACGCACGGCGTAGCTGCGGGCCAAAGGCGCGATTGATCCCGGTTTGCACCATGTGCACGCCCCACATGAGTAGGGCGACGGCGCCAGCGAGGTCGATCAGCGTCAGGGTGGTGTTCATATCCGCCCCTCCCGTGCCCCGAGAGCGTTGCGGCGCACTGTCACGGCATAAACAACCCGTCGGGCGTCAGTTCAAGGAAAACATACTCGCCCCATTGCGCACCGGCCGGCGGCAGGCTGGTTCGTCCGAGAGCGTGTCGAAGCCCGATCGACGCGCCTCAATGGAGGCGGGTGCTCTATTGCGCCGCACCCGGTCTTGAAATCGGCCGGCGAGAGAACAAATAGAGTACAACATATTTTGGTGAGGCTGCGAGAATGTCAATCGACGCTGCTGAGAGGCCCGCCGTTCCGCTCCTGTTTTTTCCCTGTTTCGCCCCTGTTATTTCGCTGTTCCTGCGGCGGTGTCACCGAACCGAAAACCCAATGGAATCAATCAATAAGATGATTTTGGACGCTCGGAAGCGATGAAATCGACAAGAACAGGTGACCCCATCGCCCCCTATTTCGCCTCGGCGCTGTCGACATGCAGGATCTCGACCGCCGGCGGCGCGGTCAGCACCTCGCTGAACGAATGCATCCAATTGCCGGTTTCCTTGCTCGATCCGATCCCCTTGTTGCGAAACTGGTCGAGCTGGTCGAGCTTTTGCAATTCGACCTCGAACTGCAATGCCGCGGCGTCGCCATGCCCGCGGGTCAGCGGCACCAGCATGCGAGCATTGAGGCCGTTGCCGCGGGCGGCTTCGACCTCGCGGCGGATGAAATCGAGGGCGCGCTGGCGGTTGACCGGCAGGACGCAATAGGAAAAGCGAGCGAGATACATCGGGACCTCCCAAGCGGAGTGGCGGGTCTCTTGCCGGATCAACGCCCGCCGGGGGCGGGTGCTGCATGCTCCAAAGCCATGCTTTCCTTGCTGCCCGAAATCCGCTTCGATGTCGGGAACCCGACGGACACCGCCGGGATAGGGAAGGGGACGCTGATGAAGGGCTGGGTTTGCGGCCTCGGCATTGCCGCCGCGCTCATTCTCCTGTCCGGCTTCGCGGAGCCGGCTCTGGCGCAGAAACCGGGTGGTGTCCTGCGGGTCTATCACCGCGACAGCCCCGCCTCGATGTCGATCCACGAGGAGGGGACGAACTCCACCGAGATCCCGATGATGGGGGTCTTCAACAACCTCGTCGTTTACGACCAGCACATCGCGCAGAACAGCCTTCAAACGATCCGCCCCGAACTCGCCGATAGCTGGTCATGGAGCGAAGATGGGAAGGCGCTGACCTTCAAATTGCATCCCGGCGTCAAATGGCATGACGGGAAGCCCTTCACCTCGGCCGACGTCAAATGCACCTGGGATCTCCTGACCGGGCGCGGCCAGGAGCGGTTCCGGGCAAACCCGCGCAAATCCTGGTGGAACAATGTCGCCGACATCGAGGTGAACGGCGATCTCGAAGCGACCTTCGTATTGAAGCGGCCGCAGCCGGCCTTGCTGACCTTGATCGCCTCGGGCTACACGCCGGTCTATCCCTGCCATGTTCCGCCGGCGCAGATGCGGCAGCGCCCGATCGGCACCGGCCCGTTCAAATTTGCCGAGTTCAAGCCGAACGAGTTGATCAAGGTCGCGAAGAACCCCGATTACTGGAAGCCTGGCCGGCCCTACCTCGACGGCATCGAGTACACGATCATCCCGAACCGTGCGACCGCGATGCTGGCCTTTATCGGCGGCAAGTTCGACATGACCTTTCCGTTCGAAGTGTCGATCCCAATGCTGAAAGACGTCAAGAACCAGGCGCCAAACGCGATCTGCGAATTGGCGCCGGGTAATGCCAGCACGAACCTGATCATGAATCGCGACAACCCGCCCTTCAACAGCCCGGATTTGCGCAAGGCGCTGGCCTATGCGATCGACCGCAAATCCTTTATCGACATTCTGGCGGAAGGTCAGGGGGACATTGGCGGCGCAATGCAGCCGCTGCCGGCCGGGCAATGGGGTCTACCGACCGAGATGCTGCAGACGCTCCCGGGTTACGCCTCCGATGTCGAAAAGAACCGCGAGGAAGCCCGCAAGATCATGTCGGGGCTCGGCTACGGCCCGGACAAGCATCTCACGGTCAAGGTCTCGGCGCGCAACATCCCGATCTTCCGCGACCCCGCGGTCATTCTGATCGATCAACTGAAACAGATCTGGATCGATGGCGATCTCGATCCGGTCGACACCGCGAACTGGTTCCCGAAGGTCGCCCGTCACGATTACCAGGTCGGCATGAACAATACCGGCAGCGGCGTCGACGACCCCGATCAGATGTTTTACGAGAATTACGGCTGCGGCTCAGAGCGCAACTACACCGGTTACTGCAACCGCGACCTCGAGCAGCTGTTCGAGAAACAATCGATGGAACCCGACCAGGAAAAGCGCAAGCGCCTAGTCTGGGACATCGACAAGAAGCTTCAGGAGGATGGCGCGCGCCCTATCGTCTACCACTTCCGGATGGCGACCTGCTGGCAGCCGCAGGTGAAGAACGTCACGATCATGGTCAACAGCCAATACAATGGCTGGCGCATGGAAGATTGGTGGCTCGACCGCTGACTCCGTTGCTACTAGGTCCCGGTGCAGGCCTGGACCGATTTTGCAGTCGCATATGCGTTTTGCAGCCATGGATCCCGGCCTTCGCCGGGATCAATCTAGAGAGGGCGCGTTCGTGCTCTGAGGCTCACGAGCAGGCCACTGATGCACATCGAGCGCATCGATACCGAAAAAGAAATGGAAGCGCTCGTGCCGGACTGGATCGGGCTGTGGCAGCGCGTGCCGGGCGCGACGCCGTTCCAGTCGCCGCACTGGCTCCTGCCGTGGTGGCGCCAGTTTGGTACCGGCATGCCTCGCATTTTCACCGCGCGCGCCGAACAAAGACTGATCGGCGTGCTACCACTTTATGAGCTGCACGAGCCGGGTTGCGTCAAGCTGCTGCCGATCGGCATCAGCGTTTCGGATTACATCGATGCGCTTGCCGATCCGGCCTATCCTGACGTGACAGATGTGCTGATCGCCGCTAGTTGCGACATTCCGGGCTGGCAGGAATGTCATCTGCCCGATCTGCCGCCCGACTCAGCTTTGAGCCGCGCTGCGGCTCCATCAGGCCTTGCCGAAACCCGCCAGTCCGGGCCGTGCTGCCCGGTGCTGGCACTGCCGTCGGACCCTGCCGATCTGGCGACGGTCGTTCCGCGCAAAACCTTGCGCGATGTCCGCCAGGCGCATGCCCGCAGCGAAACCGTTGGCTCGGTCGTCCTCGACACAGCCGACCTCGACACCATTGACCTCGCGCTCGACGATCTGTTTCGGCTGCACCAGGAGCGCTGGCACAAGCGTGGTGAAGCGGGCGTCCTCGCAGATCCGGTGGTGCGCGCCTTTCACCGCGACGCGGCCCGCGCGTTTTGCGAGGCCGGGATACTGCGCCTGTACCGGCTGCAGATCGGCGGTACGGTCGTGGGCGTCTATTATGGGTTTCAGCACGGCGGCAACGCCTATGCCTATCTCGGCGGCTTCGATCCCGAGATGACGCGGCTCAGCCCCGGCGCACAGCTGCTCGATCATGCGATCCGCGCGGCGTTGGCCGAAGGCGTGCGCGAGTTCCACTTCCTGCGCGGCGGCGAGAGTTACAAATACGCGTGGGGCGCCGTCGATCGCCTGAATATTTCGCGCACCTTCAGGCGGCTGTGATGTGCCGGCAAAACAATACCGAACTCACCGGCTGCCCCGAAGCGGCGCGGCCGGCGCTGGCGCGCTACCTCGCCGGCGAGATCTCGGCCGAACTCGCGATCATGCAATTGCTGCTGGCGTTGGGCGGTATGAAGTCTGTCGTCGAATGCCTTGCCGCGCTACCCGAGCAGCCGGCCATCCATGCGCTCCAGGACATCGTCGCGGGGGGCCAGCCCGGACTCGCCGGCGCTGCTGCCGTCGTGGAACAGGGGCTGGCACGCGAGCGGACCGGCGCGGTCGCCGCGATCCGAGACCAGTTCGACCGCGCTGTCGCGACCGCGCCCGAGGCTGCGGTGGCGCTCTATTCGCTCGGCTCGGCCGAAATTCTCGACCGCGCCACCGCCGAGATTGTCGCGCGGCTCGACGAATGGCGACTGCTAAAGCCGGACATGACCGCACTCGATATCGGCTGCGGCATCGGCCGCCTCGAAGCCGCGCTCGCGCCGCGTTTGCGCAGGATGACCGGGATCGATGTATCGCCGGGGATGATCGAAGAGGCCCAGCGGCGCTGCGCCGCTCTCGCCAATGTCGAGTTCGCCGTGTGCGACGGCATGAGTCTCGCGGCCTTCGCCGGCCGCCGGTTCGATCTGATCCTCGCCGTCGACGCGTTTCCCTATCTCGTGGCCGCCGATCCGGCGCTGGCCGAGCGCCACATCGCCGATGCCGCGCACCTGCTGCCGCGTGGCGGCGCCCTCGTTATCCTGAACTATTCCTATCGCGGCGATCTCGACGCCGATCGCCGCGCGATCGCTAATCTGTCGGAACGCTACGGCTTAACCGTCGAGCGCAACGGTACGCGCGACTTCAATATCTGGGACGGCGCCACCTTCCTGCTTTGCCGGAAGCGTTAGCGCTCGGCCTCGCCGCGGATGAAGGCTTCGGTCTTTGCCAAGGCCTCGTAGTCGGTGAACTGCTCGGGCGGGCTCTTCATGTAATAGCTCGAGGGTCCGGTCAGGGCGCCCCCGATCTTGCGGTCGAGCGCTAGTTTCGCGCAGCGGATCGCATCGACGACAACGCCCGCCGAGTTCGGTGAATCCCAGACTTCAAGCTTCAATTCTGCATTCAGCGGCACATTGCCGAATGTCGTGCCTTCGAGCCGGATGTAGCACCATTTGCGATCACTGAGCCACGGCACGAAATCGCTCGGCCCGACATGCGCCTCGGCATCCGACAATTTATCGTCTAGCTGGCTCGTCACCGAGTCGGTCTTCGAGCGCTTCTTTGTCAGCAACCGCTCGCGCTCCAGCATGTTCTGGAAGTCGCTGTTGCCGCCGAAATTCAGCTGATACGTACGGTCGAGATGCACGCCGCGCTCGCGGAATAGATTGGCCAGTACGCGGTGCACGATTGTCGCGCCGACCTGGCTCTTGATGTCGTCTCCGATCAGCGGCAGCCCGCGCTTATGGAATTTGTCGCGCCATCCCGCATCCTTGGCAAGAAACACCGGGATGCAGTTGATATAGGCGCAGCCCGCGGCGAGCGCCTGCTCGGCATACCAGCGCGAAGCCGCTTCCGAGCCCACCGGCAGATAGGAGACGACAATCTCGGCGCCCGCCGCACGCAATGTCTTGGCGACATTGTCCGGCGCCGCCGGCGACTCCTCGATGACGTCGCGCAGGTATTGCCCGATCCCGTCATGGGTCGGGCCGCGGCGTACCTCGACCCCGGTCGGACGGAGCTCTGCAAAGCGGATCGTGTTGTTCGGCGGCGCCTGGAGCGCATCGGCGAGGTCGCGCCCGACCTTGCCCTTCGCGATGTCGAACGCCGCGACGCAATCGATGTCGCCGATATGGTAACCGCCGAGCTCCAGATGCATGAGCCCGGGGATCGGGTCGCGGCCTTTGGCGCGGCGGTAGAACTCGATCCCCTGGATCAGCGACGAGGCGCAATTGCCCGCCCCGACAATCGCGATCCGGATTTTCGCCACCCAAACCTCCTCGACATCAGCCACTTGGCCTGCACTACCAAACGGCGCAGAGGTACTTAGGTTCACGCAGGCGGCGCGATGCTCGCCGGATCATGCTCCCGTTTAACGTGAGTTAAGCGCGGCACTTTTTTTGCCCTGTGCCGAGCTCCAGGTCCCGGCGAAAGCCGGGACCACTGTTCAACCCGCTCGTGCAGCTGAGACGTGAATCCTGGCTTCGCCGGGCATGACGTTCACCAGAGCCGATCCGTAATCAGTAGCTGGGCTTGGAGCCGTAGGGCGTCAGTTGCAGCTCGTGCGTCCAGCACGATTTGTCCTGGGTGTGGAGGTACCAGTATGCCTCGGCGATCTTGACGGGGTTGAGCACCAGATCGGGGCGGTTCTGGTTTCTCGGCAGGGCGCGGCTGCCGGGCGAGTCGATCGAGCCGTCGATGACGATGTTGGCGACATGTACCCCGTGCTCCGAGTACTCCTCGGTCAGCACCTGCGCGAGGGTGCGCATCATCACCCGCGGATAATACAGCGACTGTCCGGTCATCCGTTTCTTGCCGCGCAGCGAGCTCGAATTGTTGGAGAAAAAGAACGACCCCTGACCCTTTTTGCGCATCGCCGGCAGCACTTCCTTCGCAACGAGGAAGGGGCCCCGGCAGGCGATGTGCTGTGTGACATCGAACATCTCGACCGGGATATGTTCGAGCAGCTCCATATCGGGCGGCAGATCGCGGCCTTCGAGATACCCCGCGTTGTAGACCAGCACCTCCGGATCGCCGGCTTCGCGGCGGATCGTGGCGAAGGCGTCCGCGATCGAATCCTGCGACACCAGATCGAGCTCGACGATCATGCACTCGCCGCCCTGCTCGCGGATCGCCGCAGCGAGCGGCGCGGCGTTGGCCTCGTTGCGGGTCGTCAATACCGTGAAAAAGCCCTCCTGGGCGAATTTCTGCGCGACGGCGCCGCCGACGCCCCACCGGATGCCGACCGGGACGTCGCTGTCGTCGATCGGGTGACCATGGGCCAGGATCGTGTTGCGGCCGTCCGATTGCCATTTCGAGGTGGCGCCGATCACGACGCAGACCTGCTTGCCCCTGGTATTCTTCATTCGCGCTTCTCCTTTATCGTTCCGGAGGGCAGTGCGGGCCTGCCGGACTCGCACAGCCTAGCCCGATTGGCGGCCCGGGTCATAGCCGCCCTGTCGCATTTTCGCTGGACGAAACCCTCCCCGACCGGGACAGTCTGGGGCGGCACTGCGCGAGGACCCATCAATGATCACGAAATTCGACAGCTCCTATTACGGCACCGTCGATATGGAAAACCTCGGCTACCAGGGCACGCCGATCAACGAGCGCCGCTATTCGAAGGAGCAGCTGGCCGCCGTGATGCACAAGGTCGTGACCTATGCCAAGTGCATGGACGAGCGCGGCTACGACACGTTCTGGATGGCCGAGCATCATTTCCAGCCCGAGGGGACGGAATTGATCCCGAACCTCTTGATGATGGCGATGCATCTATGCGGCGTCACGAGCAACATCAGGATCGGCTGCGGTTTCAACATCGTGCCGATGTGGCATCCGCTGCGTCTCGCCGAAGACTATGCGATGGCCGATATCCTTACCGGCGGGCGGGTCATTTTTGGGGTCGGACGCGGCTATCACACCCGCGAGGTCGAGACCTTCGGCTCCCCGCTTCTTGACCAGGACGCCAACCGGGAGATGTTCGAAGAAGGCGTCGAGGTGCTGTTCAAGGCCTTCGAGGGGAAGCCGTTTTCGCACAAGGGCAAGTTCTACACGATCCCGCCGGAAGTGCCGTATCGCGGCTACACCTTGAAAGAAATCACGCTGGTGCCCGCCCCCGAACGCCTGCCTGTCGAATGCTGGCAGCCGATCCAGAGCGGTTCGGATCGCGCCTTTGACTTTATGGCGAAGTACGGCATCCGAGGGGTTATCGGCGGCGGCTCGGCAGAGGGCGGCGCGGTGGAGCGGCATATGATCGGCTTCCAGGCGGCCTATGCGCGTCGCGGCGTCAAACTCGAACTCGGGGAGCGTCTCGCGCTCGGTTACCAGTTCCACATCTCGTCGAGCCGCGAGCAGGCGATCCGGGAGGCCGCGCCGCACTACGAGGAGAACATGAAGATGTTCGGCGAATTGCGGCTCGTGCGCGCCTTGACGGATGAGCAGATCGCCGCGATGCGCGATCCCAGGCTCGCCGCCAACACCAAATTGCCGCGCATTGAGGACGCCGTGAAAGCCGGCGGTTTCCTGGCCGGCACTCCGACGGACATCGTCGAGCAGCTGAAGGCGGTCGAGAAGCGCTATCCCGGCATCGACCGGGTCATTTGTGCGACCCCGCTCGGCACCCCGCTCGACGTCCAGCTGGAAGACCTCGATCGGTTTGCAAAGGAGGTCATCCCGGCATTCCGCGACAAGAAAGTCGCCGCGGCCGCCGAGTAGGGGCGGTTGCGCGGCAGGTCAGGCGGTGCGCTCCCAGCCCCACCAGGCGCAGAGCGCCTCGCCCATGACCAATTCGAGGTCGCGGGCCTTAAGCCAGGGCAGTTCTTCGGTGAACATCGTCACGCATTGCCGCCAGGAGCAGGGCATCTTCGTGATGTCGGTGCCCCAGAACATGCGCTGCGGACCGAAGGCGTCGTAAACCTGGCGCAGATAAGTGTGCAATGCCCGGAACGGATACGGCTCACTCGAATAGTGCGGAACGCCGGTCGCCTTAACCGCGACATTGGGGTATTTCGCAAGCGCCAACAGGTCCGGCATGTGGGTCATCGCGGCGGCGTCTTTCAGCGTCGATGTGCCACCGCGGCCGCCGAGATGATCGATCGTCAGGCGAAGCCCGGGGTGACGTTCGGCAAGCCGGCCGATCTCGGTCAGTGAATCCGTCGCCAGCATCGCGATCGGCACGCCGGCTTGCTCGGCGGCCGCCCACAGCCACTCGATGGTGCCGTCATGCAGCCAGCGTCGCGCCGGGTCGCCGAGAAAACCGTAGCGCAGACCGAGCATGCCCGGCTGGTCTCTCCAGCTTGCGATCCGGGCGCGCGACTCGGTGCGATCGAGCGGCACCGCGCCCATGATCGCGAAGCGGCCGGGATATTTCGGTACCGCTGCGAATGCCATGTCGGTCGATCCGGGGTCCCAGCCCGGCGGATGAATGACCGCGGCGTCGACGCCGCCTTCATCCATCAGCGGGATCGCCTCCTCCGGGGTGAAATGCGTTACCTGCCGATGCGACAGGTTGCTCGGGAGGCCGCTGCCCCACAGGTGAATTTGCGCGTCGACGATCTGCATCGCACCGTCCGGATACAGTTCTAAGTGTTGCGTAGACGCGCGCCTTCCTCGATCTCGGCCTGCGCGATCGCGCGAGCGAGCGCGCCGCTGAGCTCCTTGGCCGATTCCAGCGTCAGCTCAACGGCGACCCGCGCCGCAGGGCCGAGCGCCGGGTTCATAAAATCGATGTTGATCGCCTCTTCCAGCAGGGCGTGATGCGGGTGGTCGTACGACACGACCGAGTGGGTCAGCTTGAACCACCCGTCATCGCCTTTGCCCATACCGTCGGCGCCGACGATCTCGACGATCGAAGTGCACATATGCGCGCCGCCGGCCGGATTTATGCCGAAAGGTGCTTCCGCAAGAACGCCCACACCTTCTGCCAGCCGTCGAGCGCCTGCTCGATGCGGTAGGCCGGGCGGTCATAATAGAAGAAGCCGTGCCCGGCGCCGTCATAGCGGTGGAACTCGTAGTTCTTGCCGTGCTTTTTCAGCTCGGCTTCGTGCTGGTCGACCTGCTCCGGCGTCGGAGCGCGATCCTCGTTGCCGAAAATACCGAGCAGCGGGCACGACAGGTTCTTTGTGTACTCGATCGGCGGAACGGGCTGTTTCGGGTTCAGCTCCTCCTTGCTCATGACGACGCGGCCGCCCCACAGCTCGACCGCGCAGTCGATGTTCTTGGTATGGCACGCATAGAGAAAGGTTTGCCGGCCGCCCGAGCAGGTGCCCCATACGGCAACCTTGCCGTGGAGCCAGGGCTGCGCCTTAAGCCATTGCACGGCGCCCTCGGTGTCGCCGATAACCTGAGCGTCGGGCACGCCACCCTCGGCCCTTACCTTGGCCGCGACGTCCTCGGGTTTGCCCTCGCCGGCGCGGTGATAGAGGTTATGGCTGATCGCGGCATAGCCGTGATGGGCGAACCTGCGGGTGGTCTCGCGGTAGAACTCGTCCCAGCCGGGCGCGTGATGGATCAGGACCACGCCGGGGTATGGGCCCGCACCCAGCGGCCGCGCGACATAGGCCGAGATCGGCTCGTTCTTGTCGCCGTTGATCGTGATCGTTTCCGCAATCATGCCTTCATAGGCCATCGTCGCTCTCCCTTGGGGGTGTAAAGAGGTAACAGCCGGCGCCGCTGCCGCCCATCATTTCGAGTTCCGGCGACAGGCGCAACCGGCGTCGATCAGCATCAGCGCAGCACCTCGCGGATGCCGGCGGTGATCCGATTACGGTCCGGGAAGACGTGGTTTTCGAGGACCGGGCTATAGGGGATTGGCACTTGCAGGGCGCAGACCCGCTTCACCGGCGCCTTTAGCCGGGCAAAGGTCGCGGCGTCCTCGGTGATGATGGCGGCGACCTCCGCCGAGAAGCCGCAGGTCGGCCCGGCTTCGTCGGCTATGACGAGCCGCCGGGTCTTTTGTACCGAGTCCCGGATCGTGTGGATGTCGAGCGGGACCAGCGTGCGTGGATCGACGATCTCGACAGAGATCCCTTCTTTCGCCAGCTCCTCAGCCGCGGCGAGCGCCTCGTGCACGAGCCAGGCGAGCGCCACGACGGTCACATCGCTGCCCTCGCGCTTGACGTCGGCCTGGCCGAAGGGGATCGCGTAATCCTCGTCTGGCACTGGCCCTTTGCGCCCCATCAACCGGCTCGATTCGAAGGAGATGACCGGGTTGTTGTCGCGGATTGCGGTCTTCAGCAACCCTTTCATGTCGTAGGGAGTTGACGGCAGAAACATCTTGAGGCCGGCGACATTCATGAACATCGAATAGGGCGATTGCGAATGCTGCGCCGCGACGAGACCGCCGCCGCCGACCGAGGCGCGGAACAGGATCGGAAACGGCACCTGGCCGCCGAACATGTAATGGATCTTCGCTGCCTGATTGACGATCTGGTCCATTGCGACAAAGCAGAACGTGACCTGGCGCCAATCGGCGATCGGGCGGAAGCCGCAACCCGCCGCGCCGATCGCCATCCCGGTAAACGCGGCCTCGGTAATCGGCGTCGCCTTGATCCGCTGTTCGCCGAACTCCTTCGAAAGCGGCGGCAGCGCATCGGTCGACATGTAGAAGATCTTGGGGTCGCGCCGCATCTCTTCGGCGATCGCCTCCAGCGCGGCCTCGTTGTAGGTCAGCTCTCGCATGATCCGGTCCTCGCTCAGGCCGAGAAGACGTCGTCGGTCGCCTGCTCGGGCAAGGGGAAGGGGCTCGCCTCGGCGAAGGCGATTGCGGCCTCGATCGCGCCGATGATGTCGTGCTCCATGCTCTGCAGGCCGGCATCGTCGAGTTCGCCCTCATCGCGCAGCTGCCGTTCGAGCAGCGCAATCGGGTCTTTGCGCTTCCAGGTTTCGATTTCGGTCGGGTCGCGCGGATCGGGCTGGCCTTTGCGCTCGGTATGGGCGCGCCAGCGATAGGTCTTGCACTCGATCAGCGTCGGCCCGCCACCCGAGCGCGCGCGGTCGACCGCGGCGCTCGCCGCCTGATGCACGGCGAAGACATCGTTGCCGTCGACGACAATGCTCGGGATGCCGTAGCCGGCGGCGCGCTTTGCGACATCGGGCAATGCGTGCGTCTGCGCCGCCGCGGTCTGGGCGGCGTACATGTTGTTCTCGCACACATAAAGCATCGGCAATTTCCAGGCCGCCGCGATGTTGAGGCATTCATGGAACGGGCCGGCATTCGAGGCGCCGTCGCCGAAAAACGAAACCGCGACGCCGCCCTTGCCCTCCATCTGCGCCGCGAGGCCGGCTCCGGTGACGATCGAGATACCGCCGGCGACGATGCCGTTGGCGCCGAGCATGCCGATCGCGAAATCGGCGATGTGCATCGAGCCACCCTTGCCCTTGCAGTAGCCGGTTTGGCGACCGTAGAGCTCGGCCATCATGCGGTTGAGGTCGGCGCCCTTGGCTATGCAATGGCCGTGGCCGCGATGCGTCGAGATAATCCGATCGGTGCGGCCCAGCGCGCTGCACACGCCGACCGCCACCGCCTCCTCGCCGATATAGCAATGCACGACGCCGTAGATCTTGCCGGCCAGGTAATCGGCCGAGGCGCGCTCCTCGAAGCGGCGGATCGTCAGCATTTGGCGCAGCATTTCGCGCTGCTTGTCGGGGGACAGGTTGGTCGGGAGGTTCTGGCTTGAGAGGTTTTGTGACGTGAGCGCCATGGGGGCAGGGTCCCTCTGGGCCGGGCGGGGGGACTTCATGATGAGCCAGCGCCCGCGGGCTGGCAACCGCGAGCGGCGGCTCAATACCCCTTTGCGAGATCGACGAGGTTGGCGACCGGCTCGCCCTTCGCGAAGCGGCGGATCGCGTCGCCGATGATCGCGGCGGCGGTCGGCGGATGCGTCTCGGCCGCGATATGCGGGGTCATGATAATGCGGGGGTGGCTCCAGAACGGATGCCCTTTCAGGAGCGGCTCCTCGCGAAACACATCGAGCACCGCCCCCGACAATTGACCACTGTCGAGGGCCGGAATCAGATCGGACTCGACGAGGTGGCTGCCGCGCCCGGCGTTGACGAGGCCGGCGCCGCGCGGCAGGCGAGCGAACAGACCGGCGTTCAGGATGCCATCGGTCGCCGCGGTCAGCGGTAGCAGGCAGACAAGGATCTCGCTCTGCGCGAGGAGCGCGTCGAGGCCGTCCGCGCCGGCATAGGTCACAAATCCCGGGACCTCTTTCGCGCCGGTGCTCCAGCCGGCGACGGGAAAGCCGAGCGCCCTCAATTTGCGGCCGGCATCCTGGCCGAGCGTACCAAAGCCGAGAATGCCGACCGGCCGCTCGCAGGCATTCTTTTGCTCGCGCTCCTCCCAAACTTGCGTGCGCTGCTGCGCGAGGTAATCGAGGTCCTGGCGATGCAACCGCAAGACCGACAGCGAGACGTACTCGCTCATCGCGTCGGTCATGTAGGGGTCGACGAGGCGCATGATCGGTACGCGTCGCGGCAGATCGGGGTCGCGCAGAAGATGATCGATGCCGGCGCCAAGGCCGCAGATGAGCCGCAATTTCGGCAGGCTCGCGAGGAGGCCCGGCGGGGGCTGCCACACCATCGCGTATTCGATGTCGGCAGGGTCGCCGATTTCGGGCCAGAAGCGGAGTTCGTGCTCCGGCATCAATTCGGCGAGGAGCGGCCGCCAGCGCGCCGTGGCGGCTGGGGTCGAGCGAAATAGAATGGCCATCGGCAACGTCTCCCGCGGCAGAGCCGCCGATATTGCGGTCGGGCGCGTACGCGGTCCAGCCTAGCCGAGGATGTCGGCGAAGCCGCGCGCGAAGGCCTCGGGACCATAGAGCCGCAGCGCCACGGCGCGGATCTCGCTGCGCTCGTAGCGGCCGGCCTCGCGCCGCATCCGTAGCAGCGCTTCGCGCAATGCCGCCGGGTCGCGCGGCGGGATAACGACACCGTTTTCGCTATCGATCAGGTGCTCCGGCCCGCCGCTCGCCGTCACCACAGCCGGGCAGCCGCAGGCCAATGCCTCGATCACGGCGACGCCAAAGGTCTCGACATCGCTGGCCAGCACAAAGGCATTGGCGGCAGCCAATTCGTCGTGCACCTGCTCCGACGTCAGTACACCAATAAACGCTACTTGGCCGGCGACGCCGTGCGCCTCGCACAACCGTTCCAGGTCGGCCCGCATCGGCCCGTCGCCGATCAGCCGCAGCCGCACCTTGAGGTCGCCGGCGAACGTCGCGGCAAAGGCCTCGATGAGCCGCGCGTGTCCTTTCTCTGGCGACAGCCGCGCGACACAGACAAAGACAAACGCCTCCGCCGCATCGCGCTGCGGCGCGTCCGCATCTTCGACGAATGCCGAACCGAGCGGGTTCGGCAGGTACTGCCACCGAGAGCCCGGATATTGCTGCGATAGCAGCTCGGCCAATTGCGGGCTCACCGCGATGCACTCTCTCGCGCCCGCGATGACGCGCCGTACCAGATCGCGCTCCCACCGGCGCAGCCGGCCTTGCGCAAAGGCGGTGCTGTGTTCGGTGAGAATGTAAGGGACGCTCCAGCGCCGCTCGATTGCGCAGGCGGCGACCCCGCCGTTCAGCGCGCCATGCGCCTCGACGAAATCCGGCCTGCCATGCGCCTCGACATAGCGCGCGAACAGTTTGCGCCCGCACCACGCGAACAGCGCGGCGTTGCGGTAGGGAAGGCGCGGGAGCAGCACGAGCACGTCGCGCCGCCATGTCTCGACGCCGTCATCTTCGACACGAATGCTCGGCCCGCGCTCGGACGCGACCTTGCCGCGTCGCAAATCGCGCGGCGTATAAAGATCGGGCGCCAGCATCGCGACGCGCCAGCCGGCTTGCTGCAACGCGAGCGCGCGGTCGCGAAAATATCCCCCGCCCGAGCCGCGCGCGCTCCTGTACCAGGACGGGATCATGACAAGGTGCCCGGGCGCCACCAGCCGGTCTACAGCCCCGGAACTTGGGGCCGCGCAGGCCCCCAGGGGCATGCCTGCTCGAACAAGGCCGCCGCGCGCAGCAGATGCGCATCGCCGAGATGCGGCCCGATCAATTGCAGTCCAATCGGGAGCCCGTCGGCGCCGAAACCGCATGGCAATGTCACCGCCGGGTTGCCCGACAGGTTGAAGGGCAAGGTGTAGGGGTACCATGCCTTCCGCACCGTATCCGCCACCTGGCCGTCGATCTCGATGGGCGCGAAGAAATCGTGATCGATGGCGAGCGCGGTGCGCGACAGGGTCGGCGTCGCGACAATTTCGTACGGCCGGAACCAGCCCTGGATGTCGCGGAACACCCGGGTGCGCTCGAACATCGCCTCCTGCAGTGCGACGGCGGTGTGCCCGGCGCCATTGTCCATCTGGCGCAGCAGCGTGTCGCTCATCCGGTTGCCGAACTGCGCGACATAGCGGCGGAAACGTGCGTTCCAGAAGCTCTGCGTCAGGATCAGCCAGATCGGCTCGGTGCTGGTGAAGGCGTCATCGACCAGTTCGACGATCGCGCCCAATTCGGCGAAGGCGGAGAGCGCCCGTTCGCAGGCTTCGCGCACCTCGCGCGACAACAGCGTGTTGCCGAGCAGCGGCCGCCATGCAATGCGCACGGCTTTGAGATCGCCTCCCGACCGCGCCGCCGCGTCAAAATCCGGCACGGCTAGCCCGAGGGAATGCGGGTCGCAAAGGTGCGGTCCCGCCATCGCCTGCAGCATCAGCCCCGTATCCATGACCGTCCGGGTCATCGGCGTAATGTGCGATTGGTTGCCGAACCCGTCGGGCGTCAAATCGTGCGGCACGAGGCCCAGCGTCTGCTTGAAGCCGACGATACCGCAGCACGCCGCCGGGATGCGGCTCGACCCGCCACCATCGGTGCCGATGCCGATCGGCCCCAGCCCCGCGGCAACCGCGGCCGCGGCGCCGCCCGACGATCCGCCAGGTGTGCGCGATAGATTCCACGGGTTCGCCGTGCGCCCGAACAACGGCGCCTCGGTGAAGCATTTATGGCCGAATTCCGGGGTTGCCGTCTTGCCGACGAGGATCGCGCCCGCCGCTTTGAGCCGCGCCACCGCCGGCGAGTCGGCGCTGGGCACATTGTCGGCCAGCGCCCAGGAGCCGAAGGTCGTGCGCACCCCCGCGGTATTGACGAGATCTTTGACCGCGAACGGAACGCCATGCAGCGCTCCTAGTGTATCGCCGCGCATGACCGCCGCCTCGGCATCCTTCGCGGCGGCGCGCGCCTCCTCGGCGCACACCGTGATGAAAGCGTTCAGTGTCGGCTGTGTCTTCTCGATGCGGTCGAGCACGACATCGACGGCCTCGACCGGCGACACCGCCCGCCGCGCGATCAGCGCCGCCAGTTCCGCCGCCGAGGTGTAGGCAAGATCAGCGGTCATGGACGATCACTCCGCCGCCGCGGGGGCCGGGCCGGCGGCACGGCGGGGCGAGCGCAGCAACAGCAGCAGCGGCGCCGACAGGATGACGAGCAGCATCATCAATTTGAAATCGTTGATATAGGCCACCATCGCCGCCTGCCGTGTCGCCTCGGCATTGAGGGCGGCGATGCCCGACGGGTTTGTCAGGCTGAAGGGCTGTGTCAAGAACGGCGCCTGCGCCAACGGATTGTCCGGCCGCAAATGCTCGACGAGCCGGGAATGCACGATCTGCGTATTCTCGGCGAGCAGCGCGATCACAATCGAGATGCCGATGCTGCCACCCACATTACGCATCAGGCTGAAAACCGCGGTGCCTTGCGTCAGGATGTTGCGCGGCAAGGTCGAGAAGGTGACGGTGCTGAGCGGCGTGAAAACAAAGCCGAGGCCGAAGCCCTGCAGCAATCCCGAGACGATGATCGGTCCCATTCCCATCTGCGTCGTGAAACCGGTCATCTGCCACAGGGCGATCGCGGTCAACGCGAGTCCTGTCATGATGACGAGCCGCGTGTCGACGCGGCCGATCAGCCGGGCGCAGAGGATCATCGCCATCATCGTGCCGATGCCGCGCGGCGCCGTGACGAGCCCAGTCGTCACGACCGGGTAGTTCATCAAATTCTGCAACATAAGCGGCAGCAAGGTCATCGTGCCGTAGAGCGGCATGCCGATCAGGAACATCAGGAGAGTCCCGATCATGCAGTTCTTGTCTTTGAGGAGCTCGCGGTTGAGAAAGGACCGATCGGTTGCGGTCGCGGTATGCACGACAAAGAGGTAGAGGGCGAGGGCGGCAATGATCGCCTCCACCCAGATCTCGTAGGAGCCGAACCAGTCCTTCAATTCGCCGCGGTCCATCATCATCTGCAACGCGCCGATCGCCAGCGAAAGCGTCGCGAAACCAAAAAAATCGAACGGCTCGCGATGCCCGTGCCGGGTTTCACGGATGAAGATAAAAATGCCGGCCGCGGACAGCACGCCCGCCGGCAGATTGATGTAGAACACCCAGCGCCAGTTGTAGATATCGGTCAGATAGCCGCCGAGTGCGGGCCCGATGATCGGGCCGAGGATGACTCCCATGCCCCACACCGCCATCGCCTTCGCGTGGCGTTCGGGCGGGTTGATCTGGAACAGCACGGCTTGTGACAGCGGCACCAGCGCCGCGCCGCATACCCCTTGCAAAAGCCGGAAGATGACAAGCTCCGCCAGGGTCTGCGCGGCGCCGCACAACGCGGACGCGACCGTGAAGCCGGCGACCGAGATCAGAAACACGTATTTGATGCCGAACCGGCCCGCGAGCCAGCCGGTCAGCGGCGTCATGATCGCGGCAGCGACGATGTAGGAGGTGACGACCCACGCGATCTGGTCTTGCGATGCCGACAGGCTGCCCTGCATATGCGGCAGCGCGACGTTCGTGATCGTCGTGTCGACGCCCTGCATGAACGTCGCCAGCATGATCGAAGCCGTGATGGCGACGCGGTTCGGTACAGCAGGGCCGGCGGCCTGCTCTCCTCTCAATGCGGCGCCTCGGCTTTTATTGCGGTGCTGGCGGTCATTGCAGCGCCTCGTCGCCTAGCGAGGCGTCTCGCCGGCTTGCGCCGTGCCGAACAGCCGGTCGGTGGTGCGCTGGACCCAGGCGAGCCACGGCCGGCGATGCCGTGTATCGACTTCGACCGTAGCGCTGAGACCGGCATGAAGCGGCAGGTCGGACGGCGTGCATTCGAGCGACAGGCGCACCGGGAGGCGCTGCACGACCTTGACCCAGTTGCCGGTCGCGTTTTCCGGCGGCAGCAGCGAGAA
>JBKOVT010000365.1:0-4014 GCA_046724035.1 Pseudomonadota bacterium | reverse complement strand
CAGTTGCCCGGCGAGGTCGTCGAGACGGCGGTGAAAAGCGAGGCTGTCATAGGGACCGGCGCCTTCGTCGAGCAGCGAGGCGACCATCGACGCGGCGCCACCCTTCCCCACGGCATCGAGCGCGGCGCCGCCGGCAAAGGCAAAGCGGATCGTCACGACCGGCACCGAATGGTCCTCGACGAGCCAGGCTTCGACGCCGCTCGCGCCGGTCACCGGCTGGATCTGCATCGCTTGCGCAGCCGCAACCCACGCGGATGCGCTCAGCAGGGTCGCCCCAGCAAAAAGGAGCGCTCGTGTCAGTCCGATCATGATGTGCGCTCCGGCAAGAGAATGCCGGTGGCGGAATTGCGTTCGACGAGGACAGCGCGGGCGGCAGCTGCGACCTCGGCCGGCGTCACAGCGCCGATGCGGTCGGGCCAGGCGGCGACCTCGTCGAGGCTGCGGCCGATCGCCAGCGCAGTGCCGAGAATGTTGGCCGGCCCCGACAGGCTGTCCTGCGAATAGATCGCGGAGGCCTGCATGCGGCGCGCCGCCTGCGCGACCTCCGCCGCCCCGACACCGTGTTCGAGAACGCGATGCAACTCAGCATCGACCGCAGCTTCGATATCGGCAATCGCGACACCCGGCTTGGGTGTCGCATAGACGCCGAATTCGGCGAGACCGAGCGCCGAGGGGCTGTAGCCGGTGCCCACCGACAGGGCCAGCTTCTTGTCGAGCACCAGCGTCTTGTGCAATAGCGAATCGGCGCTGCCGGCGAGGATCTCGGCAAGTATCTGCAGAGCGTAAACATGCTGCGTCGCCCCAGCCCGGTAGCTGGGCGCGAGATAGAAGCGCCGCCAACTCGGCTGCGCGGCGCGCGGGCTCTTCATCTCCAGCCGGATCGGAGCGTAATGCGGCGGCTCCTCCAGTCGGAGGCGCGGCGGCACCGAGCGCGCCGCGATCGGGCCGAAATGACGCTCGGCGAGGGTTTTCACCTCGGCGGACTCGACATCGCCCGCCACAATCAGGATTGCGTTATTGGGGGCGTACCAATCGCGGTAGAAGGCGAGCGCGTCGGCGGTGCCGAGCCCGCGCATCTCGTGCTCCCAGCCGATCGTCGGGTTGTGATAGGAGGCGTTCAGATAAAGGCTGGCGATGGCCTGCTCGCGCAGCAGCGCCGAGGGATCGTTGTCGATGCGCATGCGACGTTCTTCGAGGATCACGTCGCGTTCCGGCAACACAGCCGAGTCGTCGAGCACGAGCCCGGTCATGCGGTCGGCTTCGAGCCGCATAGCCAGATCGAGGCGATCTTTCGCGACGGTCTCGTGGAAGACGGTGTAATCCTCGGTCGTGAAGGCGTTGTCGCGGCCGCCATTCTGGGCGATCAGCGCGCTGAACGCGGCGCCCGGATTGGCGCGCGTGCCCTTGAACATCAGGTGCTCGAGAAAATGCGCGATGCCGGATTTGCCGCGCGGGTCGTCGGCGGCGCCGGTCTTGTACCAGACCATCTGGGTGACCGCGGGGACGCGGTGGTTGGGCAGCACGACGACCTGCAGCCTGTTCGCGAGCGTAAAGCTCTCGGTATTGAACCGCTGCGCATCGGCCGGCGCCGCGAAGCCGATTACGAAGCTCGCCAGAGTCAGCCACGGGAGAAGGACCCGGCTGAGACGCCCCGCAAGGCCGCTCAATAGACCCCCTTCACGGTTGTCGTCTCGCGCTTCTCGGCACCCCCCTGTTGCGCGCTATAGCCGAGCAGCTTGTCGGACATGCTCTGCTCGACCGCTTGCTGGCTGTTGGTGGTCTCGGCGCGGCGCGATCCGCCTTCCGGCATGCGCAGCCCGCCCGAGGCCTGCTTACCCGGCTCGCCCGGCCCGGCCGTGTCGATCGCCTTGCGGGCGCGTTCGGCGGCGGTCACCTCCTGCGGACGCGAGGCCCCTGGCGCTGGCGGGCGCAATTCGAAATCAGGCGGGATCGTCAACGGCGCGCGCGATTCGACGGCGAACTCGTCAGGGCCCGTCTTATCAAGACCAATCAACTGCCGGAAACCGCAACCGGACAGCAGCGTGATCGAGCAAAGACAAGCAACCGCAAGTAGAAAAGGCGCTTGCCTTTCAAAACCGCCTTTATCATCGATCATTGCGAAAGGTCTTCCTTCCCCTTTGCTTGCGGCGCGTCGCGGCGCAACAAGAGGCCATCCAGCAACATTGCCGCCACCCCGAGGCAAATAGCGCTGTCGGCAAGATTGAATGCCGGCCAATACCATGCGCCGACATGAAAATAAAGAAAATCGACGACCGCGCCGAGGCGCAGCCGGTCGACGACGTTGCCGATCGCGCCGCCGATGACGAGCCCGATTGCGACGGCGAGAAGCGGTGAGCGCACCCGGAACAGCCAGACGACGAGCGCGATCACGACGAGCGCCGCAAGGACCGAAAAGATCCAGAAGCCGAGCGCGGGCTGACCGGGCTGGTTGAAGAAACCAAAGCTGACGCCGCGGTTGCAGGTCAGCACGAAATCGAAGAACGAGGTGACCGGCATCATTCGATTGGCACAGCCGGCCTCGCCGAAATACTGCAGCACCCAGAGTTTGCTGACCTGATCGAGGAGCGCCGCGAGTGCTGCGACGGCGAGGCCGAGCGCCAGCATTACCCGGCCGCCGCGAGCGGCATGCTGGCCCCGGCGCCGCGGTCGATGACATCGGCGCAGCGCTGGCAGAGATCGTCATGGCCATGGACGTGCCCGACCTCGGGCAGGACGCGCCAGCAACGCTCGCAACGATCGCCCGGGGCGAGCGAGACAATCACGCCGATATCCGGCACATCCGGCAAAGCGAAGGCGCCGGCCGGCGGCGGCGCGGTCTCGATGGTCGCTGCCGAGGTGATGCATAGCTCGGCGAGATCGACATCCCCGAGCGCGGCGACAACCGATGCCGGCGCGAAAATGTGGACCTCCGCCTGCAGGCTCGACCCGATGCGCTTCTCAGCGCGCGCGACTTCGAGAGCGCCGGTCACGACGCGCCGCAGATCGCGCAGCCCGCCCCAGCGCGCGGCGAGTACGGCGTCGTGCCATTCGGCCGGCGCCTCAGCGAAGAGTTCGCAATGGATGCTGCGCATATTTTGATCATCAGCTGGGCTGTCGCCGTAGCGCGCGAGCCAAGCTTCCTCGGCGGTGAAGCACAGGATCGGCGCGAGCCAGCGCACCAGACAATCGAAGGTGCGATCCAGCACGGTGCGCGTTGCGCGGCGGCGCAGATCATCCGAGCCGTCGCAATAGAGGCGATCCTTGCGGATGTCGAAATAGAACGCGCTGAGATCGACGGCGCAGAAATTATGCAGCGCGGTGAAGATCGCATGATAGTCGTAATCGGCGATGCCCTGCCGCATCAGCCGGTCGAGCTCGGCCAAGCGGTGCAATACCCAGCGCTCCAATTCCGGCATGTCGCTGGGCGCGACGGCCTCGTCCGGCGCGAAGCCGGCGAGAGCGCCTAATAGATAGCGCAGCGTGTTGCGCAGCCGCCGATAGGCATCGGCCATATGCTTCAGGATCTCGGGGCCGATGCGCAGATCCTCGGCGTAATCCGACGCGACGACCCAGATCCGGAGGATGTCGGCGCCGTGCGTCTTCATCACGTCCTGTGGCGCGATGACATTGCCCAATGACTTCGACTGCTTGCGGCCCTCCTCGTCGAGCACGAAACCGTGCGTCAATACCGCCTCATAGGGCGCGCGGCCGCGCGTGCCGCACGCCTCCAACAGCGATGAATGAAACCAGCCGCGATGCTGGTCCGAGCCTTCGAGATAGAGGGAGGCCGGCCATTTCAATTCCGGCCGTTTCTCGAGCACGAAGGCGTGCGTCGAGCCGGAATCGAACCACACCTCGATGATGTCGGTGACTTTGTCCCACTCCGCGGGGTCGTACTGATTCCCGAGAAAGCGCGAGGCTTCGGCCGAATACCAGACATCGGCGCCCTCGCGCTCGACTGCCGCGGCGACGCGTTCGACGACCGCGGCGTCGCGCAGCGGCTCGCCGGTCTTT
>JBKOVT010000191.1:0-10852 GCA_046724035.1 Pseudomonadota bacterium | reverse complement strand
TTGATGCCCTGGCGCACGGACGGGTCGGACAATACGTCGATGCCTTTGAACTTGACCCCCATATGGCTGAGGATCTGCACGACGGCCGCGGAGAAGCCGCATTGCGGAAAGACCGGCGTGCCCTTCATGAAGAGCACGACCGGCGCGTCGGTGATCTCCTGGCGGATGCGGTCTTGTACGGTAATGTCCATCTTGGTCCTCGTCTGAAAAAAGGCCGCAGCGGGGGCTGCGGCCTGTGGTTGCATGTCTGGTCTATTCGTCCGGAACGCTCGTCTGCAAGGCGAGCGCGTGCAATTCGTTGCCCATTCGACCGCGCAAGGCCTGGTAGACCATCTGGTGCTGCTGTACCCGGCTTTTGCCGCGGAAGGCGCCCGAGACGACATGCGCGGCGTAATGGTCGCCATCGCCGCGCAGATCCTCGATCGAGACCTGCGCGTCGGGCAGGCTTTCCTTGATCAGCCGCTCGATCATCGCCGCGTCCATCGCCATCGGTCGATCCCCGGTTCCCGGCTTTGCGGCGCTAACCCTGCGCCATATAGCCCGGTAGCCAAGCCTCGTTTGCGGCCCTGAGCTCCGCGACGGATATGGCACCGGCCCCTGAAAGTGTCAATTCGGCGGCAGAACCATGACCGCGCACTGTGCCGATCCGCCGCGCCGGCACGCCGGCATCGCGTGCCAAGGTTAACACGCGTTCGGGATTGCCGGTTTCGATGAGGTAGCGCGCCTGGTCCTCGCCGAACAGCCAGGCATTTCGAGGCAGGCCCGACGGCACGGGATCCAGCGCGAGCCCACGGCCGCCGGCCATCGCCATCTCGGCCGCCGCAACGAGAAAGCCGCCATCGGAGACATCGTGGCAGGCGGCGATCAGTCTTTGTTCGATCAGACCGCGCACGAAATTGCCGTTGCGCTTTTCGGCGGCTAGATCGACGGGGGGCGGCGGGCCGTCCTCGCGGGTTTCGATCTCCCGCAGATAGAGCGAAGCCCCGAGATGGCCTCCATCGTGGTCCACCGTGTCGCCGATCAGGATCAGTGCATTGCCGTCCTGCTTCAGCGCGAGATCGATTGCCTCGGCGGCATCGGCAATGAGCCCGACGCCGCCGATAACCGGCGTCGGTAGGATCGCGCTGCCGCTCGTCTCGTTGTAGAGCGACACGTTGCCGGACACGACGGGGTAGTCGAGCGCTTCGCAAGCGGCGCGCATGCCTTCGATGACGCCGACAAACTCGCCCATGATGTCGGGCTTCTCGGGGTTGCCGAAATTCATATTGTCGGTCAGCGCCAAGGGAAGCGCGCCGACGGCGCTCAGGTTGCGCCAGCTCTCGGCGACGGCCTGCATGCCGCCGCGCTCGGGATCGGCGCGGCAATAGCGCGGCGTCGCGTCGGTTTTCAGCGCCAGCGCCTTGCCGGTGTCGGAAATGCGGATCACCGCCGCGTCGCCACCGGGGCGCTTCACCGTGTTGCCTTGCACGAGATGGTCGTACTGCTCCCAGATCCAGCGCTTCGAGGCGAGATCGGGCGAGGCGACGAGGCGGCGCAAGCAATCGAGCGGGTCGCGGTCGGGGAGGATCGCCGGATCGATGTCCGGCGGCGTGTCTCGCCGCGTATAAGGGCGCTGATAAAGCGGGGCCTCGGTTACCAAGGGGCCGACCGGGATCTCGGCGGCGGCTTCGCCATGCATGCGCAACACGAGCCGGCCGGTTTCGGTGACGCGGCCGATCACCGCGAAATCCAATTCCCATTTATCGAAGACACGGCGCGCTACCTCCTCGCTGCCGGGCGCGAGGATCATCAGCATGCGTTCCTGGCTCTCGCTGAGCATGATCTCGTACGGGGTCATCCCGTCTTCGCGCACCGGCACGCGGTCCAGATCCAATTCGATGCCGAGCCCACCCTTACCGGCCATCTCGACCGAGGAGGAGGTCAGCCCCGCCGCGCCCATGTCCTGGATCGCGACGATCGCGTCGGTTTCCATCAACTCGAGGCAGGCCTCGATCAGCAATTTCTCGGTGAAGGGATCGCCGACCTGCACGGTCGGCCGCATCTCGCCGGCGTCCGCGCCGAACTCGGCCGAGGCCATCGTCGCGCCGTGGATGCCATCGCGGCCGGTTTTGGCGCCGACATAGATGACGAGATTTCCCGGTCCGGCCGCCGCCGAATAGAAGATGCGATCGGCGCGCGCGATCCCGACGCACATCGCGTTGACCAGGATGTTGCCGTTATAGCCCGGGTGGAACTGGCACTCGCCGCCGACCGTCGGCACGCCGACGCAATTGCCATAGCCGCCGATGCCGGCGACGACGCCGGCCACAAGGTGCCGCGTCTTCGGATGCTCCGGGCTGCCAAAGCGCAGCGAGTTCAGCATCGCGACGGGGCGGGCGCCCATCGTGAAAACGTCGCGCAATATGCCGCCGACCCCAGTTGCCGCGCCCTGATAGGGCTCGATAAAGGAGGGGTGGTTGTGGCTCTCGATCTTGAAGATGACCGCGTCGCCATCGCCGATATCGACAACACCGGCATTCTCGCCGGGGCCGCAGATGATTCGTGGGCCGGTGGTCGGCAATGTCTTCAGCCATACCTTCGAGGATTTGTAGGAGCAGTGCTCGCTCCACATGGCCGAAAAGATGCCGAGCTCGGTCAGGTTCGGGATGCGGCCGAGGATTGCGACGGCGCGGTCGAATTCCTCGCGGCTCAGCCCATGCTCGGCCGCCAGTTCCGGCGTGACGTTACTGCGGTTTTCGAATGTCATCGTGGAAGAGGAGCGCCGGCGTCCCGCCGGCAATGCCGGCCGGAGGCCGGCGGTCCGGATTTATGTATCACTGCAGGGCGCCGATCAGGCCGGTAAAGAAGGCCTGCCCGTCGATGCCGCCGAGGAGCGGGTCGGTCGCGTTCTCGGGGTGCGGCATCAGCCCCAGGACGGTGCGGGTCTCGTTGAAGACGCCGGCGATCGCGCGGGCCGAGCCGTTGAAATTGTCGTCGTCGCTGAGCTGCCCCGACGGGCCGCAATAGCGGAAGGCGACGAGACCGCGCTCTTCGAGCCGGTCGAGCGTGTCGGGATCGGCCGTATAGCCGCCATCGTGATGCGCGACCGGCACGCGGATCGTCTGGCCGGCCGCATAGCCGCAGGTGAAGATCGTCTGGTTGTTCTCGACGCGCAGATGCACGTCCTTGCAGGTGAAGCTAAGCGAGCGGTTCGGCAATAGCGCGCCCGGCAGCATCCCGGCCTCGGTCAATACCTGAAACCCGTTGCAGATGCCGAGCACCGGCGTGCCGCGCTCGGCCCGGGCGCGCACATCGCGCATGATCGGCGAGTGCGCCGCCATCGCCCCACAGCGCAGGTAATCGCCATAGGCAAAGCCGCCGGGCAGCACGATCAGATCGGCGTCGGGCAGGCTGCCGTCGCGGTGCCAGACGCGCACCGGCTCATGGCCGGTGGCGCGCTGCAACGCCATCGCGACGTCGTGCTCGCGGTTCGAGCCGGGAAAAATGACGATGGCGGCTTTCATCGGCGCGGCTTTTCGAGAGGCGCGGAATGCGCCTCACATACGCCACGCCGCCAACGGCTTCAAGCGGGCCGATTTGCCGCGTTCGCGCGCGGCGGAGGCTGGTTATTTCGTCGTCGGCGAGGACCAGGCGATCGCCGTGGCGCTGCCGAGAAACATCAGCGCATAGACGGCATATTCCGCCCGGTAAAAGCTGCAATAGAGGAAGAAGACGCCGAGACCGCCGAAGACCGTGCCGATCGCCGACAGCGTCCCGCGCAACATGATCATGCCCGGCATCGCGAATCCCCTCGCTTTGTTCGAGGGCGATATGGCCACGAAGCCGCCGAGACATTCAAAAACAATTAAGGTTAATCCCGACAATTTGAGAGTTAATTCGGGTATTTGGGTCGGATCCGGCTTGGATGGCGTCACGACACGGCGCAACGAGCGGGGTCGCGTCGGTCCCTCGGAGCGATCTCCGGGGTTTCGATCGGCACCCCTTCGCCGGCATCCCCGCCGGCAATCTCGACGCCGCTGAGGACAGGCGGCTGATCGGGATCCTCGCCGGCGAGGACACTGCTGCCGCTTACGGTCTCGCCGCGCTCCGGCCAGATCAGACGAAACGAGTCGAGCCGCCGTCCGGTGCCGCCCAGGACATAAATTGCGGAGGAGAGGCGGAAAACATGGCCGGCGATCGCCTCGCCGACCGGCTCGCCGGTTTCGGCCCAGGCGAGATCCTCGCCACGCAGCCAGGCGTTGAGCGCCACCGTGTCGTCATGCCGGCCGTCGCCCCACAGCACAAGGTCACCGCGGACGCAGCGCGGCGGCTCCGCGGCCAGGGCCGGAGAAAGCGCCAAAAAGATCGCGCACAGCAGAGCAACAAGTCCCGAGGTCTCCCGCACTAGGTCCCGGCGAAGGCCGGGACCCATCCCGCCGCAGGATTCCGAGGGCGAGGCGAGGTTTAACCGCCGGTGCATCCCCTGAGACTTGGAAGCGGGCCGAAGAATGGGTCCCGGCCTCCGCCGGGACCTCGTTGTTGCGCGGTCAACCGCTAGAGTGAAGCCGTTCACCCGATTTCGATCGCGTAATTCTCGATGACCGGGTTGGCGAGGAGCTGCTTGCACATCTCCTCGACCCGGGCGCGGGCGGCGGCCGGATCGGTCTGCGCGACCTCCAGCTCGATCAGCTTGCCCTGCCGGACCTCGCCGACATCGGAAAAGCCGAGCCCTTTCAGCGCGTTGCCGATCGCCTTGCCCTGCGGGTCGAGGACGCCCGGCTTGAGGCTGATATGAACGCGCGCTTTCATGGCTGAGCCGGGCCGCGCCGCTACTGCACCAGCCGTGGCGCCTTGAAATCGACCGGCCCGCCTTCGGGCAGGATGCCGAGGCGGCGCGCCACCTCACGGTAACCCTCCTCGACATGGCCCAGATCCTGGCGGAAACGGTCCTTGTCCATCTTCTCGTTGGTGCGCGCGTCCCAGAGCCGGCAATTGTCGGGGCTGATCTCGTCGGCGATAACGATACGGACCTCGTCATCGGTATAGAGGCGGCCGAACTCCAGCTTGAAATCGATCAGGCGGATGCTGATCCCGAGAAAAAGGCCGGTCAGGAAGTCGTTGACCCGGAGCGCGATCTGCACGATCTCGTCGAGATCGTGGGTGCTGGCCCATCCGAAGGCGGTGATGTGCTCCTCGGACACCAGCGGATCGCCCAGCTCGTCCTTCTTCAAATAATACTCGATAATCGAGCGCGGCAGCGCCGTCCCCTCGGCGATCCCAAGCCGCTCGGACAGGGAGCCCGCCGCGATATTGCGCACGACGACCCCGATCGGGATGATCTCGACCTCGCGCACAAGTTGCTCGCGCATGTTGAGGCGGCGCACGAAATGGGTCGGGATGCCGATTTCGGCCAGCCGGCTCATCAGGTATTCGCTGATCCGGTTGTTGAGCACCCCCTTGCCGGTGATCGTGCCCCGCTTCTGGTTGTTGAAGGCGGAGGCGTCATCCTTGAAATACTGAACCAAAGTGCCGGGTTCGGGGCCCTCGAACAGCACCTTGGCCTTGCCTTCGTAGATCTGCCGACGACGCGACATCATCCCCTCATTCAACCGGCTTGCCGGGGACCGACCCCTTTTATGTAGCAAGCCGGAGGGGATGGAACAATCTTCCCGCGGGTGGGGGAAGGCACGATTAACGGGCAAAGCAGCCCTGTCTGTTCAACTTATGGTTTTGGAGTGACTTGTTGCCACGGAGTCTCGTGCGGCAGCCATTCGGCATGGCGAAAGATGGGTCGTCGTTCGGATGTCGCGATCGCGGGAAGCGCAATCAGCGCGCTCGACACCGTGCCGTAGCCGTCGGTGCGAAAGCGCATCGCGGCATTCGCCGGCTCGCCCGCCGGCGCGCGCGTGCTGCCCAGCAAATTCTGCCAACCATCCCAATCGCCCTTATCGGGATCGGGCGCCGGCCAGGCGCGGAACGCCGGCAATGCCAATTCGAGTCGACGCGTGCGCAGGTCATCGATCTCGCCGGCGGCGATGATCGACAAGCCGTCTTTCAGCGGCCGCACTTCGATGTGACCGGTCTCGGCATGACGCAGCCAAAAGCCGTCGCGATTGTCGGCGACGATCAGATTGAAGCTGCGATACGCGGCGGCATTAAGATGCGACAACGCCTCGGCGGCGCGCGCCGCATCGGCATGATCGAGCGCTTCGAGCACAAGCTCGCCGCGCGAGCGCAACCCGGTCGCCGGACCGAGCGAGCCGTGCCGGTTCAGAATCGCGGCCGCGACACCCCAATCGTTGATCCCGAGCCACGAGCCGCCCGCGAAGAGATCGAGACCGGCAACAACCTCGGCGCGGTCCGGCCAGTGCCGAGCCGGCGGCTTTGCCGGGCGGTCGATCATCTCGTCGCGATTGGCGCCGATGATGACCGGCCATTCGTGCTCGGGCCGGCGCAGGATAACGAGAGTGCACATGCGGTTGTCGGCGTCGCTCGAAAGGGGGGACTTTCCGGCCGGCTATCGGCCCACGATATGTCAGGCGATATAGTCAGGCACGCGCATCGCGCCAAAAGACATGGGGACCGGAGCAAGCATGACCACCTTCGACGAACGTGAAAAGGAATTCGAGTCGCGCTACAAGCACGATCAGGAATTGCAGTTCAAGGTCAAGGCGCGGCGCAACCGATTGCTCGGGCTGTGGGCGGCCGGCCGCATGGGTCTCACGGGCGAGGCCGCGAGCAATTATGCCAAAGAAGTGGTCGACGCCGAGTTCGACGGCGGCGACCCGCATGTCGTCGACAAGGTCTGCGCCGATCTCAACGGCAAGGGCCAGAACTGCACGCCCGCGCAAGTGAAGTTTGAGCTCGACCACCTCGGCGAGCAAGCTAAGCAGCAGATCATGCAGGAGTAGCCCCGGGCCGGCGGCCTAGACCGGCTTGGTGCCCTTGACGGTGACGCGGTTGCCCGAGCGAGTGTGCGGCCAGTAATCCCACATCGCGTGGTGCTGGACGCAGCGATTGTCCCAGAACGCGATCGAGTTCTCGCGCCAGCGAAAACGGCACTGGAAGAGCGGGTTCGCCATGTGCTCGTACAGATAGCGCAGGATGCCGTCGCTCTCGTCGCGCGGCAGGCCGTTGATGTAGCGCGTAAAGCCCTTGTTGACGTAGAGCGCCTTCCGGCCGGTCACCGGATGGGTGCGCACGACCGGGTGGTCGGCGGAGGGATAGCTCTCCTTATCCTTGATGCCGAAATTCTTATACTGGCCGCGATAGTGCTCGCCGTCATGCCGCGCAGTCAGGCCTTCGAGGTATTGCTTCATGCGGTCGCTGAGCGCCTCGTAAGCGGCATACATGTTGGCGAACAGCGTGTCGCCGCCGCGCGGCGGGCATTTCCTGATGTAGAGAATAGAGCCCATCGGCGGCTCGGAGTCGCACGACACGTCGGAGTGCCAACCCTCGCCATTGGCGCGGAACGAATCCTTGTCGGCGTGAATGATCATCAGCTCGGGATGACCCGGCTCCGAGGGCGCGGCGGGGTGGATGTGCAGATCGCCGAATTTCCGGCCGAAATCGAGATGCTGCTCCGGCGAGAGATGCTGGTCACGAAAGAAGATGACCAGGTTCTCGGCGAGCGCGCGATGGATCTCGTCCATCTGGCGGTTGCTGGTCTCGCGCAGATCGACGGCGCCGATCTCGGCGCCGATGATCGGCGTCAGCTTGTCGACGGTGATCGCTTCATAAGGTGAATCCTCCGGCGTGTATTTGATCCGGGGGCCGCTAAAGCTGCGCAGCGAGCTTTGCATATTCTGTCTCCGTCAGGCGGTCAGTCGCCGAAAACGCGGCGGAAGATCGTGTCGACATGCTTCAGATGATAGGCGGTGTCGAAGGAAGCGTCGATCTGTTCGGGGCTCAGGTAGCGGCCGATCTCGGGATCGGCTTTGAGCAGATCGGCGAAGCGGACGTCGCCCCGTCCCTGATCATACCAAGCGGCCATCGCATGCTTCTGCACGAGGCGGTAAGCATCCTCGCGACTCATGCCGGCCTGGGTCAATGCCAAGAGGAAGCGCTGCGAGTCGACGAGCCCACCGAGCGCGTCGAGATTGGCTTTCATGCGCTCGGGATCGACGATCATCCGGTCGATGATTACGGCCAGGCGATGGAGCGCAAAATCCAAGGTCACGGTCGCATCCGGAGCGATAAACCGCTCGACCGAGGAATGCGAGATGTCGCGCTCATGCCAGGTCACGACATTTTCCAAGGCGGGAATGACCGCCGAACGGATGACGCGCGACAGGCCGGTCAGGTTTTCGGACAAGACCGGGTTGCGCTTGTGCGGCATCGCGGACGAGCCCTTCTGGCCCTCGGCGAAAAATTCCGAGGCTTCGCGAAGCTCGGTGCGTTGCAAATGACGCAGCTCGGTGGCGAAGCGCTCGACCGCGGCGGCGATCAAGGCCAGCGCCATGAAAAAGGCGGCGTGGCGGTCGCGGGGAATGATCTGCGTCGAGACCGGCTCGGGCGTCAGTCCGAGCTTTTTTGCGACATGGGCTTCGACCTGGGGGTCGATATTGGCAAAGGTGCCGACCGCGCCCGAGATCTGGCACGTCGCGATTTCCTTGCGCGCCGCGACAAGCCGCTCGCGATTGCGGGCGAATTCGGCGTAATGGCCGCCCAGCTTCAAGCCAAAGGTCGTCGGCTCGGCGTGGACGCCGTGGCTGCGCGCCACCATCGGCGTGTATTTGTGCTCCAGCGCGCGCCGCTTGAGCGCGGCGAGCACCAAGTCCAAATCGGCGAGCAGGATGTCGGCGGCTTGCGTCAGCTGCACGGCAAGGCATGTGTCGAGCACATCGCTTGATGTCATGCCCTGATGCACAAAGCGCGCCTCGGGGCCGACATGCTCGGCGAGGTTGGTCAGAAAGGCGATCGTCTCGTGATGCACCTCGTGCTCGATCTCCCGGATCCGCTCGATGTCGAACTTGCCGCGCTCGCGTACCGCCTTCGCGGTGCCCGCCGGGATCACGCCGAGCTTCTCCTGGGCCTCGCAGGCGAGTGCCTCGATTTCGAGCTGGATGCGGAAATAATTCTCCGGCTCCCAGATCGCCGCCATCTGCGGCCGGCTGTAGCGCGGGATCACGGCGAGGCCCCTCCGCCCTGTGCGTCTGTATCGGCGCCCGAGTCTAGCACGAGCATTTTCGCCATCAGCACATCGTCATGATACCTGCCGCGGTATTTCGCGGCACGCGGCTCGATGCCGTATTCCTCGAAGCCGAGGCTGGCGTAGAGCCGGCGGGCCGGCTGATTGTCGCTTATGACCGTGAGCTGAAGCAGCTCCACTTGGCCGCGCGCGTGCGCAATCACAGCTTGAACCAGCTTGCGCCCGATGCCGGTCTGGCGCGCCTCGGGCCGGACATACATGCCCCACAACAATCCCTTATGGGCGTGCTTCGGGCCGAGCTGAATGCGAAACCCGGCGACTGCGAGGAGCTCCGGACCTCGGAATGCGCCGAACACGGCCGAGTTGCCGAGCCGTTGCTCGAAAAACGAAAGCGGCTGCGCGGTTTCGAGCTCAAAAGTGCTGCTGAACGCATCGGGGTCGCGCGCCAGCCCTTCAAGGCGAATTTCGCGGAAGAGCGACGCATCGGCCGAGGCAAGCCGGCGCAGTTCGATCCCGGCTGAGGTCATCACACGATCCTGCCGGCGGCGTGCTCACGATCGGCGTCGCTATACCCGAGTCGGCGAAGCGCGGCGAGCATGTGTTGCGGCACCGGCGCGGTGACCGCGACCGGCGGTTTCGCCGGATAGAGCGGTAGTGCGATCGCGCGGGCGTGGAGTTGCAATGGCACCTCCCCCGGGCCGCCATACGCCGGGTCGCCCACGATTGGGCAGCCCAGGACAGCACAATGGACGCGGATTTGGTGCGTGCGGCCGGTGTGCGGCCTCAGTTCGAGCCAGGCGCGGCCGTCATGCATGCCGAGGACGCGGTACTCGGTCACGGCATGCTGGCCCTCCGGGTCGACCACCATGTGCCAGCCGGTGCCGCGGGTCTCCTTGCGCAGCCCCGTTTCGATGCGGCCCTGCGGCGGGGCGGGGATGCCGACGACCACCGCCCAGTAAGTCTTCTCCACCTTGCCCTCGGCGAAGAGCCGCCCGAGCCGGCGCAGCGCCTTCGGATGCCGGCCGAGCACGAGACAGCCCGAGGTGTCGCGGTCGAGGCGGTGGGCGAGGGCGGGCGGGTGCGGCAGGCCAAAGCGCAGCAGCGGAAACCAATGCTCGAGGTGAGGTCCGCCGCCCGGCCCTGGATGCACCGCGATGCCGGCCGGCTTGTCGATGACCAGCATCAGCCCATCGCGGTAGAGGATGCGCTCGGTCAGCCGATCCGGCCGGAGCGGTTGATGTCGCGCGCCGTACCCCTCAGCCGTCCCCGGCGTTACCGGGGGTTTCTTCTCCGGCTTCCGGGCGAGGGTTGCGGTGCGGGCCTTTGCTTGCGCCATGACCGGAAACATCGGTTGGCCGAGAGGTCCGCGCAAGCCGCCGTGGGATGGGTAGCGACGGGTGATGCCCGGCATTAAGTGTTGTCGCAAGCGGCTGGAGCGGGAGGACGCGGATGGGCGAGGCGACAGACGGGCTGAAGGTCGAGACCTACCATTTGGCCGATGACGGCACTGTGCCGAACAATGCGCTGCCGCTCGTCCTCTATCGCGGCGCGCTGCAGGACGAGGGCGACCGCGCCAGCGCGTGCGAGCGCATGTTCGACCGGAACGGCTGGCCCGGTGCCTGGCGGAACGGCATCTACGGGCACCACCACTATCACAGCACGGCGCATGAGGTGCTCGGCATCGCGGCGGGATCGGCGCGGGTGCGGCTCGGCGGCGAAAGC
>JBKOVT010000040.1:0-8670 GCA_046724035.1 Pseudomonadota bacterium | reverse complement strand
CTAATCCTGTTTGCTCCCCACGCTTTCGCGCCTCAGCGTCAGTATCGGTCCAGAGAGCCGCCTTCGCCACCGGTGTTCTTCCCAATATCTACGAATTTCACCTCTACACTGGGAATTCCACTCTCCTCTCCCGAACTCTAGTTCCGCCGTTTCGAGCGCAGTTCCCAGGTTGAGCCCGGGGCTTTCACACTCGACAAACAGAACCGCCTGCGCGCCCTTTACGCCCAGTAAATCCGAACAACGCTCGCCCCCTTCGTATTACCGCGGCTGCTGGCACGAAGTTAGCCGGGGCTTCTTCTGCGGGTACCGTCATCATCGTCCCCGCCGAAAGAGCTTTACAACCCTAAGGCCTTCCTCACTCACGCGGCATTGCTGGATCAGGCTTTCGCCCATTGTCCAATATTCCCCACTGCTGCCTCCCGTAGGAGTCTGGGCCGTGTCTCAGTCCCAGTGTGGCTGATCATCCTCTCAGACCAGCTACGGATCATCGCCTTGGTAGGCCGTTACCCCACCAACTAGCTAATCCGACGCGGGCCCCTCCTAGAGCGATAAATCTTTCCCCGGTTTCCCGGGCGCATGCGGTATTAGCCGAAGTTTCCCTCGGTTATCCCCCACTCCAGGGCAGGTTCCCACGCGCTACTCACCCGTGCGCCACTCAAGGCCGAAGCCTTGCGTTCGACTTGCATGTGTTAGGCATGCCGCCAGCGTTCGTTCTGAGCCAGGATCAAACTCTCATGTTCAATCCAGAAACCATCCCGAGCAAGCTCGGAACGGATCCGACAAGGGCCTTCAAACGCTACGCCCGATGTTGCTTGGCCGAAGCCAAACATCATCGGTCTGATGCGCAAGCGTTCGACGACCCAACGCCGCCGCCCGCGCATCCCTTCCTCTATCCAACAATGTCAATCAGCGAGACCTGACGAGGCTCGACCAGAGGGGCCGCCGCGCAAGGGAGCGGGCTTATAGGCCCTGTTCCCCGCAGCGTCAACGTCCTTTTCAGGCCGGGTTTTCGCCACTCGTCACAAGCCCAGGGGCTCGCGGCGAAGGGTTAAGATAGTGCCGCCCCGATGCCCTGTCCAGGGCGGGATAAACAAAAATTAATCTCGGGCGAAATAGCCCGGAAATCTGCCGGTTTCTCTGCTGTTCAGATGAGGCCGAGCGCGCGCAATTCAGCGAGCATCCGCTCCGGCATCGCCGCGATGCCGCCGGGTCCGACGGAGGCATCGGGCGGCGCATCGGCCGGTGTTAGATAGCGCCAGCCCTGGAACGGCCGCCAAGGCCGCAAAATGGTTGGCACCAGCTCGTGGTCGACCTCGATAAGACAATAGGCGCGGCCATTCTCGTCGCGCTCGCTGCGAAAGCCGGTGACGCGCTGGCGCACGCGGATCTGGCCGCGGATGACCCAGTAAATCGAACCGCCGGCGAGCACCTCCTCGCCGCGGCGCGGATGGTTGCGGGTATAGACCCAGCTGGCGCCGCGCTCCTTGAGGCGCGCCGCGCGAAACCGGCGCAATTCGTCGATGTCGCCGACGCCGACCGCCATCTTCAGCAGATGCAGCGGGCCATCATGATGGGCCACCGTGCCGTTTGCGCGGTCGGGCATCAGCCCGGCTTCTCCTCGGCGAGCTCGATCAACTCGGCGCCCTCCTCGACCGGATCGCCGGCGGCGTAATGCACCGCCTGGACGATGCCGTCGCGCGGCGCGGCGATCGTGTGCTCCATCTTCATCGCCTCGATGACCATCATCGCCTGGCCCCGGCGCACCGCCTCACCCGGCGCCACCAGCAGCTGGATGACGCGGCCCGGCATCGGCGCGGTCAGCCGGCCGCTGCCCGCATCGGCATCGACCGGCGGCGCGAGCGGATCGACCATCGTGAAATGCCAGCTCTCGCCATCGAGGAACACCGCCAGCGCCGCATCGTGCTGCAAGACGCGCGGGGTCGTTCGGACGCCGTCGAGCGTGACCGACAATCGGCCATCCGGAAGGCGCTCAGCCGTGGCGCGGCAATCGCGATCGCCCAGCCGCAGATGCCAGCCGCCGCGCTCCGCGACCGCGTCGATCGTCATATCCTCTGCGCCGCGCCGGAAATGCAGCGAAAGCGGCGCCGGCATGAGATTGAGGCGCCAGCCATCGCGGCGCGCCCACGGGCTGAAGCGTTCGGCACCCGAATGCGGGGGCGGCTGCGTCAATTGCCATAAGGCCGCCGCCGCGAGCGCGATATCGGGCACCGCTCGCCCCGACGGCAACAGCGCGTCCTGGTGCCGCTCGATAAACCCGGTGTCGACCTTAGCGGCCGCAAAATCGGGCGCTGCGATCACGCGGTGCAAAAAGGCGAGGTTGGTCGTGACGCCGAGGATCGCGGTGTCGGCGAGCGCGCGCTGCAGCCGGGCGCGCGCGATGGCACGGTCCTCGCCCCAGGCGACGATCTTGGCGATCATCGCGTCGTAGAACGGCGTCACGGCATCGCCTTCGCGCACGCCGGTATCGACGCGCGCCAGATCGGCCTCCGGGAAATGCAGCCCGTGCAATGTGCCGGTCGCCGGCAGAAAACCGCGCTCGGGGTTCTCGGCATAAAGCCGCACCTCGATCGCATGGCCCTTGAGCGCGATCGCGTCCTGCCGCAAGGGCAAGCTCTCGCCGGCCGCCACACGGAGCTGCCATTCGACGAGATCGAGCCCGGTGATCGCTTCCGTCACCGGATGCTCGACCTGCAGTCGCGTGTTCATCTCCATGAAATAGAGATGCTTCGCGTCATGCCCGGCGGTGAACTCGGCGATGAACTCGACCGTGCCGGCGCCGACATAGCCGACCGCGCGCGCCGCGGCGACCGCCATCTCGCCGAGCATGTTGCGCTCTTTCTTGCCGAGCCCGGGCGCGGGCGCCTCCTCGACGATCTTTTGATGGCGGCGCTGGATCGAGCAGTCGCGCTCCCAAAGATGCACGATGTTGCCGTGCGCGTCGCCAAACACCTGCACCTCGATATGGCGCGGCCGCTCGAGGTAGCGTTCGAGGAGGATGCGGTCGTCACCGAAGGCGCCCGCCGCCTCGCGCTTCGCGCCAACCAGCGCGCGCGCGAATTCGTCGGCGCGCGTCACAATGCGCATGCCGCGCCCGCCGCCACCGGCCGAGGCCTTGATCAGCACGGGATAGCCGATGCGCTCGGCTTCCGCGGCGAGCGATGCGGCATCCTGCGCCTCGCCGTGATAGCCGGGCACGACCGGCACGCCATGCGCCTCCATCAGCGCCTTCGCCGCCGCTTTCGAGCCCATCGCGCGGATCGCCGCGGCGGGCGGGCCGATAAAGACGATGCCCGCCTTGGCGCAGGCCTCGGCAAAATCGGCGTTCTCCGACAGAAAGCCGTAGCCGGGATGGATCGCCTCGGCGCCGCTCTGCCGCGCCGCCTCGATGATCGCGGCGATATTCAGATAACTCTCGCGGGCCGACGGCGGGCCGATACGACGCGCATCATCCGCCATCGCGACATGCAATGCGTTTGCATCAGCATCGGAATAAACCGCGACGGTCGCGATCCCCGTCCAGCGCGCGGTGCGGATCACCCGGCAGGCGATCTCGCCGCGATTGGCAATCAGGATTTTGGAAAACACCGCGCGGTCACATCCGGAAGACGCCGAAGCGGGCGCCGTCATGCCAGCGCTCGATCGGCGCGTTGAGCGCGGCGGAAAGACCAAGTGCCAGCACATGCCGTGTTTCGGCGGGGTCGATGATGCCGTCGTCCCAGAGGCGCGCGCTGGCGTAATAGGGATGGCCCTGCGTCTCGTATTGCTCGCGGATCGGCGCCTTGAACTCCTCCTCGGCCGCGGCGCTCCACTCCGGGCCGCGCGCGCTCATGCCGTCGCGCCGCACCGTCGCCAAGACCGACGCAGCCTGCTCGCCGCCCATCACCGAAATGCGCGCATTCGGCCACATCCACAAAAACCGCGGTGAATAGGCGCGGCCGCACATGCCGTAATTCCCCGCGCCGAAGCTGCCGCCGATGATGACGGTGAATTTCGGCACGCTCGCCGTCGCGACCGCGGTCACCATCTTGGCGCCGTCCTTCGCGATCCCCTGGTTCTCGTATTTCTTGCCGACCATAAAGCCGGTGATGTTCTGCAGAAAGAGGAGCGGAATGCCGCGCTGCACGCATAATTCGATGAAATGCGCACCCTTTAGCGCGCTCTCGGAAAACAAGATGCCGTTATTCGCAAGGATGCCGACGGGATAGCCGCAGATCCGCGCAAAGCCGCACACCAATGTCGCGCCGTAAAGCTGCTTGAACTCGTCGAGTTCGCTGCCGTCGACGATCCGCGCGATGATGTCACGCACCTCGTAAGGGCGCCGCACATCCCGGGGGATGATGCCGTAAATGTCCTCGGCCGGATAAAGCGGCTCCCGCGGTTCGGCGAATGCCAGCGGCACATGCTTCACCGAATTGAGATTACCGACGATGCGGCGCGCGATGCCGAGCGCATGCCGGTCGCCGAGCGCGTAATGATCGGTGACACCGGAGACGCGGCTATGCACATCGGCGCCGCCCAATTCCTCGGCGGTGACGATCTCGCCGGTCGCGGCCTTCACGAGCGGCGGGCCGCCGAGGAAGATCGTGCCCTGGCCTTTGACGATGATCGACTCGTCCGACATCGCCGGCACATAGGCCCCGCCCGCCGTGCACGAGCCCATAACGATCGCGATCTGCGGCACGCCGAGCGAAGAGAGATTGGCCTGGTTGTAGAAGATGCGTCCGAAATGCTCGCGGTCGGGAAACACCTCGTCCTGCGCCGGCAGAAACGCGCCGCCGCTATCGACGAGATAGAGACAGGGCAGGCGGTTGTCGCGCGCGATCTCTTGGGCGCGCAGATGCTTCTTGACGGTCATCGGGAAATAGGTGCCGCCCTTGACCGTCGCATCGTTCGCGACGACGACGCATTCGCGCCCGGCGATGCGGCCGATGCCGGTCACGATGCCGGCGGCCGGCACCGCGCCGTCATACATCTCGTAAGCCGCGAAGGTGGAGAGTTCGAGAAAGGGCGAACCCGGATCGAGCAGGAAACGGATGCGGTCGCGCGCCAGCAATTTGCCGCGCGACAAATGCCGCTGCCGCGACGGCTCGTCGCCGCCCAACGCGATCGCCGCGGATTTCTCGCGCAGATCGGCGACGACCGCGCGCATCGCCTCGGCGTTGGCGCGGAACGCTTCGGAACGCCGGTCGATCGAGGAGGGGATGATGGGCATCGCTCTCGGCGCAGCTTAAAGGCTGCGCCTGGCCGGGCAAAGATTCCGTTTTGCGCCGGAAACCCCACGGCGCGGGTAAGCGCGTCGCAAGCCGAAGCGGGTTAGGCGAGCGCCGGCGCGATATCGGTGTGGCGGAAATCCTCGGCCTTGAACAGCAAGGGCCCGCCGGTCGCGCGCGCCAGGGCATAGGCAAAGCAATCGCCGAAATTGAGCCGCGCCGGATGCCCGCTGCCCCGGCCGTAATCGCGATAGGCTTGGACGCGCTCGATCCGCTCGCGAAGCGCCTCGGTGACAGCGACCGTCATGCTCTCGCCGGTCAGCGCTGCCAACTCGCGGGCGAGCCGGTGGGCCTCTTCGTTCTTGATGTTCAGGCTCATCTTTCTACCTTTTTCGGCAAAAATTCTCCCATCTCCAGGCCACTTGGCAAACCGCGCCGGCAAGCGGAGAATCCGCGGACGGCCGGAGGGTGCCGGAGGGATGAGGCCGATGACGAGCTATCTCGAAACCTACCGCCGGTCGCTCGAGAAGCCGGAAGAATTCTGGGCCGAGGCGGCCGAGGCGATCGATTGGGAGAAGCGCTGGGACCGCGTGCTCGACGCTTCGCGGCCGCCGTTTTACCGCTGGTTCGCGGGTGGGCGCCTCAACACCTGCTGGAATGCGCTCGACCGGCATGTCGCCGCCGGCCACGGCGAGCGGCTCGCCCTGGTTTGGGACAGCCCGGTCACCGACCAGATCGTGCGCTTCACCTATCGCGACCTGCGCGACCGCACCGCGCGCTTCGCCGGCGTCCTGGCTGGGCTTGGCGTCAAGGCCGGCGACCGCGTCTTGATCTACATGCCGATGGTGCCCGAGGCGGCGATCGCGATGCTCGCCTGCGCCCGTATCGGAGCCATTCATTCGGTCGCGTTCGGCGGGTTTGCCTCGCACGAGCTGGCGACCCGCATCGACGATGCAAAGCCGGTCGCGATCGTGTCGGCCTCGTGCGGGGTCGAGATCAACCGGATCGTCCCGTACAAACCGCTGCTCGACGCCGCGATCGAGGAAGCCCGATCGAAGCCGAAGGCCTGCGTCATCCTGCAGCGGCCAATGTGCCAGGGCGCGATGATGGGCGGGCGCGACCATGATTGGCAGGAGCTGGACGCGAAAGCGCGTCCCGCCGATTGCGTGCCGCTCGCCGCGACCGACCCGCTCTACATTCTCTACACCTCGGGCACGACCGGCGTGCCGAAAGGCGTCGTGCGCGACAATGGCGGGCATGCCGTCGCGCTCCATTGGTCGATGCGGCATGTCTACGGCATGGAGCCGGGCGAGGCGTATTGGGCCGCTTCCGATATCGGCTGGGCCGTCGGGCATTCCTACACCGTGTACGCGCCACTCCTCTATGGCTGCACCTCGATCATGTATGAAGGAAAGCCGGTCGGGACCCCGGACGCCGGCGCGTTCTGGCGGGTCATCGCCGAGCACGATGTCCGCGTGCTGTTCACCGCGCCGACCGCGTTTCGCGCGATCCGCCAGCAGGACCCGGACGGAAAGCTGATCGGCAAATACGATCTCGCGCGGTTTCGCACCCTGTTCCTCGCCGGCGAGCGGGCCGACCCGCCGACCGTGCAATGGGCCGAGGAAAAGCTCCGCGTGCCGGTCATCGACCATTGGTGGCAGACCGAAACGGGATGGCCGATCGGGGCCAATTGCCTCGGCATCGAGAAATTGCCGGTCAAATACGGCTCCTGCACAAAGGCCGTGCCGGGCTGGGATGTGCGCGTGTTGGAGGCCGAGGCGGTCGGGCAGGCCAACGAAATGAAGCCGGGCGAGATCGGCGCGCTCGCGGTCAAATTGCCGCTGCCGCCAGGCACTCTCCCGACGCTCTGGCAGCAGGATGAGCGGTTTGTCGACTCCTACCTCACGGCCTATCCCGGCTATTACCAGACCGCCGATGCCGGCCTCATCGACGAGGACGGCTACATCCATGTCATGACCCGCACCGACGACATCATCAATGTCGCGGGGCACCGCCTCTCCACCGGCGGCATGGAGGAGGTGCTGGCGGCGCATCCCGATGTCGCCGAATGCGCCGTCATGGGGGTCGCCGATGCGCTGAAGGGGCAGGTGCCGCTCGGGCTCCTCGTGCTGAAGGCCGGCGTCAACCGGCCGAAAGAGGCGATCGCCGAGGAGGCGGTCGCGCTGGTGCGCAAGCGGATCGGCCCGGTCGCCAGCTTCCGGACGGCGCTCGTCGTCGAACGATTGCCGAAGACGCGCTCCGGCAAGATCCTACGCGGCACGCTCCGGCGTATCGCCGACGGGCACGACTACACGATGCCGGCGACGATCGACGATCCGGCGATCCTTCCCGAAATCGCCGAGGCATTGGCAACCGCGGGCTACCCGCAGAAGGGCTGAGCGGCGGTCATCAGTTCTCTCGCGCGGGCGAGGTCGGCCGGGGTATCGACCTGGACCCCGAGCCGCGCCTTGTCGATCAGGCTGACCGAGAAGCGCATTCCGGCTTCGAGCGCGCGCAACTGCTCGAGGCGCTCGCGCTGTTCGAGGATGCCGCGCGGCAATGTCACAAAGCGCTCCAGCGCGGCGCGGCGATAGGCGTAGAGCCCGATATGCTCGTAATGCGGCCCCTCGCCCCACGGCACGACGGCCTTCGAGAAATAGAGGGCGCGCGCCGGGCGGGCGGGATTGGCAAAGCCGGCGGCGACTTTGTTGACGCTGGTATCGGCGAGCGCGGCGGGCTCGGTAATCTCCGCCGCCAGGGTCGCGATGTCGATCTCGGGGTCGGCCAGGGCTTCGAGCGCGACGCGGATCGCGGCGGGGTCGAGCATCGGCATGTCGCCCTGGACGTTGATGACCGCGTCGTGCCGCCCTTCCGGGTCGAGCGCGGTGATTGCGGCATGGATGCGGTCGGAGCCGGTCGGGAGATCGGGGTCCGTCAGAACCGTCCGGCCGCCCTCGCGCTCGACGATATCGGCGATTTCGCGGTCGCCCGAGGCGACGACCACGGGCCCGACCTCAGCCGCGACCGCGTGCCGCCAGACATGCAGGATCATCGGCGCTCCGGCGATGTCGGCGAGCGGCTTTCGCGGCAGCCGCGCCGCGGCGAGCCGGGTCGGGATCAGGATGATCGGGTTTTTCGGGGCGGCCGACATGGTACATGCGGAACAATTCAGGGGCATAGGGCGCGTCAACATGCCTGCTTCGTGCGAACGCCGGAAGCGGCATAATTCGCCCGCACAATTCGGTTGAGTTAGCTGTCGGAATCCGATTTTCTGCGGCGCCGTACGGTTGCCGCAGGTTGCCGGCTGCTTCTACGACAAGGCGAAAGGGCGTCGATGCCATCGTTCGAGTGGAACAAGATCATTGCCTCGGTCTTGACTGCGATGATCATCGCGATGGTGACCGGCATCATCGCCAGCTCGTTTGTCCGCCCGCACCAT
>JBKOVT010000202.1:0-9212 GCA_046724035.1 Pseudomonadota bacterium | reverse complement strand
CGGCGACAAGAAAAACATCCCGGACTTCATCCAGCACGTCAAAGACAAGAACGAGCACGAGATCCAGTACGGCTTCGGTCACCGCGTCTACAAGAACTACGATCCGCGGGCGCGGGTGCTGCGCGAGAGCTGTCACGAAGTGTTGGACGAGCTCGGCATCAAGGACGAGCCGCTCCTCGAAATCGCACTGGAGCTGGAAAAGATCTCGCTCAACGACGACTATTTCATCAGCCGCAAGCTTTATCCGAACGTGGATTTCTATTCGGGCATCATCCTGAAGGCGATGGGCTTCCCGACCTCGATGTTCACGGTGCTGTTCGCGGTGGCGCGCACCGTCGGCTGGGTCGCGCAGTGGACCGAGATGAACGAGGACGCGGAAGCGAAGCTGATGCGGCCGCGCCAGCTCTTCACCGGTCCGACAGAACGGCACTATGTGCCGATCGAGAAGCGCCGCTGAATTAAGCCCCCACCCGGTCGCCGATAAGGCGGCGGACCTCCCTCCCCCATTTGCGGGGGAGGGTTCTGCAATCCTGCGAGATCAAGCGCGCTGGATCAGCTCGATCCGGTAGCCATCGGGATCCTCGATAAACGCGATGACTGAGCCGCCATGCGCCATCGGGCCTGCGGGGCGCGGGATCTTGACCCCGGCGGCGGCGAGGCGCTCGCAGGCCTTGTAGACATCCGGAACGCCAACCGCGAGGTGGCCAAAACCGCTGCCCAGCGAATAGGGCTCCTTCTGATCCCAGTTGTGGGTCAGCTCAATGACCGTGCTGTCGGTCTCGTCGCCATAGCCGACAAAGGCGAGCGTGAACTTGCCGGTTGGGTAGTCGCGCTTCCGCAGCAGCTTCATGCCGAGCTGCTCGGTGTAGAACTGCAGCGATTTGTCCAAATCCTTGACCCGGAGCATCGTGTGCAGGAACCGGGAGGTGCCGGGTTCGACCGCGCCGGCGGCCCTTGTAGCGGTATCGGTTATCGACATTGGGGATTACTCCTTCATTGCACTCGTAGGGCTTTCGGCCCCGCCGCGTTGCCGCGCGGCGATAATTGCGAGGATGCGGTCGGCGGCGTTGCCGCTCGGCGACGGACCGGCGGCGCTAAGCCGCCGCACGGCCTCATCATATCCCTCGATATGGGCGCTGCGAACCCGCTCATCCCGCACCAGCTGGGCGACCGCGCCGGCGAGCCGCTCCGGCGTGCATCCGCGGCCCAAATGTTCGGCTACCAGCGGCCGGTCGAGGATGAGATTAATCAGGTTGACGTGGCGCACGCGCACGACATGCGCGAGCCATGCCTGGGTCAGCCGGTTCAAGCGATAGGCGACCACCATCGGAAGCCGCGCCAGCGCCAGCTCGAGGGCGACGGTACCTGAGGCGGCCAGCGCGGCACGGCTCGCCGCGAAAGCATCGTATTTGGCGGCGGAGCCGCGCAGCACGACCGGGCGTCCGGGCCAAGCGGCGATGCCGGCTGCCACAGCGTCGGCCACCGTATCGACGGTCGGGATGGCGACCCGAAACGGGCCGATCATCGCTTCCAAGCGGTGCAGCGCCGCGCCGAACACCGGCAAGAGCCGGCGGACCTCGCCGCCGCGGCTTCCCGGCAGCACCGTCAGCACGAGTTCGTCGTCGGCGATGCCGTGGGTCGCGCGAAACCGCGCCGCGTCGCCCCGCTCGGCGCCGCTCTCGATGACGGGATGCCCGACATAACTGCAGGCCAACCCGACGGCCTCGAAATAAGGTGGCTCGAACGGAAGCAGCGTCAGCAGGTGGTCGTACCAGCGCGCCACGCGGCGCGCCCGACCGGCGCGCCACGCCCACACCATCGGCGCGACGTAATGAATCAACGGCAGCCGCTCGCCATGGCGGCGAAGCCGGTGCGCGATGCGCCAGCTGAACCCGGAACTGTCGATTGTCACGACGGCATCGGGCCGCGATTCCCGGATCGCTTGCACGGTCTCGCGCACCCGGCGCAGGATCAGCGAAGCACGTGGCAACACCTCGGCGATGCCGGCCACCGCGAGATCCGAGAGCGGCACGAGGCTCGCGACACCCCGCTCGGCCATGCTCTCGCCGCCGATCCCGGCAACCCGCAGCCGGCCGCCGGTTCGCTCGCGCAACGCCCCGATCAGCGCGCCGCCGAGCGCATCGCCCGAAGGCTCCCCGGCCACGATGAAGATGAACGGCGCGCCCTCGCCGCTGCCGATCATAGTGCTGAGGTCATGGTGTGGGGGTCATGACGCCGGTGTCATGTCGTGGCGACACCGATCAGAAAAAACCCCGCCTGATCGGCGACGCGGACCAGTTCGGCGCGATCGATGACAAGCGCCATACCGGCTTCCGCCGCAATCCCGCGCAAACCGGAGGCCGCGGCAAGAGCGACCGTCCTTGGCCCGATCGTCGGCCGGTCGGCGCGGCGCTCCTGTCCGGGCTTTGCCATTTTGACGAGGACGCCGCCCGGCCCGTCGCGGCGCAGCGCGGCGCAGCGTCGCAATAATTCGTCGGTGCCTTCGGCCGCTTCGACGCCGAGCACGAGCCCCTGTTGCACGATAACGGCTTGGCCGATGTCGACCGCCCCGAGCGCGTGCGCGACGCGCATCCCATGCTCGATATCGGCCTTTGCCTCGTCGTCCGGCCTATGGCGGCCAAGCAGGCCGAGCGGCATCAAATCGTCGGCTCCCAGGATGTCGTCGGCGCCGACGACGAGAAATCCCTCGCGTTCCAATTCCTTGACGATCGCCGACAGCAAACCGTCATCGCCCAGCGCACGATAGCCGACCCGGGCGAAGAACTTGGCGGCGCGCCAATCCGGCAGCAGTGCCGACAACGAAGTACGGCGCACGCCGCCGGCCAGCACGAGATCCTTCACCGAGTTGGCGCGCAGGAGGTCGAGCGCCTTTGCCGCGGCTCCGATGCGGCACCAGGCATGCGGCACGTCCGCGACGGTCGCCTCGTCGGCTTCGCCTTGAAGAGCGAGCACGAAAACCGGGCGGCCGGCGGCGCGGCAGTTTTCGACGAGACGGCGGGGCAGCGCGCCGCTGCCGGCGATAATACCAAGCGGGCCGGCGCTATCCGCCATTCGGGCCTTTTGGCTGACAGATCGCGCGAGTCGAGTCGGCTCGGATAAAGGCGAGGATGTCGTCGACCGGGGCGACCCCACCGAAGCGTTCTGCCATTTCGTTGACCCGGTCGTTGAAAGTACCATCGGCCGAGAACAGGAACTGATAAGCGCTGCGCAGCGTCTGGATGTCCTCACGACTGAAGCCGCGGCGCTGCATGCCGATGATGTTGAGCCCACTTAGGCGCGCGCGGTCGCCCATCACCTGGCCATAGGGAATGACGTCGCGCTCGACACCGGACATACCGCCAATCATCGCATGCTGCCCGATCCGCACGAATTGGTGCACCGCCGAGAGACCGCCCAGAAGCGCATAATCCTCGACGACGACATGGCCGGCCAAGGTCGCGTTGTTGGCCATAATGACATGGTCGCCGATTTGGCAGTCATGCGCGACGTGGACGCCCACCATGAACAACCCGTGGTCGCCAACACGGGTCACCATGCCGCCGCCTTCGGTGCCGGGGTTCATCGTTACGTGTTCGCGGATCGTGTTGTGACGGCCGATCACGAGGCGCGATTTCTCGCCGCGGTATTTCAAATCCTGCGGCTCGAGGCCGATGGAGGCGAAGGGAAAGATGCGCGTCTTTTCGCCGATCGTCGTGCGCCCGTCGACGACGATATGGGCAATGAGGGTGACACCCGCCCCGAGCACGACCTCGTCGCCGACGACGCAGTAAGGACCTATCGAGACATCCTCGGCCAATGTCGCCCCCGGCGCGACGATCGCGGTGGGGTGGATCTGCGGCATCGGCAGCCTAATCGTCGAGGATCATGGCGGCGAAGATCGCCTCGGCCATCAATTGGCCGCCCACCTCGGCGCGGCCCTCGAATTTCCAGACATTGCCGCGGTTGCGCTGTTTGGTGACATGCACGTGGAGGCAATCGCCGGGAAAGACCGGGCGGCGGAAGCGAGCGTTGTCGACGCTCATGAAATAGACGAGCTTGCCTTCCGCCTTCCGCCCGAGCGTATGGACAACGAGAACGGCCGCGGTCTGCGCCATTGCCTCGATGATCAGGACACCCGGCATGACCGGGCGGACCGGAAAATGGCCCTGGAAATACTGCTCGTTGATCGAGACATTCTTGATGCCGGTGGCGCGCACATTGGCTACCGCGTCGACAATCTTGTCGATCATCAGAAACGGGTGGCGGTGCGGGATCATCTCCATGATCCGCTGAATATCGATCTGAACGGCCTGTTCCTCAGCCAGGGCCGGATCGATCATCATCCGTCCTTCTTTGTTGCGAGACGTTGCAGGACCGCGACCTGCCGCCAGAACGAAGTTATCGCGACCGCTGGAGCGCCCGCAACCGTGCTGCCCGGCTCAACATCACGCATCAGCCCCGCCTGCGCCGCGACGCGGGCAGCGGTGCCGATATTCAGATGGCCGGCGAACCCGGCCTGCCCTCCCGCCATGACAAAATCGCCAAGTTTGGTGCTGCCGGAGATCCCGACCTGACCGGCCAGGATGCAGCCCCGGCCGAGCACGACATTGTGCCCGATCTGCACCAGATTATCGATCATTGTGCCCGGCCCGATCACGGTATCGTGCCCGGACCCGCGGTCGATCGTCGTGTTGGCGCCGATATCGACATCGTCGCCGATGACAACCCGCCCGAGCTGGGGGATCTTAACCGGCCCTTCCCGGTCCGGCGCAAAACCAAAGCCGGGCTGCCCGATGCGGACACCGGGATGCAGCACGACGCGAGCGCCGATCACACAGTAGCTCAGCGTCACATGGGGACCGACCCGGCAATCATCGCCGAGCTCAACGGCTTGGCCGATAACCGTATGGGCGCCGATCTGACAGCGTGCCCCGATCCGCGCGCCGGCCTCGATGACGACATAAGGACCGATTTCGCAATCGGCCGGCACCGTCGCGGCCGGGCCGATGATCGCCGTCGGTGCAATCCCGGGGATAACCGGCTTTGCCGGATAGAAGGCCTGCGCGGCGCGCGCAAAGGCCTTGTACGGCTCCTTTGTAAGGAGGAGCGCCATCCCGGCCGGGGCACGCTCAGCAAACCGCTCATCGACAAAGGCCGCCCCGGCGCGCGAGCCGGCGAACGCGTCGAGATATTTGCGGTTATCGAGAAAGGTTATGTCCTCGGGGCCCGCGGTCTCGATCGGTGAGACATCGGTGATCACTTGCTTGCCGTCTACCCCGCCACCCAATCGGGCACCGCTCAACTCCGCCAGCTCGCCGAGCGAATAAGGCCCTGCCCGGTTGAAGAAGCGAAGATCGGTCATGCCGCGGTGGGCCGGGGCGCCATTACTTTTTCTTTTTGGGCGGCGCCTGATCGGCAGTAGCGGCCGCCGGTTGCGCCGCAGGCGTCACCGGGGCGGGGGCCACAAAGTTGACGGTCAGGGTGGGCAGCTGCTCGTCGAGCCGGCGCAGTACTTCGTCCGTGACATCGTAATTCTGGTCGAACAGCACGAGCTCGCTGCGCTGGAACACCATGTTGGCTTTGCGGTCCTTAGCGATGTCCGTGATGATCTTCAACATCACCTCTTGGATCTTCTCCAGCGCCTCGGCATTCGAGCGCTCCAATGCCTGCCGCTTGCTTTGCACGCCGCGGTCGAGATCGTTGACCTTCTGCTGGAACTCGCGGCCCTTCTGGTTCAGAGCCTCGGCGGAAAGGGAGGATTGCTGGCGCTGGATCGAGTCGCGCTCCTGCTTCAGGGTCTCCTCCTGGTGCGAGATCTCCTTGGCGTATTCGGCGCGCTTCTGCTCAATCTGCTGACGCACCATCTTCGCCGATTTCGAGTTCTGCAACAGCGACTGAACGTCGACGACCATGATGGTCAACGGCGGCTGCGTCGGATTTGTAGCCGGAGCGGTGGCCGCGGGCGGCGGCTGCTGCGCTCCCGCGATACCCGCACCGCCGCACGATGCCGCAACAACGAGCAAAAACATCAGCGGGGAAAGCCCCGCGCGTCGAAAGAACATCAGAACCTCGTACCAAAACTGACGTGGAACAGCTGGGTCTTGTCGAACGCCTCCTTCTTGATCGGGATGGCGAGATCAAGCCGGATCGGGCCGACCGGCGATTTCCAGGAGACCCCCACGCCGGCGCTCGCGCGGATCGCGGCGGAGTCGGCGAGGATCGGCTGAACGCCTCCCGTGGCGGCGAGCTGGGCCGGCGTCAGGATAAGGTTCTTCTGATCGTTCGACCACAACGTACCAAAGTCGGTAAATACGCGACCGCTGAGCCCCAGCTCCTTGGGCAAACCGAGCGGGACACTGAGCGCCAAGGAGCCGAGATAGTATTTGTTGCCGCCGAGCGCGTCGCCCGAGACGATATCGCGCGGCCCGATGCCGGCCGGCGCAAACCCGCGCAGATTGTCGCCGCCGACAAAGAAGCGGTCCTGCAGCAGAACCTTCTGTCCACCCCAGCCGAACACGTCGCCGGCTTCAGCCGTCAAGCCGAGCACCCATTCCGGCGCAACCGAATAGTAATAGCCGGCGCTGAGCTTATTCCGAATGTATTGGACGCCAAAGCCGGCGCCGGCGAAATCGTTGCCGATCGAGGCGTAGTAGCCGCTCGTCGGTTCCTGTCGATTGTCGCGCCGGTCATAGAGCAACACTTGGCCGATCGCCGAGGTCAGATGCGTTCCCGCCTGCAGCTGAATGAACAGCGAGGCATCGCTCTGGATGTTCGTGATGTCGTCCGAGCGGGCGGTGTATTTCCAAGTCTGGCGCAGGTTCTCGCTCAATTGAAATCCGGTGCGCAGCGCGCCGCCATAGGAGAACTGCTGGTAGACGGGCGACACGCCGGTAAAGAAGTTCGAGGTCGGGCTCGTCTTCACTTCAAAGATGTCGATGCCGGCGGCGATGTTTTTGTCGAGGAAGTACGGCTCGGTAAAGCTCAGATCGACCTGTTGCGAGCGGAACGAGATGACCGTGCCGATGCGGACGTCTTGGCCGCGGCCGAGGAAGTTCCGTTCGCGAATGCTGACATCGGCGAGCGGGCCGTCGGTTGTCGAGAAGCCGAGCCCGACCGACAATTCACCGGTCGATTGTTCCTCGATCTCGGTGTTGATCACGGTTCGGTCGGGCGCCGAGCCCGGGCTGTTGCTGACCTCGACCTTCTTGAAGAATCCGAGGTTTTTGACGCGGTCCTTCGAGCGCTGCATCTTGTTGGTGTTGAAGGCGTCGCCCTCGACAAGCAGGAACTCGCGGCGGATCACCTTGTCCAGCGTGCGTACGTTGCCGCTGATGTCGATGCGCTCGACGTAGACCTGCGGCCCCTCGTGCACATCGAAGACGACGTCGACGGTGTGCTCTTCGCGGTTGCGGTTCACCTCTGGTTTAACCTCGACAAAGGCATAGCCGCGATTGCCGAGCGCGTCGGTAAGCACCGAAATCGAGTGCTCGAGCTCCTGTGCGTCGTACCAATCGCCGGATTGCACGGTCAGAAGCGGCAACACCGCCTCGCGCGGCAAGTCCTTCAGCCCGATGTTGACGTCGACCTTGCCGAATTTGTAGCGCTCGCCCTCGTCAATCGTGAAGGTGATCACAAACCCGTCGCGGTCGGGGGTCAGCTCCGCGACTGCCGAGGCCACGCGGAAATCGGCATAGCCCTCGGTCAGATAGAATTTGCGGAGGAGCTCGCGGTCATAGGTAAGCCGATCGGGATCGTAGGTGTCGGCGGTCGAAAGAAAGCGAAACCAGCGGCTCTCCTTTGTCTCGATCGCGCCGCGCAATGTGCCGTCGCTGAACACGCGATTACCGACGAAGTTGATGCTGCGCACCCCTGTCGACGGTCCCTCGTTGATCTCGAAGACGAGGTCGACGCGGTTTTCCGGCAGCTGAATGATCTTGGGCTCGACGGTTGCGGCGAAGCGGCCGCGGCGCCGATAGAGCTCCAGGATGCGGCGCACATCATTCTGCACCCGCGTCCGGGTATAGACGGTGCGCGGGCGCGACTGGATCTCTGTGTTGAGATCCTTGTCCGCGATCTTCGAGTTTCCCTCGAAGGCGATGCGGTTGAGGATCGGGTTCTCGACGACCCGGACGACCAGCACATTGCCTTCACGGTCCAGCTTGACGTCGGCGAAGAGCCCCGTGTTGAACAGCGCCTTCAACGAGCGGTCGATGCGCTCGGGATCCCACGGATCGCCGGGCTGCACGAGCAGGTAAGAGCGTATGGTCTCTGGCTCGATCCGCTGAATGCCTTCGATGCGGATATTGGCGATCGTTCCGGCGGACGCTGCCGCCGGTGTGTGCCGCGTCTGCGCCGCGGCAGACAGCGCCCATCCCGCCGCCGAGACAAAGGTCGCGACAAGCAGGGCGAGCCAACAGATGGTCACGCGCTTTGGAACCAACCCCCCACCCCCGGACGGTCTTGCGATAATCCCGCGACAAGCAATCCTGTCAGGTCACCGGACTATTTACAAACTCCACGATCGCCAAAAGTGAACGAGGTCGTTCCAGGTCGCAAACACCATTAAGGTCAGCACCAGGGCCAGCCCGATGCGAAAGCCGTATTCCTGAGCGCGCTGACCCAGCGGTCGCCCGCGGACTGCCTCGGCGGCATAGAACAGCAGGTGGCCCCCGTCAAGCACCGGCACCGGGAATAGATTGATCAGCCCGAGGTTGATCGACAGCACCGCCATGAACCACAGCAACTGCACGACGCCGCCCCGCGCGACTTCCCCCGACATTTGGGCGATGCGCAATGGCCCACCGAGTTCGTCACTGCCGCGCGTGCCGATGACGATCTGCCACATGGCCTCGAGCGTGCCGACCGACAGGTTCCAGGTCTCCTGAACCGCGCTGCCGGCTGCTCTGACCGGGTTCCGCCTGACATACTCGACGCCGCTGCGGCCAATGCCGAGCAACCCGATCTCATGCCGATCCCCAAACCGGTCGGTGATCTCGGTGCGGCTCGGTGTCACATGCAACGTGACCGGCTGGCCGTCGCGCTTGACCACAAGGGTCATCGGCACGCCCGGGTTCATCCGGACGATCTGCTGGACATCCTCGAAGCGCTGGATATCGGTGCCGTTGATGTTCGTGATGACATCGCCGGGATGGATCTCGCCCGCTTCCGCCGCGCTGCCCGGCTGGACTTGGCCAACCTCGGGCGGCGTGAAC
>JBKOVT010000360.1:0-10645 GCA_046724035.1 Pseudomonadota bacterium | reverse complement strand
GCCGATCCCAGTCATGCCGGAGCATGAGGCCCTCGCGCTGCGGCAGAAGCTTGAAGCGGTCGAGGCTGAAATGGGCGGGCCTCTCCGCGGCGATCTGCGCCACAAGACGCATCTCCTCTTTCCGTTTCTCGCCGAGCTCGTCCGCCATCCCCGGATCCTCAACGCCGTGGAGGATGTGCTTGGCCCCGATATCCTGTGCTGGAGCAGCAATTTTTTTATCAAAGAGGCAGCCGATCCGGCCTTTGTCTCATGGCACCAGGACTCGACCTATTGGGGCCTGTCCTCTCCCGATGTCGCGACCGCCTGGGTGGCGCTGACCCCGAGCAATCCGGCGAATGGCGCGATGGCGGTCATCCCCGGGAGCCACAAGCTCGACCAGATGCCGCACCGCGATACGTTTCACCGCCACAATTTGCTGACCCGCGGCCAGGAGATCGCGGTCGAGGTCGATGAGTCGCAATCGGTGCCGCTCAACCTGCGCCCGGGCGAGATGTCTTTGCACCATGTGCGGCTCGTGCACGGCTCGGCGCCAAACCCGTCCTTCGATCGCCGCATCGGTTTTGCGATCCGCTATATCCCGACCTCGATCCGGCAGCTCGAAGGCGAGGACAGCGCGACCCTGGTCCGCGGCGAGGACCGCTTTCATCATTTCGAGCACGAGCCCAGCCCGCGCATCGACATGGATCCGGCGCTCCTTGAACTGCACCGGCAGATCGCCGCGCGCAACGCGAAGATCCTCTACCGCGGCACCGGCGTCACGAGCTTCAACGACCCCGCCGCGCTCCGCGGCTGAGCGAAGGCGCGCCGATGCTCGAAACGACAATCGCCGGCAGCCTGCCGAAACCGTCCTGGCTCGCCGAACCGAAGAAATTGTGGCCCGCTTGGCGCCTCGACGGCGACGCGCTCGCCGAAGGCAAGCGTGACGCGACGATCCTCGCGCTGAAGGTCCAGGAGGATTGCGGCATCGACATCGTCAGCGACGGCGAGCAGTCGCGGCAGCATTTCGTGCACGGCTTTCTCGAAGGCGTCGCCGGCATCGATTTCGCCCGCCGCGTCCCGATGGGCATCCGCAACAACCGCTACGAGGCGATGGTGCCGACCGTCACCGGCCCGTTGCGCCGCAAAGGCCCGGTGCATGCCGAGGAGGCGCGCATCGCGCGGGCGCATACCGCGCGCCGCCTGAAATTCACGCTCCCCGGCCCGATGACCATCGTCGATACGATCGCCGATGCGCATTACGGCGACCGAGTGGCGATGGCGATGGCGTTTGCCGAGGTGCTGAACGAGGAGGCGCGCGAACTCGCGGCGATCGGCGTCGATGTGATCCAATTCGACGAGCCCGCCTTCAACGTCTATCTCGACGAGGTGACGGGTTGGGGCATTGCCGCATTGCACCGCGCGGTCCATGGTCTCGCCTGCAAGACCGCGATCCATATCTGCTACGGCTACGGCATCCCGGCGAATATCGAATGGAAGGCGACGCTCGGGCATGAATGGCGGCAATACGAGCGCATCTTTCCGGCGCTCGCCGCGAGCCATATCGATCAGGTCTCGCTCGAATGCGCCCATTCGCATGTGCCGCTCGAATTGCTGTCGCTGCTCCAAGGCAAGGATGTCTTGGTCGGCGCGATCGATGTCGCGAGCGACAAGGCCGAAACGCCGGAAGAGGTCGCCGCGACGATCGAGGACGCGCTGCGCTTTGTGCCGCCCGAGCGGCTCTATCCCTGCACGAATTGCGGCATGGCGCCCCTGGACCGCACGCTCGCGGAGCAAAAGCTCGCCGCGCTTGCCGCCGGCGCCGCCTTAGTGCGCTGACCTTAAATCGAAGCCTATTCACCTTAGCGAGATCGGCGTCGCGGAAACTACAACGCTCACCACACCTGGGAGGCTCGGATGGAAGGCGAGCTGAACAAAGTGGCTATCGATTACATCGACACCGCGATTTCTCAGATAGTTGGAAAAGAATTAAAGGTATGGGCTCTAATAAATCTGGGATCTGTGGTGGTGGTAGCCTCTATAGCGGCCTATTTTGGGGCATACTTACGGAAGCGCGCAGAATTGAGAGCGGTGGCGTCTGATTTTGAGAACGCACTTAACCAGTTAAAGGCACAGACCGGCGCAACAGAGACAATTAGAACAAGACTGGCATCTGAGCTGGAAAGATTGAAGTCATCGAACGAGCGCGAAAGGTCATTTGTTTCCTATCAACGAGATCGGCTTTCGAGTCATCTTGATTCACTTTATTTATGTGCTGCAGAAATTTTTGCAATTTCAGACGTGGTACGTCGCCGAACGTGGACAGAATCCAACAGCTATGCTGAAACGCAGCAACGTATGTTGACCCATATCAGCACGATGAGACTCCACGCGATCGTCCTGCGCGAATTTAGCGCGATCGACAAACAAGCTTCCGACATCATACTGAGCAAACTGGGGCTCGTCCGTAACGCGTGGGATAATCTCATTGGAGAGCTCGCAAAAAAGGACCCCACGTTCAGCCAGCAATTTCCTGCCGCACCTGCATACGACGGCGCGAAATATTTCGAGCTAGGCGGCCAATTGTATTCCGAAGCAACAGAACTCGTCGATATTGTCGGGAATATTCCTAAGAACATCCGGCTTCCGGTCTGAGCGAGTCCCCTCGCGGGCCATCAACCCTTAGCCCGGAAATGGCCAAAAACAGAGCATGTGCGATCAACCGGTCATTGCGATCACGAACACGCGGCGGAGTGGAACAAGGGGTTCGCCGTCTGCCGCCGCTAAATAAACCGGCTCTGACGTCACGCCGACAGCGCGATGTTGTCGCTGAGCTGTCCCGCTGGCGGCACGAGCGGATGACCGAGGACGCGGCCGATGAGCCCGCCGGTTAGCTGACCGAGCAGCAGACCGGGAAATAGGTATTGAAAGAAAATCACCTCAAACGGCGCCGAAGAATCGGTGGTCCGTTCCAGACCGAACGCGTGGGAATCGAGTTGATCCGTGTGCAGGTAAAGAAGGCCGACACCAAGCGCCGACGCGGCAACGCTGATCGCGCCCAGCACCATCCCGGTAATGATCGGCAATGCCCTTATCGTCTGGTTCGACCGGCGCTGCCGTTCGCGCCGAGACCAAGCCCGCAGGGCGAAACCCGCGGCGCACCAGCAGAGCGGCGGGATAATGCCGAGGGGCATCAATCCCCAATCGGGTTGTGCATCCGGCATCTCGATCAGCATGATCTCTGCCTGATCGAGGACCGTCAAAAGGACGGCGCCAAGCGGCAAGTGCCACCAGCGCCGCGCGAACCAGCCGATCGCAAGGCTCGGCGCAAAGATGAAGGGGCTCGCCAAACCGCTGATCAGCAGCGCGAAAAGCCCGAAGATTGTCATGATGAGCGCGCCGCTCGCCTGCCGGTCATTCGAGCCTATTGTTGCTTTTGGCGGCCGCGAGGTCCACGAAGCGATGACGGGCAGGGGAGACGCGAATGGGGATCAGAGCCCTGATGTTTCTGGTCGGCGCCGCCGTCGGCTTCTGTGTCATCTGGTATTACGTCGCTCTTCTCGGGCTGTTCGATGACGGACCCTATCCAGTTGGTCCCGTCGTGGCTGCATTCTGCGCGATCGGTATCGGCATCGTCAGCGCGCGGTTCGTGCGCAGCGTGGCGATCTTCGGCGTGTCGACGGTGATTGGCTACCTCCTCGTGGTATCCGCCTGGCTCGCCTACGCAGATTTTTTTGGTATCGGCGACCGCGAGGGCGGCAAGGGTATGGCGATGATTTTTATCTTCGGACCTGCCGCGGGCGCGGTGATCGGTTTGATCGCGGCAGGTTTGCTCGCCCGGCCCAAGGAGCCGGATGTATCCATCGGCGCTGTTAATCTGCCGCGGTCGCGATGATGAACATGCGGCGGAACGGAAACAGCGTCTTGCCGTCCGGCCGGCGCGGATAGGCGGCGTCGACGAGCTTCGTATATGTGCCCTCGAACTGGCTGCGCTCGGGCTCGTCGAGCGCCGCCAACAGCGGCGCGAGCCAGGTCGACTTCGTATATTCCTTGACCGCGTGCTCGCCCTCGAGAACCTGCAGGTACTCGGTCTCCCAGATGTCGAGCTTCGCGGCGAGCGGCGCCAAGAGGTTGTAGTAGAAATCGGGCGGCTCGACCGGCGACGGGCGCAGCAGCGGTTCGAGTTTTGCGCGCCACGGCCCCATGCGCGCCGCCTCGCTCATCGAGGTATGCGACGGCGCGCCGAAATTGCGGGGGATCTGCACCGCAAACGAGCCGCCCGGCGCGAGGCTCTCGAACAGCCGCACAAAAACCGGCGCGTGGTCCTCGATCCAGTGCAAGGCCGCGTTCGAATAGATCACGTCCGGCTTCTGCGGCGGATGCCACGTTGCGAGATCGGCCTGCTGCCATTCGATGCGCGGCAGATCGGCGCGCGCCTTGGCGAGCATCTCGGCCGAACCGTCGATGCCGACGATCTTCGCGGTGGGCCAGCGTTCGGCGATAAAGCGCGTTACATTGCCGGCGCCGCAGCCGAGATCGTAGACGAGCCGAGGCGCCGCGGCCTCGATATGGCCGAGCAGATCGATCGCCGGGCGCAACCGCGGCCCTGCGAATTTAAGGTATTGGGCGGGGTCCCAGGCCATTTTCCCTCACGCCGGGTCAAAGGCGGAAATGCCGCTGCGGGCGCGCCAGCGGTGCGGCTTGACCCCGGCTCGTTCGAGCATGTCGCCGAGCCGCCAACCCAAAAGGCTGCGCCGGGCCAATGCCGCGCCGCTCCACCAGTCGAGGCCCGGCCACGGCACAAACGGGCTGCGCCGCCCATAGGCCCAGATCTCGACCCGCACCGACCGGCCGGCGCTTGGGCCGCGCGCATGAAACCCGAAGGTGTCGGCGACGATCAGCGTGTTGGCCGGCACCGCGAAAATTCGCGGCTCGGGAAGCCCGAGCGCCGCCAGCTCGCCGGGCTCGATGCGGAACGAGCCCTGCCGCGTATCGGCATCGCGCGACGAGGGCGCGGCGAGGCTCATCCGCCGCTCCCAGTCGAGCCGTTCCGGGCTCAGCCGGTGCGAGCCCGGCACATAGGTAAAGGGGCCGGCATCGGCCGCGACATCGGTCAGGAACAGCCACGCCTTGACGGTCGGGTGAAAGGTGTCGGCGTGGAGCGCCGTCTGCGGGTCGGCCGGGCCCTCATGCGCGTGCCGCAGGATGCTCTGGATCCACACGACCGGCTCCGCGTCCCGGCTGCCGATATAGCGGATCAGGCCGCGCCATTCGGGGTGGCGCAGCAGCCGTCCTAATGCGGGCAGCGCGGCGAGCGTCTTCGGGTCGAGCGCGATCTTGCGCAGGATCGTGTCGCCCTCGCCGATCTCGCGCAAGATGCCGCGATAGGCTTTGACCTGCCGCAGCAATTCGGCGAACTCGGCATCCGGCAGGAAATTCGGCCGGATGACAAAGCCGTCGCGCTCGAAACCGGCGCGGTCCGCCTCGCTGACCAGGCTTGCGAGACGGCGGCGGCGCATCTCGGCGATCCGGCCAGCGAGCCGGACCCGCGCGGTGTGCAGCCCGCGCTCGTTGAGCCAGCGGCTCCCAATGACCGGGTTGCGCTCGAAGGATTTCGTGCCGGTCGCCAGCTGCGCCGCCCATAAGGGCGCCATGGCGGCGCGGCCTAATTGCGCCAGCATAGGCCCGGGGTACGGCTATGGCAGGAGATGATCATCGCGACTGGTTCAATAGCGCAGCGCGGCTCGGGCGGCAAACTGCCCCGGCAAGAGGCGCGAAGAGGCAGCAAGGCTAGTTGCCGGTCCCCGAGCGGCCCGGCACCGGCTCCTCGGCCACGGGGGCGGCCACTGGCCGATCGGGCGCGGTCAGCCATTCGTTGAACCGCGACGCCATCAGGCGCGCCGTTCGGAAGAGCGCCGTCGGCATGCCGGGCAGGGCGATCGCTTGGCGATGCCGGAGCGCGCCGCGGTGGATGAGCCGGGCGGCCCTGTCGGCGCCAATTGCGGCGAGCGCCGGGGCGCGCAATCGAGCCGCCAGATGCGTCGCGACAAGACCGGGCGCGGCGATCGAAACCGTGATGCCCTGCGGCCGCATTCTGTGCCGCAACGCGCGAGCGTAGCGCAGCAATTCATCGTTTCGCTTGCCGGCCAGCACGATCGTGCCCCTTGGCCGCAGCGCCTCCTGCAAGCCGTCGATCGCCGCCATTGCGCGTCCGAGATCGATGCCGGCAAAGGCGGCGAGAACATCGATGTCCCGGAAAGCGCAGGCTTTCAGATATGCCGCGAGGAACCCAGTGTCGCAATCATCGGTCGCCAACGCCTCGGCGACAGCGCCGCGCCGCCGGCAATCCTCGGCGGCGCCCGCCAGCATGTCGCCGGCACCGATCAGCAGCAGCTGCGTCCCCGGCATGGCATAAGCGCGCGCCAAAGCGAGCCCGTCCTCGTCCTCGATCCCGGCGATCGCGATGGTCTTCGCCGGTTCGCGGACGCGCCGCTCGGCCAGCTCCGCCATCTCGAGCGGCGGCAGCGGATAGAGCCCGCCTTCGAGCCGCGTGACGAACCCGGCGATCGCCTGTTTCTGGGCGGCGCGCGTGTAATAGCCGCCCTTGACCTGCGTCGCGCCGATCAGGGCGCGCAGGAAATCGCGCGTCAGCTGCTGATCGGGCGCCTCCGGCTCATGCCAGAACGTGTCGAGCGGCTGCTGCGAGGTGATCCCCGGGATATCGAACACCGCGTTACCCAGCACCTTGACGGGCAGCCCGCTGCCGAGCGCCGTCGTCCCGATCGTGCTGTTGACCGTGACGATACCGGCGGCGTGGCACAGGATTTCGCCGGGGACGCCGCCTGCAAACGCAAAGACGCGATCGCTGGCGCCAAAGCGCCGTGCCAGACCCCGCGTCAGCCCGCACCAGTCGATGAGGCCGTTATCGAGCGGATGCACGACGATGACGAGACTGCGCTGGCTGCCGCTCTGGGCGAAGGAGGCAATGACCTCGCGCAAGGCCTCGCGTGCATCGCCAAAGGGCGAATGGGCGCGGATCTGGAAATCGGTCGGGAGCTGCAGCGGAAAGATGAAATAAGAGCCCGGCGCCGTCCGCAGCCGCTGTTGCAGCCGCACCGTCGCGGGCCGCCTCGCGAGCTGCCTCACCCGCGAGCAGATCCAGCCGAAATATTCGGCAAAGGGATGCGCGATCCCGTGATAGCGGTAATGCGGGTAGAGCGGCCGCCCGAAGACGAGGCCGATATTGTAGAGGATGTCGAGAACCGAGATCAGCCAGAACGGCGTGTGAAAGCGCGGCGGCAGGTCGGGGATAGCAAAACCCGGTGCGAGCGCGCGGATCGTCTCGGGGTCGCGCGGAAAGCGCGAATAGGTCGACATGCCGTCGCGTTCGAGCGTGATCCAGTCCGGCCGCACATAACCGAGATCGGTCGCGATGACGGCGATCCCCCGGGCCCGCGCCTCTTCGGCCGCGACGAGGTGATAGGGCCGCCGGTCGCCATGCAACACGAGATCGGTGACGCCGTGCTGCTCCAGCATCTCGGCGATAAAAGCGCGCCAATCATCGAACCGCCCGCGAAAATTTGTTGCCGGCAGACGGTAGAACACCCGGTCGCCAAAATGCAGGTTGATCCGGTGAACGCGGTGGCCCCGCGCCAGCAGCGTACGGCCGAGCCGGTCGAAAAAGTCGGAGATCGGCCCCTGCAGGAACAGGAACGAGCGCGGTGCGACCGCGGCCTCTGCGTCCTTGTCTTCGATAATGATGTGCTTCCCCCCCATCGCTCTGCCGCTCAGGCCGGGTCGAAGGCGGAGACGGCGGCGCGCGGGCGCCAGCGTTGGCGCCCGATCCCAAGCCGTTCGAGAAGGTCGACCGATTTCCAGTAAAGGTTCGGCTTGCGCAGCCCGAGCCCGGCGACCGACCACGGGTCGAGCCCGGTCCAGGGCAGGAACGGATTGCGCCGGCCGAACGCCCAGATCTCGACCCGGGCGGTCGGCTCTGCGCTGGCGCCGCGGGCATGAAAGCCGAATGTATCTGCGACGACGAGTGTGTTGGCCGGCGCCGAAATCAGCTCCGGCTGCGGCAGCCCGATGTCGCTCAGCTCATCGGGCGAGATCGCCCGCACGAGCTGCGTTTCGGGCTGACCGGCGCGCTCGCTCGCCCGGATGCTCATGCGCCGTTCCCAGTCGAGCCGCCGCGGCGTCAGGCGATGCGAGCCCGGGACATAGACAAACGGCATCGCCTCGGGCGTGACATCGGTCAGGAACAGCCATGCCTTGACGGTCGGGTGAAACGTGTCGGTGTGGAGATCGCGCTGCGGATCCGCGGGGCCTGCGACCGCGCGGCTCAGCACGGTCTGGATGTAGACCATCGGCGCCGCGGCCGACGATCCGGCATAGCCGATCAGATTGCGGTATTCCGGCAATTCGAGGAGCCGGCGCGCCGCCGGGACGCGCGCCAATACCGCCGGGTCGAGCGCGATGTGGCGTGTGACCGTATCGCCTTCGATCATTTCGCGCGCCGGCGTCCGCAAGGCCCGGATCTGGGCCGCGAGCTCGGCGAACAGAGCGGGCGGCAGGAAGTCGCGCTTGAGGATAAAGCCGTCGCGGTCGAGGCGCTCGCGGTCCTCGGCGTCGATCAGCCGCGCCAGCCGGCGTCGCCGCGAGGCCGCGAGACGGTGCGCCAATTCGACACGGGCGGTGTGCAGCCCGCGCTCATTGAGCCAGCGGCTGCCGATGACGGGGTTGCGCGCGAAAAATTTTTCCTGGCTCAGCACCTGGGCGAGCCAGAACGGCATCAACAAGGCTCGGCGCACCCGCGACGGCATGACCGTGTCCCCTGACCCCACCCCGGCCCGCCGCTAAGCCGGCCGGACCATTGCCGGCGTGCCGCCAGCGTGCCGGCGCCGCGGCCTATGCAAAAACCGTGCGCAAGCGGGATTCGCGTGCTGTGCCGACGCTAAGACCACGGACAAAACGGGTTCCCCTTACCCGCGGACCAGGATTGGTTACACAACCCCGCATCCGCTGCTGTGAATGTCCGCTGTCTGGCGAGTGGTGTCTATGATTTTCTGCACATCGCGCGATCACATTTCTTGCGATCACATCGCGGTAAGCCTGGATACCGTAAGTGGCTGTTCAGATCGCGTCAGATCGCGCGCGCGGCGCGGAAACCGGCGATCTCGTCCGAGCGATATCCGAGTTCCTGTAACACCGCCTCGGTGTCGGCGCCCATCTCGCGCGGCGGATGCTCGATCGAAGGGCCGCCATGCGCGAATTTGAACGCCGCCAAGGGCACGCCGAGCGGGCCGTCGATGCCCGGCGCCGAGTCGAATTTGTGAAAGACACGGCGGGTCGCGAAATGCGGATCGGCGAGCGCTTCGGCCATCGTGCGCACCCGGGCGGCGGGCACATGCCGCGCCTGGAAATAGGCTTCCCACTCATCCGCCGTTTTGGTCTTGATGATATCGGCGATGATCGCCGCTTCGCGCTCGCGGTGCTCGATCCGCGCCTCGTTGTCGGTCTTGATCATGTCCGCGCGCTCGACCGCGCGCCAGAACCGCGCCTGCTGGCGGATATTGCTGGCGCCGATCATGACCATGCCTTCTTTGGCCTCATAGGCGCTATTGGTCGCGAAGGGCTGTTTATTGCCGTGCGGCTTGGGTTCGGTGCCGTTTCGGAAATAGCCCGTCATCAGCGAGGCTTGCAGCATCATCGCGACGCCGAGCATCGCCAGATCGATATGCTGGCCCTTGCCGGTGCGCTCGCGCTGAAAAAGCGCGCTGGCGAGTGCAAAGGCACCCATCGTGCCGGTCGCGTAATCGACGGCCGGGGCGCCGATTTTGATCGGGTTGACTTCTTCCGTGCCGGTCGAGGCCATGATGCCCGAGGTCGCCTGGATCACATGGTCATAGGCGGTCTGCTCGCGCCGCGCCCCGTCCTGGCCAAAGGCGGAGATCGAGCAATAGATCAGCCGCGGATTGATCGCCGAGAGGGCCTCGTAGCCAAGTCCGAGCGCCGCGAAAGCGCCGGGCCGGTAATTTTCGACCAGAACGTCGGCGCCCTTGACGAGCCGCTTCAGGATCTCGCGCCCCGCCTCCTGCTTCAGATCGAGCGTGATCGAGCGCTTGTTCGAGCCCTGGGTCAGAAAAGAGGTGCCCATATTGCGACGGTTGAGCGCCCGGTCGGTGCCGCCCTCCCGGCTTTGGTCGGGCTCATCGGGGTGCTCGACCTTGATGACATCGGCCCCCAGCACCGCCAGCTGGTACGCGGCGAAGGGGCCGGCCAACACATGGGTGATATCGATGATGCGGATCCCCTCAAAGGGTCGGGTCATGACGCGCTCCTTGCGGGCCGGGTGAAGGGGTCGAATTGCCCTGCGGCGCAACCGCCCAGCCCCCGCCATTCCGCTCGAAATCTATGGAATCGGCGGGTTTTTTGCCGGTCTTGCTGTTGCCGCACCGCACAGCGCCCCATATATTCCAGAGTTTCCATCGTCGCGGGCGAAAGGTCAAAGGATGGCACGGGTTACGGTCGAAGATTGCGTCGTTAAGGTCCCCAACCGGTTCGAGCTGGTCCTCGTGGCCGCGCAGCGGGCGCGCGAGATCACCTCGGGCGCGCCGCTCTCGGTCGACCGCGACAATGACAAGAACCCGGTCGTCGCGTTGCGCGAGAT
>JBKOVT010000176.1:0-7135 GCA_046724035.1 Pseudomonadota bacterium | reverse complement strand
GTCTTTTACGGCGGCTGAGGCGCTTTCTCGCTGTATAAACACGGGTAGGAAGGCGTCTGGCTCGGCCCGGCAAAAAGCCGAGCCAGACTGCATTCTCTGACGAAGGCTGCATATCACCGGCGCAGCGAACCTTCGCCGCCAAGATGCTTGCCTCCTCCGCCGGGGATCGGCGAACCCTCAGAATACCGCCGTTCTATGTGTCTCGTCTTTAACTTGGAGTTTTTTGTCGCATAACCTTCAGCTCAAGATTAGCGCCAGTGAAAGGCACAACGAGAGCTTGAGCCACCATTGTCCGTCCGCCAGTGGATCTGCCTATAGCGGGAGCAGCCGGCTGCATGATCCCGACCATTCAAACATTGATATTTCTGCTCATCGTGATCGCCGCGGTGGCATTTGCCGAGGCCCGCCTCAGGATCCCTGCCGCCATCCTGCTCGTGCTCGTCGGGGTCATTTTGGGGCTGATTCCAGGCTTGCCCGCTGTGGAACTGGCCCCGGAGCTGGTGTTGCTGCTGGTCCTGCCGCCGTTGATCTATTCGTCGGCGGTGGCGATGAGCTGGCGCGAGTTTCGCTTCAACCTGCGCCCGATCTCGCTGCTGGCTCTGGGGTGCGTCGCGTTCACGACGGTTGCCACAGCGGCGGCGGCGCATTGGGCCCTGGGTCTCCCCTGGCCGGTCGGGTTTGTGCTGGGCGCGATCGTGTCGCCGCCCGATGCGGTCGCACCGCTCTCTGTCGCGCGCCGCATGCAGCTGCCACGCCGCATTCTCGTCGTGCTCGAGGGCGAAGGCTTGGCGAACGATGCCACGGCGCTGGTGCTTTATCGCTTCGCGGTGGCGGCTGTCAGCGCTGGCATGTTCTCCCTGGGCGACGCGGCGGCGGCGTTCGCCGCGATCGTTGCCGGCGAAGTGGCCTGGGGGCTCGTAGTCGGCTGGCTGATGCTTCGCCTGCGACGCTGGGTCGGCGATCCGCGCATCGAGATCACGCTGTCGCTGATCACGCCTTTTCTCGCCTATTGGCCGCCCGAGTATCTCGGCGGATCGGGCGTCCTCGCGACAGTGACCGCCGGCCTTTATATCAGCTGGAACGGGCTGCAACTGATCAGCGCCGCGACGCGCCTTCAGGGCATTTTCTTCTGGGATTTCCTGATTTACCTCGTCGAAGGTCTGGTGTTTGTGACGACCGGGTTGCAGGCCCATACGCTGATCGCCCGGATCGGCCAATACCCGTTGCTCGACCTGGCGATCTCCGCGGTGGTGATCAGCGCTGTCGTGATCGTCGCGCGCTTTGTCTGGGTCTTTCCCGCCGTTTACGTCCCGCGCTGGCTGTCTCCACGGATCCGCCGGCGCGACCCGGCGCCGCCCTGGCAACAGGCGTTCGTGCTCGCATTCACTGGGGTTCGCGGCATCGTCTCGCTCGCCGCGGCGCTGGCGATCCCGTTTGCGACGGAAACCGGGATGCCATTCCCCGGCCGCGATCTGATCCTGTTCTTGACGTTCTCGGTGATCCTGGTGACGCTCGTCGGGCAGGGCTTGATGCTCCCGACGGTCATCCGTGCGCTGGGGCTCGCGCACGCCGGGCGCCGCGAGCATGAGGCGGATAAGGCCGAAGAGTGCGAGGCCCGGCGGCAGGCGGCGATTGCGGCGCTGAGCCGGCTCGACGAACTCACTGCCGCGGGGAAGTTCTCGGAAGAGATCCTCCGGCCGATCCGAACCCGGCAGCGCCACCGGCTCGAACACATCGAGCACGGCAGCGATCTCGACGAGCGGAACAGAAACTTCCGCGACCTGCACGACGAGATCGAGTTTTTGCTGATCGGCACCGAGCGCCGGCACATCAACGAGCAATACCGGCGTGGCATCCTGACCGATGTATCGCGGCGTCGAATTGAACGGGAGCTCGATTTGCGCGAAGCCGAGCTGCTCAATCAGCGGGCCGAAGAGTAGCTGGGCGCCGCGTCATCGATTACCGCCGGTTTCATGATACAATCGCGCTTTCGGCCGTGCGGTAGGCCCGGGGTCGCCGCCGGCCTGAAGGAGGTCCGCATGCCGGAAGGGCTGCAATTGCTCAAATGGCCGAAAGAAGGAAATGCGCGGGTGCCTTACCGGGTGTTTTCCGACCCGGAGATTCACCGCGCCGAGCGCGACCGCGTCTTTCTCGGGCCGACCTGGCAATATCTCGCGCTCGAGAACGAACTGCCCGAAGCGGGCGATTACAAAACGACATTCCTCGGCGAGACGCCGGTCATCGTCACCCGCGGTGATGACGGCCAGATCCATGCCATGGTCAACCGCTGCGCCCATCGCGGCAACCTGGTCTGTCTGAAACAGCGCGGCCATGCAAAGGACGGGCTGACCTGCGTCTACCACGCCTGGCGCTATGACCTGGCCGGCAATCTAACGAGCATCGCGTTCCGCCGCGGCGTCGCCGGCAAGGGCGGTATGCCGGAGAGTTTCAAGCTCGAGGACCATGGGCTCAAGAAATTGCGCACCGACAGCTTTGCCGGGATCGTCTTTGGCACTCTGTCTTCCGAGGCGCCGCCCTTCGCCGAATATGTCGGCAACGATATCGGCGGGCGGATCGGCCGCGTCATGCGGGGCAAGCCAAAGATCCTCGGCACGACCTCGCAGATCCTGCACAATAACTGGAAGCTCTACGTCGAGAACGTCAAGGACACCTACCACGCAAGCCTCTTGCATACATTCTTCACGACCTTCCGGATCAGCCGGCTGACGACGGCCGGCGGCGTCGCGATCGCCGAGTCCGGCGCCCACCATGCGAGCTACACCTATGGCGAGCAGCGCGGCGACAACGCCACATCGGACCAGCTCTATAGCGACATCCATTCGCTGCACGAGGATTATCGCCTCAGGGACCCGCGCTTTCTCGACTCGCTCGACGAGATCGGCGACGGCGTCACGTTGCAGATCCTCAGCGTCTTTCCGAATTTTGTGCTGCAGCAGATCCACAATTCGATCGCCGTGCGCCTCGTGCTGCCAAAGGGCCCGGACGAGACCGAATTGCAATGGACCTATATCGGGTTCGAAGACGACGATGCGGCCATGACCGAGCGCCGGCTGCAGCAGGCCAATCTCGTCGGCCCAGCCGGCTATGTCTCGATGGAGGATGGCGCCGTGGGCGGCTTTATCCAGCGCGCGATCCCCGGCGCCGAGGAGGAATCCTCGGTCATCGAGATGGGTGGGCGTGAGCACGCGCCACAGCCGACGCGCGCGACGGAAGCATCGGTGCGCGGCTTCTGGAACGCGTGGCGGCCCCTCATGGGACTTTAGGGGTGGGGCTCTAACGGCGATGGATCTCGCCGAGATTACGCGGCGGCTCGAACTCGAAACGCTCTACGCCGATTACTCTGCCTGCCTTGACAGCGACGCGCTGGAGCGGTGGCCCGACTTCTTCACCGAGACTTGCCATTACCGGGTGACCTCGGCGGAGAATTACGAGCACGGTCTGCCGCTCGGGCTGATCTACGCCACCTCGCAGAACATGCTGCGGGATCGCGTCAGTGCGTTGCGCGACGCCAACATCTACGAGCCGCAGCGCTATCGCCATCTCGTTTCCGGCATCCGCATTGAGCAGGAAGACGGTGGCGCGCTCGACGTCACCGCGAACTTTCTGGTCGTGCGCACGATGCAGGATGGCGGCATGATCTTGTTCGCGGCCGGGCGTTACGTCGATCGGATCGAGCGCGCCGGCGCCGCCTGGAAATTCGCGAAGAAGATCGTCGTGCTCGATAGCCGGCAGATCGACACTCTGCTCGCGATCCCGCTGTGAAATTCACTCACGCGGTTCGTGCGCCCCTGTTTAGGTCCCGGCGAAGGCCGGGACCCATTTATGCGGCGGCTCGGGCTTGGAAGAATGGGTCCCGGCCGTCGCCGCGACCTAGGATCTGGACAGCGATCGTTGCGCTTGTTCTGGCTACGCTCGGCGCGCCGGCTACACTGAATGCGGCGGGGCCGGTGGTGGTCGCCTCGAAGATCGACACCGAGGGTGCGCTGCTCGGCAACATGATTGCCGATGTCGTTGCGGCGCGCGGTATCGCCGTCGACCGCCGCATCCAGCTCGGCCCCACGAACATCGTGCGGGCGGCGCTCCTCGCCGGCCAGATCGACCTCTATCCCGAATATACCGGCAACGGCGGGATCTTCTTTCACCGGGACAACGATCCGGCCTGGAAGAACGCCGCGCAAGGCTACGCCGAGGTGAAGAAGCTCGACGCGGCGGAGAACCGTCTCGTCTGGCTCGATCCGGCGCCGGCCAACAACACCTGGGTCATCGCGATCCGCCGCGATCTCCGCGGCTTTCCCGAGCGCAAATGCCTTGACGATCTCGCCGCCTATCTCGCCGAGGGCGGCCGCTTCAAGCTCGCCGCCTCGGCCGAATTTGTCGAGAGCCCGGCGGCTTTGCCGGCCTTCGAGAAAACCTACCGTTTTCGGCTGAAGGCGGAGCAGCTGCTGACCCTCTCCGGCGGTAACACGGCGGCGACATTGCGCGCCGCGGCCGAGGGGATTTCCGGGGTCAATGCGGGCATGGCTTACGGCACCGACGGCGAGCTGGCGGCGCTCGGTTTGACAGCGCTGTGCGACGACAAAGGCGCGCAAATCGTCTATGCGCCCGCGCCCGTCATCCGGCAGGCTGTGCTCGACGAGCATCCGGATATCGCCGCCGCGCTCGCGCCGGTGTTCGCGTCGCTGTCGCTCGAAACTTTGCAGGCACTCAACGCGCGCATCGCAGTTGCCGGCGAGGATGGCGGTGCGGTCGCCGCCGATTACCTCAAATCGAAGCACTTTCTGCCGTGAGCATGTCCGGCCCGGCCGCGCCGGTCTTTGGCGCCGCAGCGCGGTTCCCCACGATCAGGCTTCACAATCATGTCGTCCCGGTGCTGATCCTTGCCGCGGTCATCGCCGCCTCGACTTGCGGGTTTATCTCGGTCGCGCCAAACCGGCTCGTCTCGGGAGAGCCGGTCGCGCTGTGGCTCGCCGCAGATACGCGCCTCACCGCCGCTCTCGCCGTCTTGGGTGCCTTGCTGCTCGCTACCGCCTTCGCGCCGCCAAACCGCGCAGCGCAGCTCGGCGCGGCGGCGGTCGCGACAACGCTTGTCCTTGTTGTCCTCGCCGCTGCGGGACAGGCGGCTCATGCCGAGGCTGCATCGGCCTCGAAGCTGGCGCGCGTCTCGCTCGGCGCGGCCTTTTGGATCATGTTGGGCGCCGCCGGGCTGGCGGTTCTCGACGGCCTGCAGCGCGGTCATGCCCGGATCGTCGTCCAATTGGCGACGGTAATCGTGATCGCGGCAGGCTTCACGGCGATGGTCGAGGCCGGTTTGTTCGACGCGCTATCGCTGGCGCATGAATATCGCACCCGCGAGGCTCAGTTCAGCGGCGCGCTGATCCGGCATATCGAGCTTGTCGCGACTGCGGTCGGAGCAGCCGTGCTGATCGGCTTTCCGCTCGGCGTCGCCGCGGTGCGCCGGCCGAACCGGCAAGGCCCGCTCTTCGCGGTGCTGAACCTGCTTCAGACGATCCCGTCGATCGCCTTGTTCGGCTTGCTGATCGTGCCGCTATCGGCGCTAGCCTCGGGTGTTCCGAGCCTCGCCGCGTTCGGCATCGGTGGGATCGGCGTTGCACCGGCCCTCATCGCACTTGTCCTCTATGCGCTGTTGCCGGTGGTGCGGAGTACCGTCGTGGGGCTGAGCGGCGTGGATCGCGGTGTCGTCGATGCGGCGCGCGGTATGGGGATGGCGCAGCGTCGACGCTTCTGGCAGGTCGAATTGCCGTTATCGGCGCCGGTATTGCTCGCAGGCTTGCGTATTGTGACGGTGCAGGCGATCGGCTTGGCGGTTGTCGCGGCGTTGATCGGCGCCGGCGGGCTCGGCAGCTTTGTGTTCCAGGGCCTCGGCCAATACGCCGCCGATCTCGTGCTGCTCGGCGCGCTCCCGGCGATCGGGCTGGCGCTCGCCGCCGATTTCCTACTGCAGAGCGCGACCGCGCTCCTCGGGCGCCGCATTGCGCGATGATCGAGCTCGACCACCTCAGCAAACGGTATGACGGTCGGCCGGTCGTCGACGATCTGTCGCTGACCGTGCCCGATGGCGCATTTTGTGTGCTGCTCGGCCCATCCGGCTGCGGCAAATCGACGACGTTGCGCATGATCAACCGCCTCATCCCGTTCGACAGCGGCACGATCCGCATCGCTGGCGAAGACATCCGCGCCGTGCCTGAAGAGGCGCTGCGGCGGCGCATCGGTTATGCCATCCAGTCGATCGGCCTTTTTCCGCACTGGACAGTCGAGGACAACATCGCGACCGTGCCGCGGCTGTTGAACTGGCCGCCCACGCGTATCCGCGACCGTGTCACTGAGTTGTTGGAACTGCTGCGGCTCGACCCGGAAGGCTATCGCGGCAAATACCCGCATCAGCTATCGGGCGGCGAGCAGCAGCGGATCGGCGTCGCCCGCGCGCTCGCCGCCGATCCCGAACTCTTGCTAATGGACGAGCCGTTCGGCGCGGTCGATCCGATCACCCGCGACGCGCTGCAGAACGAGATCGCCCGCGTCCATGCCACGACAAAGAAGACGATCGTCTTTGTGACGCATGATATCGAGGAGGCGTTGCGCCTCGCGACGGTGATTGCGATCCTCGAACGCGGCCGCCTCGCGCAATGGGGCGCGCCAATCGATATCGTCGAGCATCCGGCGAGCGCCTTTGTGCGCGACTTTGTCGGCGGGGAAGGCAGCGGCCTCAAGCTGCTCGGACTGCGCAAAATCGCCGAGCGCGTGCGGCCGGGCGAAACCGCTCCGGGCGCGCCGCTTCCCGCCGATGCCTCGTTGCGCGATGCGTTGGCCGCTATGACCGAGCGCCACACCGACCGGCTGCCGGTCGCCGATGCAAGCGGGCGCACGATCGGCATCGTCATGCTTGCCGATCTGGTGCGCTGAGATGCGCCGCTTCAATCTGATTGCGAGCCCCCCCTTGTGGGTCGGCGTGCTGTTCCTCGCGCTGCTGTTCGGCATGCCGCAATTGGCGCCGCTGTTCCAGTGGAGCTTCCCCGGCGTCTCGCCGCCGGTATTCGAGCGCGGCAGCTTTTTCGCATTGTGGTTGTCGCATGCCGGGCTCGTGCTGGTGGCCGGC
>JBKOVT010000001.1:0-3677 GCA_046724035.1 Pseudomonadota bacterium | reverse complement strand
GATGCGCTTGGAGCGCTGCCGATGCAGTCGCTGCTGCAGCGCGCCTGCGAATGCGCCGCAGCGGGAACATCGGTTGAGCGCGCCAAAGTGCTGCGGTACCGACCGGCGGCAGATGACCTCCTTGTCGTTGCGGGCACGGGCTGGAAACCCAATGTCGTAGGACATGCCTCTTTGCCGAGCGATATGCGATCGCCCCCCGGGCGCGCCTTTCGCACCGGAGAACCGACATTCATCGACGATCTACCCGACAGCGCCGAGTTCGACTACTCGGACCTGCTGCGCGACCACAGCATCATTTCGGTGGTCAATGTCCCCATCGCCGCGGGAAATGCGGTATGGGGCGTTCTCGAGGTCGACAGCGAGCAGCCGCGCCGCTTCGATCTCGACGACCGTGAGTTCTTATGCGGCTTTGCCGAGATTATCGGCCGGTCGATCGAAAACCGCGAACAGCTTGAAAACGTAAAGCGCGCCGGTCTCGATCAGCGGATCGAACTGCAAGAGCGCGAGACGCTGTTTCGCGAGCTGCAACACCGCATCGCAAACCAGCTGCAGCTGATCATCGGGGCGCTGGAGATTGCCAGCCGACGGGCCTCGGACGCCAATTCTCGCGAGGCCATCGAAGAGGTTATCCGTCGTGCCGTTTCGATTGCGCGCAGCCATGAGCAGCTGTCTCTGACGCGCATCGAGCGGGAAATCAGCCTGCAAGCCTTCTTCAACCGGCTCATCCCCACATTAAGCGTGCCGGACCGGATCAGGGTTGTGACAAGCATCGAGGATGCGACCGCCGCGATCGGGACGGCGGTACGGCTCGGGCTCATCGTCAACGAGCTGGTTACGAACAGCGTCAAGCACGCGTTCGGCGAAGCGGGCGGTCGCATAACAATTTCTCTGGAGGTCGATGCGGAACGCAATACAGCGATGCTGCGGGTGGCCGATGACGGGCTCGGAATGGGCAAGATGCCCCGGTCCGGAATGGGCATTGGGCTCATCCAAACTCTATCGGCACAGATCGGCGGCGGCGCCGATTGGGCCGCCGCTGACGGCGGCGGGACGAAATTTACGTTGAGCTTTCGCCTCGACTCGGTCCGGCCGTAGCACCGGCATTCGGTGAGGTCAGTTATTCGCGGCGGAAGGTGACGACGAGGACGTCGCGGTGGCCGGGGCGCGCGGGGTCGAGCGGCTCGATCGGCGTGACTCCGTGAAAGACGCGGTTGTCGTCGGTGAAAGCGGCATCGAGCGGCTCGGTCAGGGTGAAGCTGCCGAGCGGCTGTTTCGCGAGATCGTGGATGCTGGTTTCGCCGCTCTGCACATTGACCCGGCTGACGAGCAGCACCAGCACCCAATCGACGCCGTCGCGATGCATGCCTTCCGGGGTCGGGCGTCCCTCCTGACCCGGCCGCGCCTCGATGCGGAACTGGTGGATTTCGACGTGCCAGGCATCGGGACGCACCGATGCCGGGGTCAACGCATCGAATAGATCCTTGCAGGTCGAGAGGATCGCCTGCATCGCCGGGTGCGAACCGATCCTGTCGGTGACCGGCTCGAACCAGCGTTCGAGGCCGCCGTTCAGCGGGTTGTAGTCGCGGCTCTGGTAATGGGGTTGGTGCGGCTTGCGGACGATCTCAGAAGCGGCGGCGCGAAACGCGGCAAAGCGGCGGCGGCGATAGCGCCCACCATCGGCCATGTAGGTGTCGACGCCGAGATCGTCCCAGCTCTGAGCGAAACCGTCCCAATCACGCAGGCCGGCTTGTTCCAGCCCCTCTTTCTGCAAGACCGCGCGCATCTCCGGCGCCTGCACATAGGCAAAGCCGTCGCGCGTGATGGCGTCTGCGATGTTGGCGAGCCGGTCGGCCATTCGCTTGATGTGGGCGTTCAGTAACCGAGCGCCAGCCCATCCTTGCGTGGCTCCGAACCGCCGATCAGCGCGCCGCGCTCGTGGTCGATCCAGATCGCCTGGCAGCCGCCGAGCGGCACCTTGGCGACATCGACATCGTGGCCCCGGCGCGCGAGATCGGCGACGACAGGCTCCGGTACGCTGCGCTCAACACGCAATTTGTTGCGGAACGCAAAAACGCGCGGCGCCTCGGCCGCCTCCTGCGGGTCGAGACCGCGATCGAGGATTCGATGCACCAGATGCGCATGCCCGACAGCCTGGTACTGCCCGCCCATGACGCCAAACGGCATGACCGCGCGGCCGTTCTTGACGAGCATGCCGGGGATGATCGTGTGAAACGGGCGCTTCCGCGGCGCGATTGCATTGGGGTGGCCGGCGATGACGCGGAAGCTGGTGCCGCGATTGTGCAGGAGGACGCCGCTTTCGGGCGCCATGATGCCGGTGCCAAACGACGAGAACAGCGAATTGATGAACGAGACCGCATTGCCGTCGCGGTCGACGGCGCAGAGATAGACCGTGTCGGTATGCTCGGTGCCGCCATGCCAGTCCGGGCCGGGCATTGCGCGGTCGAGCCGGATCCGGCGGCGCGCCTTCTCGGCCCATTCATCGGAAAGGAAGCCCGCGACATCGACCGCGGCCTGGCTCGGATCGGCGATGAAATCGTCGCGAACGCTGTAGGCGTTTTTTGTTGCTTCGGCGAGGAGGTGCAGCCGGTCCGCCTCGCTCAATGACTCATCGCCCATCGAGAAGCCGGCGAGCTGGCGCAAGATCATCAGCGCGATAATGCCCTGGCCGTTCGGCGGACATTCATAGACTTCATGGCCGCGATAGAGCGCATGGATCGGCTCGACCCATTCCGCCCGCTGCGCCGCGAAATCTTCCTCCTCATGGAGACCGCCCAATTCCTTAAGCCGGCCGAGGATGTCCCGCATGACCGGGCCCGCATAGAAGGCCTCCCGCCCTTCGCGGCCGATCTTGCGCAAAGTGGCGGCGAGCGCCGGGTTGCGCATGCGGTCGCCGACCGCCGGCGGCTTGCCGCCCGGCAGCATGATCTTGGCCGTGGCCGGGTCCTGCAATTTCCACTGGTTGCGGTCCCAGTCCCAGGCGACGCGTGGGGTCACGCGATAGCCGTCCTCGGCGGCGCAGGCGGCCGGCTCGAGCAATTCGGCGAGCGGCTTTGAGCCGTAATCCTGGTTGAGAGTGCACCAGGCGTCGATCGCGCCCGGCACCGTTACGGCGTGCGCGGTCTGCGTCGAGATCTGGTTGATCTGCCGCTCGGCATACCACTCGACCGTTGCCGCTTTGGGAGCACGGCCGGAGCCGTTCAGCGCGACCGGGGGGGCGCCCTTTTTGGAATAGAGCACAAAGCAATCGCCACCGATCCCGGTGCTCTGCGGTTCGACGACCGACTGCATCGCGACCGCCGCGATCGCCGCGTCCATCGCATTGCCGCCGCCCCGCAGGACGTCAAGGCCGGCCAGCGTCGCCAACGGCGCCGAGGTCGCGACCATACCGTTCCCCGCGACCGCGGCCGAACGCCCGGGAACACTGAAATCGCGCATTGCCGCTCCTCGAATAGAAAAACGCCCCTGGGCCGCGCAAGGCTGCCCCTCGGGCGCGGGCCTTGCAGGCCATCCATGCATGCTCCACCTTCATGGGTCAATTCGAGATCCTGGTTTACAAGGCCTGAAATGCTGGAATTTCCGGTCGCGGCGCCGCCGGCGCCGGGCGAGGCGAGGCCGATCGCGCCCGGCGTGTTGTGGCTGCGCATGCCGCTGCCCTT
>JBKOVT010000347.1:0-19900 GCA_046724035.1 Pseudomonadota bacterium | reverse complement strand
CCGGTTGTGTCGAGCCGAGATAGAGCACCGCCCAGCGGCGGGGATCGGCGTCGCGGCCGAGCGGCCGCGCCAGGTTCGGCCAGGACAGGCCGGCGACCAGCTTTATATTCCGCAATGTGGCGAGGATGGCCGGCGCGGTCGCCAGCGGCTCGCGCTTCTCCTGCGGGTGCTGCAGGATCAGCACGAAGGTACGGTTGTCGATCGCGCTGCCGGCTTCGGGTGTAAGCACAGCCGGCACTACTCCCGGAATTGCGCCGCGCGCCAGCGTACCGCAGCCGGCACGCCCTCCTTCTCGACGATCTCACGGAAGCGCTGACCAAACTCGGTCTTTGTCGCGTAAAGCGGCGCGACGGCATCGAGCCCGGCATTGATGCGGTTGGAGAACCCGGCCGCATCGGCGCCTCGGTTGATCGCGAGCTTTGTCGCATAGAGCGCCTCGGGCGAGATCAGCGACAGGCGCTTTGCCCAGGCGAGGCTCTTCTCGCGCAGTTCGGCGAGCGGCACGATCCGGTTGACCATGCCGAGCCGTAAGGCCGTTTCGGCGTCGATCGCGTCACCGAAATAGAGGAGCTCGCGCGCCTTCTTGTAGCCGATGATCGCCGGCATGACGATCGCCGGACCGACACTCGAAAACCGCACCTCCGGCTCGGCGAAGGCGGCGTTGTTGGCCGCGATTGTCAGGTCGCACAACATGACGAGCTCGCAGCCGCCGCCCATGACATGGCCCTGCACCGAGGCGATGACCGGCTTTTTCATGTGCCACGGGGTCATCTCGAATGCGAGCTGCGGCGCTAGATGCTTGTGCGCCTTGATCGGATCGCTGCGCCACTCCGGGCTGGCGGGCCCGGCGCCGATGTCGTAGCCGGCGCAGAAGCTGCGGCCCTCGGCCCGTAACAAGACGACGCTGGTCGCCGGCTCCTCGTCGGCACGGGCGAAGGCATCGAGCAATTGCTCCATCAGCTCGGGGCTGATCGCGTTGAGCTTGTCCGGCCGGTTCAGCGTGACGATGCTGACCTTCTCGTCGATCTCGGAGAGCACCACGGGTTCGGCCACGACCGCCTCCTGCTCGCTGCCTGTCCGGCTGCGCGGCACGATCTCACGCGGCAATGGCCGAGAAAACCCCTCTACTGCATTGCGTAGGGTCTCGGCGCCCTAGAAGAAGATCCGCCCTACAAGCTGAACCTGTAGCTCGCTCGCATTCGGGTTGAGCCCCGCAAGGACGCGGGAGGCTCGTGAGCTGTCGACCTGGATCAACTCGGTCGCGAGGCGGAACCAGCGGATCGGCGTCCAGCTGCCGGACAAGGTGAAGGCGCGGCCGTGCTCGCCCGATCCGTGCCGCCCGAAGGAGGTGCGCAGCTCGGTCGCGAACACATCGACCCGGCCGGCGATGCGGAATTCGCCGAAATAGTAGCCGGCAAGGAGGTAAGCCGATTGGAAGTCGGTGGTGCTGTGGAAACCGTCAAAGGGCTGGATATCGGTGTTGCCGAACATCGCCTGGCTCAAGATGACGATGTCGCCGAGATAGGTTTCGAGTCCCAGGCTCGTGAATTTAGTGCGCCAGCCGAAATCGCTGCCGATGTGCTTCGCCGGATCGGCGCGATTGTCGTAGCGGAGCACGGTCAGCCGGCCAAGCCCGTCCTGGCGAGCCGTGGCGCCAAGATAATAGCCCGGCCGGCTGTCGATTTCCTTCCACGGTTCTTCGCGCAGCGGCGGCGTTTTTCCCAGCGAGCGGGCGACCGCATCCGGCTGGCGCGCTTCGCCGAAGAGCCCGTTAGGGCGGCTGTCGAAAGCCCAGCCGCGGTTTGCCAAGAGCGTCCCGGTCGGGTCGTTGAAGCCGAACGCTGCGCCAGTCAGCCCGAGTGCCCCGTCCGGATAGCGCCATTCGAACGTGCTCTCGCCGCCGATCGTTCGCAGTTCGTCGCCGACCCAGGAATTGATCGCCGAGGGCGTCAGGGTCCACGGACTCGTCCAGCCGACGCTTTCGTTTTCCAGCGAGATGGGCGGGAAGAAGGCGCCAAGCTTGATCGACCACAGCCGATCGGCCGTCGCGATCGGCTGATAACGGCCATAGGCTTCCAGCACATCGAGCGGGGCATGCTGGTCGGGCGAGGCGCGCACCGTCGCGAAGACAAAAGCGGTCGGATCCAAGGTGAGCCGCAGATCGGCGACCCCCTGGCTGACCAAAGCCGGGCTCTGTCCTCCTCCTCCGCCATTGTCGAGCTTGCCGAATCCGCCCTTGAGCCAAGATTTGTCGTGGGACGGGATCACGAGGCCGCCGTCGACAAAGCCGTTGGCCGAAAACTCCTGCGCTTCCGCCGCGCACGCAGACACGAGCAGGGTGACGCCGAACAGCCAGGTTGCGCGCAGCCTCATAACGGGCATGCTACCAGAATGAGCCGCTCCCCATTACGCCAGGCGTACGCGTTGCTGCCGCCATTCACCGCAAAGTTGCGGGCGCGCTGGCTCTGGACCGTTGCCTTCTTGCTGCTTGTCGCCGGCGCGGAACTCGCCGGCGCCGCCGCGACGCACCGAATCGTTCAGAAGGGACGCGCCTTTGGTGTCGGGGAGATCACGATCGCTCGCGGCGACACGCTTCTCTTTACGAACGAGGACGAATTCCTCCACCAGATCTATGTCGCCTCCGGCGGCATGACCTTCGACTCGAACGAGCAGGCGCCCGGCCAGACAATCGACGTCAATTTTCCAAGCGCCGGCACCTTTGCGGTCCGCTGCCATATTCATCCCAAGATGCTGCTGACCGTGCGCGTTCAGTAACCGCGCGCATCGGTAAACCAAAGATTAAGGAATTTACGGCAAAAGCTATCTATCGCCACGATTGTCTTTGGGTCGGAGGCCTGCGCGCATTTCGACAGCCTTAAGAAGCAGTTACCCCGGGCGGGTACGCTTCGCAGCCTCGATCGGCACGGCCATCTTCGGCGCCTTTGTCGCGATGGTTTTGCTGATCGCGGCATTGGGCGGGTATGGCCTTTACGTGCTTCAGGCGGCCGGTGGCTTTGTCGTGGAGGTCTACGACCGGCCGCTGATGGCAATCAATTACGGCCGCGCTGCCAGCCTCGATTTTGCCGAGATGGACAAGGAGGTGATGCGCCGCGAGGCCGCCGGCACCGACCGTGAACGTGCCGCGATCGACGCGAAGATCGACCATCTGGCAAAGCTCTTTAACGAGGACCTAGCCGTCGCGGCGGCGCGGTCGCTGCATGATGACGAGCAGGGGGCTCTGGGTCAGATCCACGATCTGGTCGCGCGGTGGAATGAGCTGCGGCGCGAGCCCTGGGCCGTCTACACCAGGGATCTCGGTCCGCTTGCGGCAAAGATCGTGGAGCGGTTCGACGTCCTCGCCGAGCTCGCCACCGGGCACAGCTTCGTGCAGCGCCGCAGGGTCGTCTCCGACGTCGAGTTTTTCCAATACACGAGCGCCGGCGCGCTGCTCCTGGCGCTGCTGCTGGCTGCCGGGATCGCGCTGGTGCTGGGGCGGCGCATCATCCGCCCGCTGCGGGATGCGGCGACGATTGCCGACCGCATCGCCGCGGGCGAATTGCAGGCGCCGATCCCCTCGGGCGGCCAGGACGAGACCGGGATGCTGCTGCGCTCGATGACGGTCATGCAGCAAAACATTCGCGAGATGGTCGAGCGGGAGCAGGCACAGCGGCGATCGGCCCAGAACCGGTTGGCCGAAGCGCTGGAGAACTCGCGTGAGGCAGTGGTGCTGGTCGACGCCGAGGACCGCATCGTGATTGCCAACTCGCAGCTAGCAAATTTCTTCCCGCAGCTCGCGCCGCAACTGCAGAGCGGCATGCGCTTTACCGAGGCGTTCCGCCAGGCCGCAGAGCTCGTCGAGCCGGCAGTGTCGGACCAGGGCTCGGACGCATCGGCCGGTGCTCATCTTCCTCTCGAACGGGAACTGCCGCTTGCAGATGGGAGATGGTTGCGCATCAGCCGCAGCCCGCTCAGAGACGGTGGCTTTTTCCTGCTCATCAGCGATTTCAGCGACGTCAAGGAAAGAGAGGAGCGGCTGACCGAGGCGCGGCGCGCGGCCGAGGCGGCGAGTGAAGCGAAAAGCACCTTCCTCGCCAACATGTCGCATGAGCTGCGCACGCCGCTCAACGCAATCATCGGGTTTTCTGAGGTGATGGCGGGCGAAGTGCTAGGCGCGCTCAATCCGAGCTACGTACAATACGCCAACGACATCCGGCAGAGCGGCGGGCATCTGCTCGAGATTATCAGCAGCGTCCTCGACCTGAGCAAAAGCGAAGCGGGCAAGCTGCAGCTGTCCTACCAAATGCTCGATCTGAACGAGATTATCGGCGCATCCGTCACGATGATGCGCGACCAGTGCACGCGTGCCAAGCAGACGCTGTTTGCCGTGGTGCCGCCCGAACCGATTGCGGTGCGCGGCGATGCGGCGAAATTGCGCCAGGTCGTCTTGAACCTGCTGTCAAACGCGGCGAAGTTTACCGATGCCGGCGGTACGATCACGGTCAGCGCGGCTGCCACCGAGCGCGCGGCGGTGGTCCGGGTGACCGATAACGGCATCGGCATGTCACCGGAGCAGATCCCGATCGCGCTCGCCGCCTTCGGCCAAGTCGACAGCCGGCTGGCGCGTCGCTACGAGGGCACCGGCCTCGGGCTGCCGCTCAGCAAGGCGATCATCGAACTGCATGGCGGCACGATCACGATCGATAGCACACCCGGGAAGGGGACCTGTGTGACAGTCACCTTGCCCCGGCAGGCCGCTGACGCGGATGCCGCCGCCGCCTGACCGGCGGCGGCTCGTCATTTCATAGCTACCGGGCGCGACCTGTCCGCCGTCGCGGAATAGTGCGTGGCGCCAAGAAGCTCGCTTCCTCCGCTCCTAAACCCTGATATCGTGGGTCATCCCAGGTGCGATGGCAGATAAAGGAGGGAGAGCATGGCATCGAACGGCAAGGTCGCGCTGATTACCGGCGGCGGTAGCGGTATCGGCAAGGCATCGGCGCTGGCGTTGGCGCGTGAAGGCTTTGCGATCGTCGTCGCGGGACGCCGCCCGGAGCCGCTGCAGGCCGTCGTCAGCGAGATCGAGGCGCTGCAGGTCAAGGCGCTCGGCGTGCCGACCGATGTCAGCGATCCCGCATCGGTCGAGGCTTTGTTCGCTAAAACGAAGGCGACCTTTGGCCGGCTGGACGTCCTGTTCAACAATGCCGGTTTCGGCGCGGCCTCGGAGATCGAGGATCTCGCATGGGACCGCTGGAACGGCGTCATCGGCTCGATCGTGCACGGCACCTTCCTGTGCACGCAGCAGGCCTTCCGCATGATGAAAGAGCAGAAGCCGATGGGCGGTCGCATCATCAACAACGGCTCGATCTCGGCGCATGTGCCGCGCCCGCAATCGATCGCCTATACGACGGCCAAGCACGCCGTCACCGGCCTCACCAAATCAACCTCGCTCGACGGCCGCAAATACGATATCTCCTGCAGCCAGATCGATGTCGGCAATGCGCTGACCGAGATGACTCAGCGGATGACCCGCGGCGTGCCGCAGCCCAATGGCGAGGTCATGATCGAGCCGACGATGAATGTGGAGAATGTCGCGCGCTCCGTCGTGCTGTGCGCCACCGTGACGCCGGAAGCCAACATCCAGTTCCTGACGGTCATGGCGACAAAGATGCCGTTTGTCGGTCGCGGCTGACCTATAAAATTCAACAATGAGGCAGTGAGGCGGTGAGATCGCTTTCACTCGCACCCTCACTGTCTCACTGTCTCATCGTGACAAAGTCTTATTCTTCCTCGGCGGCGCCGGCGCTTTCGTGCCAATGACGCAGCGCGCGGCGCGACAGCCAGTCGAGCAGCAGGTAGATGACGATCCCGGTCAGCGACAATAAAAAGAGCGCCGCGAAGAGGCGCGGGATCGCGAGCCGGTAGCCGGCTTCGAGGATGCGGAAAGCGAGTCCCGTCTCGGCGCCGCCGGTGCCGGCAACGAACTCGGCGACGACCGCGCCGATCAGCGCCAAGCCGCCGCTGATCCTAAGGCCCGCGAGAAAGTAGGGGAGGGCGGTCGGCAATCGGAGATACAGCAGCGTCTGCCCGGGTGAAGCTCCGTAGAGGCGAAACAATGCCAGCAGATTGCGGTCGGCGCTGTTGAGCCCGACCGTTGTATTCGACACGATCGGAAAAAAGGCGACAATCCAAGCGCAAACCAGGAGCGCCAGAAATGGCTGCTGCACCCAGATGATGATGAGCGGCGCGATCGCGACAATCGGCGTCACTTGCAGGATCACGGCATAGGGAAACAGGCTCAGCTCGAGAATGCGCGAGCGCGAAAACAAGAGCGCGATCGCGCCGCCGATCAACGCCGCCGCGGCGAGCGCCGCCAGCGTGATGCGCAACGTGACGAGCAGCGATCCGAGAAGGCTCGGCCCGTCATTCCATAGCGACCACGCAACCGCGCTCGGTGCCGGCAGGATATAAGGCGGGATGCCGCGCAATCCCACCACGGCTTCCCACAGTGCGAGAAACACCGCGCCGATCAGCAATGGCGCGAGGATGCGCCAGGCACGCTGTCCGATCATGTGCGTGCCTGCGTCATCGCGATGCCGAGCGCGCGCGACACGCGCTCGCATATCACGGCATAAGCCGGCGTGGTTCGCGTTCCGGCGCGCGGGTGCGGTAGCCCGACCGGCAGGTCGGCGACGATTTGTCCCGGCCGCGCGCTCATGACTGCGATGCGCGTCGACAGATACACGGACTCAAAGACGCTGTGCGTTACAAACAGCACGGTCGGCCGCCGCGTCTCCCACAACTGCAAGAGATCGTCGTTGAGCGCAAAGCGGGTGATCTCGTCGAGTGCCGCGAACGGCTCGTCGAGTAACAACAATTCGGGATCGGTGACGAGCGCGCGGGCGATCGAGACGCGCATCCGCATCCCGCCCGACAGCTGGTGCGGATAGCTCTGCTCGAACCCGGCGAGCCCGACCGCGCGCAATGCCGCCGCTGCCCTGTCGCGCTCCGCGCTGCCGACCCGCCCGGCGATGCGGAACGGCAATTCGACATTCGCCGCCACGGTGCTCCAGGGCATCAGTGTCGGATCCTGGAACACAAAGCCGAGGCGGCCGGCGGCTACCGGCTTTCCGGGCTCGCCAAGCCTGAGCCGGCACGTGCCGCGCGTCGGCTCGCTTAGTCCCGCGATGATGCGCAACAATGTGCTCTTGCCGCAGCCGGACGGGCCCAGGAGGCTCAGGAATTCGCCGCGTGCGACGCTGAGGTCGATTCCGTCGAGCGCATCGAGCCGGGACGCAAAGCGCTTTCCGACGCCGCTTAGCGTGACGATCGCTTCGTCCTCGGACACAACCGGAGAAGCCGTGACGGTCAGGGCTTCATCCCGACTTTCTTGTTGACGAATTGCAATGTGAACGCCTTGCGGTAATCCATCTCGGACGGATAAACGCCGGCCTTCACCATCGTCTGGAAAAAGTCCTGCCAGCGCGCCTCGCTCATCGCGCCGATGCCGTTCGTCTTTGCGTCGCCGCCCTCGACGACGCCCTTTTCCTTCATCTTGCGAATGCCATAAGCGATCAGCGCGTCGGTCATCTCGGGGTTGTCGCGCTTAATCAGCGCATTGCCAGGCGCGGGGTCGCCCCCGAGATAGCTGTACCAGCCCTCGATACTGGCATCGATAAAGCGTTGGACCAGATCGGGCTTTTCGCGCGCCAGCTTTTGCGATGTCTCGATCAGCGCGCCGTAGCTCGAATAGCCGGCATCCGCGAGCAGCATGACCACGGGCTGCACGCCTTCTTTTTCGATCGTGTAGGGCTCGCTCGTGAGATACCCCTGCTGGATCGCCTTTTTGTCGGCGAGAAACGGCGCAACGCTGAACGTGTACGGGCGGATCTGGTCGTCGGTGTAGCCGAATTTTTGTTTCAGGAATTGCCAAGCAGTGACGCGCGTGTCGGAGCCGATCATGATCGGCTTGCCCTTTAGCTGGTCGAGGCTGTCATTGCCTTGCCCGGGATGGGCGATCAACACCGACGGGTCCTTCTGAAAGATCGCCGCGACCGCGACCATCGGGATGTTCTCTTGCACGAAATTGAGCGGCACGAACGAATTCGACGCGATATTGAAATCGAGGACGCCGGCCGCGAGCAGCTGCGCATGGTTCACCTGCGGCCCTCCCGGCCGCAGTTTCACATCGAGGCCGTGCTTCTGATAAATGCCGGTCGCGATCGCCTGGTAAAAACCGCCATGCTCGGCCTCGGCCTTCCAATCCGTACCGAAATTGACAGTCTCGGCGGTAGCCGCGCGAGAGAGCGCCAGACCGGCGCACAGAGCAACAAAAAGGGCAAGAAAAGTGCGTGAGGAACGGTTCATCTGGCGGTTGCTCGCGGTCAAAGGCGCGGGAGTGTAGTCGGGCGGTCCCCCGCCGTCGAGCCGCGCTCTATCGCCAGAATCGCCGGGATTCGCTATGATCGCGCAACGCGAGCATCCAAGCCGTGTGATAGAAGCTCTGGGAGCAGGAAGGCGGCGATGAAGAACCTCTTGGCGGTGATCGGCGACGGCAGTGCGGGCCCGGTCCTCGAGGCCGCCCTGCTGGTCGCCAGGCGCTTCAACAGCCACATCGTCGGGCTGCACAGCCTGACCACCGAATATGCGGTCGTGTTCGGTGGCGAGATGGGGTTCTCGATCTCCTCGGAGGTCGACCGCACCCTGGAGCGCGAGGGCCACGAGCGGCGCGATCAGGCACGGCGGCTGTTTCGCGAGTTCATGAATACGCATGGCATTCCGATCGGAACGGTGGCGCCCGGCCATAACGGCCCGAGCGCTTCCTGGCGCGAGGAGGACGGGCGGCAGAACGCCGTCGTCGGCATGAGCGGTCGAGTCTATGACCTGATCCTCGTCGAACAGCCGGAAAAACTTGCCTCGATCGCCGAGGCGACACTTGAAGACGCGCTGTTCGAGAGCGGCCGCCCGGTGTTGATGGTGCCGAAGGATGGCTGGAAGGCGCTCGGCGAAACCGTCGCGGTCGCCTGGAACGGCAGCACTGAGACGGCGCTGACGGTCGCGCTCGGCATGCCGTTTCTGGCCCAGGCGCGCGAGGTCGTGATCGTCGCGGTCGGGCCGCAGCACATGCCCGAGCCGGGTCCGACCGGCGAAGAGCTGGCGCGCACTTTGGAGCGGCACGGCGTGCCTGTCAGTCTGCGCACCGCCTATGGCAGGCAGAAGCCGCAGGGCGAGTCGTTCCTGAAGGAGGCGCTGGCGGCAGGCGCCGATCTGATGCTGAAGGGCGCCTATACCCAGAGCCGCATCCGGCAGATGATCTTTGGCGGCGCGACGCGCCACATCATCATGGAATCGCCGATTCCAGTGCTGATGGCGCGCTGACCCGGGGGTATCGGATCGGAAATTCCCTCAACGCGCGCCGCTCAGAAGAGCCAGACGACCGGGACTCGCCCGGTACCCTGATCGGTCTGGCGATCACTCCGGCTTTCGGCCCTTGATCGCATTAGCGCGCGCCGTGTAGGTGACGCGCCCCTCGGCATCCGCCGGCAGGCGCTCTCGCACTCGCGCTTTAAGCCGCTCGACTTCGGCCGTGGGCATCGCGGCCACCATGGGGCCAATGGTTGCCGCCGATAAAGTGATCGCCCAAAACTCGTCGAAATCCGCGAAACTTCGCTGAACCTTAATTTCCCGTGTCTCGATCGCATCGAGACCCGCCTCGGTCCACAGCCCGCGCAATGCCTCGATCCGCGATGCGCTGACGCTCGGCGGGAGTGGCGGGTTGAGGCCCAATGCGCGCAGCTCCGCCCGGATCGCCTCGCCGGGATATCCGGCGCCCAGCATGTCCCACGCATAAGCCGCGATGATCCCGCCCGGCGCCACCACGCGCACCATCTCCGCGACCCCTTTGGCCGGCTCTGGAACAAAGAAAATCACCAGCGCCATGACAGCCGCGTCAAAGCTGTCTGCCGGGAAGGGCAGTGCCATCGCATTGCCTTGACGGAACTGTGCGAGCCGCGCCGCGGGACGTGTGCGCGCAAAGGCGAGCTGCGCTTCCGAGGGGTCGACGCCCTGCACTACAGCGGGAGCGCAGCGTTCGGCGAGCAATTCGCTGAACGCGCCGCTCCCGCAACCGATATCGGCCCATCTCAAGCCCGGCCGCGGCGCGAGCCAATCGAGGAAAACTCCGCCTGCAATGCGGCTCCAAACTCCCATCATGCGCTCATAGGCGGCGCCGTCTTCGAACCGTATTTGCTGTTCGGCCATGGTCTCCCCTTCGCCTCGATCGGCTCCTGCTCGCCCGACGAAAATAGCATCGTCTTTGATTGCCGGATTGAAATCCGACGAGTTCAGCTCCCCAACACCGGTCAATTTCCGCGACAGTCCGCAACGGCGGCGAGCGCCGACCTGTTCGCATTAATACATGATAAAATCGACGGAGGTCGGGATGGCCGAAAACAAGAAGCCGCACGGTTCTGAGCAGCGCAACGAAGGCGAGGGGAACCGCACCGCGGCGCGCCAGTATAACGAGGCGCAGCGCCGGTTTGCCCAATCCGGCAAAGTCGACGAGAAGGCGCACGAGGCCGAGCACGCGCTTGAGACGCCGGAACGGAGTGTGCTGGAGCGCGCCGAGGCCGTCGGCAAGAGTCACAAGCGGGCCGAGGACCCGGAAGTCACCCGCAAACCCTGAGTTGTTTGCGGGCGGACGAGGACACCGGCGCGGGGCTCGCGGAAATTGCGCAGCGAGAGAGCGGTCGGTGTCCATCACGGCGGGAACCGCGATAGCGCGCAGACCGTTCGTTCAAGAAGAGATTTCTGGTTGATTTTCTGCCGATTTGGGCAGGCGGAGGAGGCGCATGGCTGATCCCAAACAATTAACTTCCGGCTCGCTCTCGCAAGGGAGCGGAACCAGTCTCGGTGCCTCGGTTGGCGCCTCTTCCAGCACCTCTCAGGCCATGTCGCGCGGCCAGCCCGACGGGAGCCGGGCGGTCGAAGACGCCAAGGAGATGGGCACCGAGCTGATTGGCGCGGTGCGCGAGGGTGCTTCGTCGTTTTTCGAGGAGCAGCGCGATCGCGCCGCGAGCGAAATCGCCTCCTTTGGCGAGATGCTTCGCCGCTCGGCCCGTACGCTCGATCAGAACCGCTCGACGATGGTCGGGCAGTACGCTGAGGGCGCCGCTGACGAGATCACGCAGTTCGCGGAGCGGATGCGCAATCGCTCGCTCGGTATGATGGCCGAAGATGTCGAAGACTTTGCGCGGCAGTGGCCGACTGCTTTTATGGCAGCCGCGGTGGGCGCTGGTTTTCTTGCGGGGCGGTTCCTTATTTCGTCCTCCTCGCGGCCGCGTCCGCAAACGGTGCCGGCCCCGCGTCCGACCGCCTCGACGCCGCAACCGATGGGTGGTGCGCGGCATGATTTCGGCGCGGTCGGCGGCACGGTGCCGAGCGGCAATGCCGGCTACGGCGGCAGCGGGATACGGGAGCCCCATTAATGGCGGTCGATCCCGACGGCCCCGACGTGTTTGAGCCGCGGGCGAGGGCCGATCGCTCGATCACGGCGCTGCTGTCCGATCTGGCGAGCGAGACGGTTCTCCTGGTCCGTCAGGAGCTGGCGCTCTTCAAGGCTGAGCTGCAGGAGAAATTCGGCCGCATCGGGCAGGGCGCGACGGCTCTGGGCGCCGGCGTCTTCATCGCGTTGAGCGGCTGGGGCGTTCTGCTGGCGGCGGCCGTGCTGGGGCTCGCGACCGTTCTGCCGGCTTGGCTCGCGGCGCTGATTATCGCGATCCTCGCCCTGGCGATCGGCGTTGTATTGATTTTTGTCGGTAAAAGCCGCTTCGACGCGGATTCACTGATGCCGCGCCGCACCCTGCGCTCGCTCCGCGAGGACGAGGCGTGGCTGCGGGAAAGGTTGCGATGACTGCTGATGTCGAACGCGACATCGCCCGAACCCGGGGCGAGCTTGCCCTGACCCTGGCGGCGCTCGAGCGCAGGCTCGCCGCGCGCTACCTCGCAGATGAGGGACTGAAGATGCTTAAGGACAATCTTGGTGACGATTACGGCGTGAACCGCGGCCTCGAATTCGTGCGCAACAACCCGATCCCGGTCGCGATGATCGGGCTCGGCGCGGCGTGGCTGATCGCCAGCCAGACGGAGGCGGTCGACCGCATCGCGCGGGACGAGCGCATCCGGGCGGCGGGGCGGCGCGTTGGCGATCTCGCGAGCGATCTCGGCAACCGTGCGGGCGAGATGGCGTCGAGCGCGGCACAGCGCATCGGGATGACCGGCAACGGCATGGGCAATGGCGTCGATCGCCCGCTTGGCCACACCGGAAATGCGATGATCGACCAGCCGGGCAGCGGCATGGGTTCGGGCTGGATGCATCAGGTGACCGACCGGGCGCAGGGCGTGGTCCGCTCGGCGCGCGATTCGGGCGGTGCGATGCTCGACCGCGCCGGCGAAAGCGCCGGGCGCGTGGCCGATCAGGTCGGCGATATCTTTGAGCGCCATCCATTGCTGATCGGCGCCCTGGGCATGCTGGCCGGCGGGTTGTTGGCGGCCTTGCTGCCGTCGACCCGGGTCGAGGACGAGTGGTTCGGCCCGTCTCGCGATCAGCTCTGGAACCGCGCCGAAAAGGCGGGCGAAGAAACGGTCACGCGGGTTCGCGATGTCGCGATGCGCGCGGCTGACGCCGCCGCCGATGCCGCGGCTCAGACCGTCCAGAAGGAGACCGATAAGCCGCTCTCCGCCTGAGGATAGGCTGCCTTACGATAGACCGGCGGCTGGCCCGTAAAACCGGGTCGGCCGCCGGTCTTTTTGTGTGCGCGGCGTGACGCATGTTAAGGGCGGTCTCGCCTTGGGATAATGTCATGCGGACTTGTGCACCCGCGGGGGCGAGGTGAGGGGGAGGGGTGATGCGACGCTCAATAATACGCCATGTGCTAGTGGCGGCGGCTAGCCTTGCCGGCGCGGCGATGACGTTTCCGGCAATGGGCCAAGTGCCCGTGCCGGTCGGCCCGGATTGCGTCTGCCTGCGGATAGCCGTCGATGCGCTCGGCGCTGATCTGGCCGTAAAGCGCCAGAACTACGATGGGATGCAGGCCGAGATCGGCCAGATCGACAACCAGCTCGCGGCCGAGCGGACGAGCATGGATGTTAACAATCCGGCCGCCGTCGCGCGTTTCCGCGAGCTGCTGGAGCGCCGCGACACGCTGTTTCAGCAATCGAAGGGCCCCGGCTTCAGCGAGCTGAGCGCCGCCACGGACCGCTACGGAGCCCGCGTGCAGGACTACAACGCGCGCTGTGCCGGCCGCCCGATGGAACCGGGGTTATTGGCCCAGGCTCAAGCGACGCACGCCTGTCCGCCGCCCTACTAAATCGCGGCTAGTCGCGCGGCTCGCCGGGGTAGAGCTGCTCCGGCGGGATTTGCGGCGCCGTGATGACGGCCCATTGCCCGCCGCGCCATGCGTTAAAAAAGCAACTGCGCCGCCCGGTGTGGCAAGCGACACCCTGCTGATCGACGAGGAGCAGCAGCGCGTCCCCGTCGCAATCGAGCCGCATTTCCTTCAGGTGCTGCACCTGGCCGGAGGTTTCGCCCTTGCGCCATAGCGCCTGCCGCGAGCGCGACCAATAGCAGGCGCGCCCCTCTGCCAGCGTGAGCCGCACCGCTTCGCGGTTCATCCAGGCCAGCATGAGGACTTCGCCGGTGTCGTGCTGCTGGGTGACTGCCGCCACCAGTCCGTCCGGGCCGAATTTAATCGCGCCCAGCGCGCGATCGATGGGATCGCTCACGAGAGCCTCCTTGCCGCCGGGCCAACTCCGGCTAGACGGCGCAAATCCTTGTCGCTGCTGGATTCGGGCATTAGGTTGGCGCCGCTCTGAAAACAAGAGCCATTCGCATCCAGCCCCCACCGGAGCGCTGCCGGCTTGTCGGATTTGATCCTCGAAACGCGCGGTCTGACCAAGGAATTTCGCGGATTCGCCGCGGTCCGGGGGGTGGATCTCAAGGTCCGGCGCGGCACGATTCATGCCCTGATCGGGCCTAACGGCGCTGGCAAGACAACCGTCTTCAACCTGTTGACCAAGTTCCTCGAACCGAGCGCCGGGCGAATCTATTACCGCGGCGACGACATCACCACGGCTCGCCCGGCCGATATCGCGCGGCGGGGGTTGGTGCGCTCGTTTCAGATCTCGGCAGTGTTTCCGCATCTCACGGTCCGTGAGAATGTCCGCATTGCCTTGCAGCGGCCGCTCGGCAATTCCTTTCATTTCTGGCGCGCGGAGCGCGTGCTCGACCCGCTGAACCGCCGCGCCGACGAACTGCTCGACGCGGTCGGCCTCGCCGGTCTCGAGAATCGCCTCGCCTCAGCCCTGCCTTACGGCCGCAAGCGCGCCCTCGAAATCGCGACGACCCTGGCACTCAATCCGGAAATGCTGCTGCTGGACGAGCCGATGTCGGGCTTGGGGCAAGAGGACATCGGCCGCATCTCGGGTCTCATCCGCAATGCCGCACGGGACCGCACCGTGCTGATGGTCGAGCACAATCTGTCGGTCGTCGCCGATCTGTCGCAGACGATCACCGTCCTGACGCGCGGCCGCGTCCTCGCCGAGGGCGATTACGCCGCGGTCTCGACCAACCCCGAGGTCGTCGAAGCCTATATGGGCACCGGTCATGCGTGACTCGGGCGGCGCGCCATTGCTCGAGATCGCCGGGCTGCACGGCTGGTACGGCGAGTCGCATGTGCTGCACGGGATGGATTTCACGGTCGAGGAGGGCGAGGTCGCCACCCTTCTCGGCCGCAACGGCGCCGGCAAGACCACGACCCTGCGTGCGATCATGGGCATTCTCGGCCAGCGCGCCGGCTCGATCCGCTTTCGCGGCAGCGAGCTGATCGGTCTCCCATCGAACCGCATCGCGCGTCTGGGCATCGCCTATTGCCCGGAGGAGCGCGGCATTTTCGCCAGCCTCGATGTCGAGGAGAACCTGATGCTCCCGCCGGCCGTGCGGCCGGGCGGAATGGGCGTCGAGGAGATCTACGAGATCTTTCCGAACCTGCGCGACCGTCGTCGCAGCCAGGGAACAAAATTGTCGGGCGGCGAGCAGCAGATGCTGGCGATCGGCCGCATCCTGCGCACCGGCGCCACATTATTGCTGCTCGACGAGCCGACTGAGGGGCTTGCCCCGGTTATCATCCAGCAGATCGGCGAGGTGATCCGCACTTTAAAGGAAAAGGGCTTCACTCTCCTCCTGGTCGAACAGAATTTCCGCTTTGCCTCGACGATCGCCGACCGTCATTACATCGTCGAGCATGGCCGGATCGTCGACACGATCGGCAATGCGGAGCTGCCGCGGCATGTCGACAAGCTGCATAGATATCTCGGGGTTTAACTCATCGGGAGGAAGCAATGAGCAGACTAGCCAAGCTCGCGATCGCCGCAGCGGTGCTCGGCATGGCGGCTGGAGCACAGGCGCAGACAACGCCGGACACGATCAGAGTTGGCGTGCTAGCTGACATGTCGAGCCTTTATGCCGATTTGGGCGGCCCAGGGTCGGTGGAGGCGGCCAAGATGGCGGTCGAGGATTTCGGCGGCAGCGTGCTCGGCAAGAAGGTCGAGGTGGTCAGCGCCGATCACCAGAACAAGCCTGATGTCGGTTCGTCCATTGCCCGTCAATGGTTCGATCAGCAGAACGTGCAAATGATCACCGATCTGACCACCTCGAGCGTTGCGCTCGCAGTGCAGGAGGTGGCGCGCGAGAAGAACAAAATCATCATGATCACCGGCGCGGCCTCATCGGATTTGACCGGTAAGAATTGCGCGCCGACCGCTATTCACTATGAGTACGACACCACGGCCTTGGCGAACGGCACCGGCGCCGAGGTGGTCAAGGCGGGCGGCAAGACGTGGTTTTTCATCACTGCCGATTACGCCTTCGGTCACGCTCTGCAGAACGATACCGCCTCGGTCGTCGAAGCGAACGGCGGGAAGGTGCTGGGTTCGGTCAACGTGCCGCTCAATAGCGCCGATTTCTCCTCCTATTTGCTGCAGGCGCAGGCCTCGAAAGCACAGATCATCGGTCTCGCCAACGCCGGCGGCGATACGATCAATTCGATCAAGCAGGCGGCCGAGTTCGGTATCGTTGAGGGTGGGCAAAAGCTTGCCGCCCTGCTGCTGTTCCTTAGCGATGTGCACAGTCTGGGGCTGAAGACGGCGCAAGGACTGAACCTCACGGAATCCTTTTATTGGGACCAGGACGATCAGACCCGCGCCTGGTCGAAGAAATTCTTCGACCGGACCAAAAAAGAACCGACGATGACCCAGGCGGGCGTCTATTCGGCGACGATGCACTGGCTCGAAGCGGTGAAAGCAGCGAACAGCATCGACGGCCCGACCGTCATCAAGCAGCTGAAATCGAAGCCGATCAACGACTTCGATATCCGCAACGGGCATATCCAGGACGATGGTAGCCTGGTTCACGACATGTTTCTGTACGAGGTCAAGAAGCCGAGCGAGTCCAAGGGCGAGTGGGATCTCTATAAATTAGTTGCGACGATCCCCGGCGCGCAGGCGTTCAAGCGCCCGCACGGCAACGAATGCCCGGCGGTTAAGGGTTGAGGGTGTTGCTCCAAGCCCCCGCCCCAACCCTCCCGCGCAAGCGGGGACCGAAGCTCGTGAAGCGAGCGGGTGGGGGCTGCTAGGGCTGCGATGTTCGAGTGGCTGCACATCGCGGTGCCGCCGGCGCCGCTGTTCTTCGCCCAGCTTCTCGTTGGGCTGATCAACGGCGCGTTCTACGCGATGCTGAGCCTCGGCCTCGCCGTCATTTTCGGGCTGCTCAACATCATTAACTTCACGCATGGCGCGCAGTACATGCTCGGCGCGTTTTGCGCCTGGTTTTTGCTGAACTGGGCCGGCATCGGGTACTGGCCATCGCTTGTCATCGCGCCGATCATCGTCGGTATCACCGGCATCGGGATCGAGCGGCTATTGTTGCGGCGCATTGCGCGACTCGACCATCTCTATGGTTTGCTGCTGACCTTCGGCCTGGCGCTGATCATCGAGGGCATCTTCCGCCAGCAATACGGCTCCTCGGGCCTGCCTTACACGATCCCGCCGGAACTCCAGGGGGCCCGCAATCTCGGTTTTATGTTCCTGCCGAATTATCGCGCCTGGGTCGTCGTCGCCTCGCTCGGCGTGTGCCTCGCAACCTGGTTTGTCATCGAGCGCACTCGGCTCGGCGCCTACCTGCGCGCCGCGACCGAGAACCCGATTCTGGTGCGCGCCTTCGGCATCGACGTGCCCCGCATGGTGACATTGACCTATGGCGGCGGCGTCGCGCTGGCGGCGCTTGCCGGCGTCATGGCGGCGCCGATTTATCAGGTGAGCCCTCTGATGGGCAGCAACATCATCATCGTCGTGTTCGCCGTCGTCGTGATCGGCGGCATGGGCTCGATCTTCGGCGCGATCCTCAGCGGTTTTGGCCTGGGGCTGATCGAGGGCCTCACTAAAGTGTTCTACCCTGAGGCTTCGAGCACGGTCATCTTTGTCATCATGGCATTGGTGCTGCTGGTCAAGCCGGCTGGTCTCTTCGGGCGAACCGCGTGAGCGCCGTTTCGCTCGAACGCGGCAAGACTGCGCCGGTCGCGGTCTGGCTGTGGACCGCCGGGCTGATCGCGCTCGCGGCCGCCGCGCCGTTCTTTCTCTATCCGGTCTTCCTGATGAAGGCGCTTTGCATGGCGCTCTTCGCCTGCGCCTTCAACCTGCTGCTCGGTTATGTCGGGCTGTTGTCGTTCGGGCACGCCGCATTCTTCGGCACCGCTTCTTACATTACCGCCTACACGGCGAAGGTCTGGGGGTTGCCGCCCGAGCTGGCGATCCTGGCCGGCGTCGCGGTCGCGGCGGCGCTCGGCTTTGTCTTCGGCTATTTGGCGATCCGGCGCCAGGGCATCTATTTCGCGATGGTCACCTTGGCCTTCGCGCAGATGGTATTCTTCTTCTGCCTGCAGGCGAAATTCACCGGTGGCGAAGACGGCATCCAGGCGGTGCCGCGCGGCTATCTGTTCGGGATCATCGACCTGAACCATCCACTGGTCATGTACTACTTCGTGCTCGCGGTATTTCTGTTCGGCTTCGGGGTCATCGTGCGCGCGATCTATTCGCCCTTCGGCCAGGTGCTGAAGGCAATTCGCGAGAACGAGCCGCGCGCGATTTCGCTCGGCTATCGGACGGAGCAATACAAATTGCTCGCCTTTATCCTGTCCGCGGCCTTGGCGGGTCTCGCCGGCTCGACAAAGGCGCTTGTCTTCCAGTTTGCGTCTCTGACCGATGTCGATTGGACGATGTCAGGCGAGGTCGTGCTGATGACGCTGGTCGGCGGGATTGGGACGATATTGGGGCCCGTCGTCGGCGCCTTCCTGCTCACGACGATGGAGAATTACCTGGCGCAGGCCGGCTCCTGGGTAACGACGATTGAAGGCGGGATCTTCGTCCTCTGTGTGCTGACCTTCCGCGAGGGTATCGTTGGGGTCATCGCGCCCTATGCGATGGGCCGCGGCGCCCGCCCCGAGCCGCCGCCCGAGGAAATCCAGGTCGAGGAGCACGAAGTCGAAAAATTGCGCCAGGCGGCGGGCGAGGGGGACTGAGCCTGGGCTCTGTCTGAGCCCGCAGCGCCGGCCTTAACTGCGCCAGCGTAAAGTTCGCGGCTTCACCGGGTTGTCAAACGGCCGTTCCTCGGCACGGGCGCGGCGATATTCCTGCTTCAGCCGATAATACCAGCGTGCCTGTGTGTCGGAATCGTCGATCAGCGCCAGCACCGGCTTGTAGCGCAGCCCTGTTCGCTGCTTCTCCATGATGTCGCGGTCCTGGCGCAGAAAGGCGCGCACATAGGGCCGCAATAGCGGCTTCATCGCGCTGAGCCACGGCATATTCCAATAGACGCAGTGATTGACCTCCGTCGTCTCCGCGTTGATCGGGGTCAGCGCGGTCAGGTTCGCGAGCCTATAGCGGCCGGCGCGGATCTCCTCGATGCGCACGCTCGGCAGGCGGAACGCGATCTCGGTCTCCGGCGCGCCGCCGAGCAGCCGATAAGCGCGCGAATTCGAGGAAGGCGTGTGCCGGGTCATCGTGAAGCCCCAGGGCGAAGGCGCAAACGCCTTCGATTTCTCGTGTACCGAACGCCGCGACCGCCACCACCAGGCGCGGTGCACAAAGGGGCCGTGCGCCGGGTCCATCAGCCCGATGACGCAATCATCGAGCGCCGCGCTAAACCGCACCGTCTCGACGAGCCGGGGCGCCTCCGATTCGGCAAAGCCCTCGATGTGGGGGACTTCCGGCGCGCGGCCGGGATCGTCGCCGAAATAGACCCAGACATTGCCCTGCCCCTCGTACGCCGGGTAGCGCGGCACCCCAACGGTGGCGAGATCGAATTGCTGACCCTCGGCGAGGGACGGGATCGCGGTGCACCGCCCGTCCGGACCGAAGCGCCAGCCGTGATAGCAGCATTCGATTTCGCGGCCGTCAAAATGGCCGGCCGAGAGCGGCATGCCGCGATGGGGGCAGATGTCACGCAGCGCGAAGACGGTTCCGTTTTGGTCACGCCCGAGCACGATCGGCTCGCCCAGCATGACGCGGGCGAACAGCCGCCCCGGCCGCAACTGCCGCGCCGGCGCTGCGTAATACCAGGCCTCCCGTAGCGGCGCCGCCGCCTCCTCCACGCCGAACCCCGCCTCGTTATTCCGGGCGACATAGCGCGGCCCGCTCCCCGCCGCAACGCCCGCGCCTGAGCCAAGGCTATCCTGGCGCGCCCCCAGCGGCTATTTTCGGTGCAGACCTTGGCTGCTCAGCGAATTTAGCGCGCCGTGCTCCGCATCATCCGACATCCCGGTTCCGGATCGGCCCACCCGCGCGGCGCGGTGTTGGC
>JBKOVT010000071.1:0-11301 GCA_046724035.1 Pseudomonadota bacterium | reverse complement strand
CCGTCGGGCGCCTGCGCGCGGATCACAAAAGATTGCGGGATGACCTGAACGTTCTTGAAGCCGTTCTGCTCCAGCGAATGGCGAATTTTCTGCTGTGTGTCTGTCGAGACGCCGTGATCGCGCGACGGATTGGAAGCATTGCTCGACGTCGTCGGGCTCGTCGCCGTCGTCGAGGACTGAGCGAACACAGGCGCGGCAAACAGCGCGAGCGACATCACAATCGGTAAACCGGCAAGGCGCATCGGAAAGCTCCTGTTGAAGGTGACACTCGAATCAACGGTACGAGTGCCGCCCGTTCCGCAGGAGCCGCCTACGCGCAAGCGGGACGGCCGCTTACGCGCGCCGGTTATTTCGCGAGGAAGAGGCCGCCATTGACATGGATCGTCTGGCCGGTGACGTAGCGCCCTTCCGGACCGACCAGGAAGCGCACCATCGCGGCGATCTCCTCCGGCTGGCCCTGGCGGCCGGCCGGGATCTCGCGCGACATGCCGCGCCCATGTGGGCCGCCGGCCGAGGCGCCCCGGACCGTGTCGATCGAGCCGGGCGCGACGCAATTGGCGGTGATGTTGTGCGGCGCCAATTCGATCGCCAAACCGCGCACCATGCCTTCGAGCCCAGCCTTCGACGCGTTGACATGGATGCGGCCGCTCGACCCGGCGTGATGCGAGATGCCGGATAGGCCGATAAAGGCGCCGCCGCCGCGTTTGATCATCTCCGGTACCGTTGCTTTCGCGAGATAGAACGCGCCGTGCAATGCAACTGCGAGAATCTCGTGCCATTCCTCCAGATTCATCTGCAGGAACGGTGTTTGGCGCCGCAGCCCGGCATTGCCGACCGCGATATCGACGCCGCCGAATTCCTTCACCGTCGCGTCAACCATCGCCTGCACGGCATCGGGCTTCGAGATGTCGGCGAGGTAGGGCATCGCGCGCCCACCGGCGCCGCGGATCTCTTGCGCCGCTTCCTCGATGATCGCGCGGTCGCCGCGGCCATTGATAACGACCGCCGCGCCATCGGCCGCGAGGCGCATCGCGATGGCCTTGCCGATATTCTTTCCCGAGCCGGTAATGATCGCGACCTTGCCCGCGAGCGCCTGTCCTTCCGCCATTGATTCCTCCTTTTACGTCGTTTCGAGGTAAGCACCGCGCCCGAGGCCGGTCAATCGGCGGACGGTCTCTGTTTGCGCATCGCTTCGAGGCGGAATGCGACCGCGCCATAGGTCGCAACGCAATAGGGGACGATGAACGTCAGTACCAGCTTCAGCCAGTTGATGGGCCGGCCACTGAATAGCGCATCGCCCTGATTGATCAGGTTGAGGATCGTGCCGACGACGATCGCGGCCATCACAGAGCGGCGCGGCACACCGGGCGCGGTGCAGCATTGCCATATCAAGTGCCATTGCACGGCGGCTATCCTCCGGTCGGCGGTAAGATTCCTACACCAAAGAGCAGCAATTCCGCCGCGTCAAAGCTGGCTTTTTGCCGCTCGCATGTTACACCTTGCCGCGTCTCGCCCCCAGCTGCGGCCGGCGGAGCTGGAGCCATAGCCCTTATCGGAGAGGACGCATGTTGAAGAGGCCGTTGACGCGCCGCAGCATCCTGAAGGCCGCCGCGCTGACCCCGCCGGCGATGGCCGCCGGTGCGCTGCCGCTGCCCTTCGTGCATGGCGCCTATGCCGCCGGCACGCTGAAGATGGGCGCGTGGGATCATTGGGTCCCGGGCGCCGGCAAGGAACTCGAGCGCATCTGCCAGGAATGGGCGGCGAAGGAGAAGGTCGAGCTCGTCTTCGACCTGATCACCTCGAATGGCGACAAGGACCTGCTGACCCTGATGGCTGAAGGACAGGCCGGCGCCGGCCACGACATCATGGGGCTGCGCACTTGGTACGTCGAGGCGCAGAAGCAGCGTTTTGTGCCGGTCGACGACATTGTCGAGCCGCTGCAGAAACAGTACGGCGAGGTCGTCACCGCGTCGAAATATTGCTCCTACATCGACGGGCATTGGATGGCGGTGCCGTCGAGCTATGCCAGCAGCTCGCTGCCGCCCTGCGGGCGCATCGACCTGCTGAAGCAATATGCCGGCATCGACGTGCAGAAGATGTATCCGTCACCGGCGATGGGCGCGCCCGATAAGGAATTGCAGGACAACTGGACCTGGGAAAATTTCCTGAAGGCGGCGGAAGCCTGCGCCAAGAACGGCCACCCGTTCGGTCTGGGGCTGAGCACATGCACTGATGCACTGAACATGGCGGGCGCGGTGTTCGCCGCATTCGGCTCGTTCCTTGTCGACGAGAAGGGCGAGGTCACGGTCAAGACCGAGGCGACCCGGCAGGCGCTGGACTGGTTCAAGCGACTGTCGAAGCACCTGCCGGAAGAGGTCTACGCCTATGACAACGCCTCGAACAACAAGGCGCTGATTTCGGGCTACGCCTCGCTGATCATGAACCCGCCGAGCGCGCATGCGGTCGCCAAGCGCGACGCGCCGCAGGTAGCCGAGCAATTGTGGACCTTCCATTCGCCAAAGGGACCAAAGGGCCGCTTCGATCCGGCCAACTATTATTTTTGGGGCATCTGGAATTTCTCGAAGAACATTCCGGCGGCGAAGGCGCTGTTGACGCATATCTCGCAGCGCGAGATCCAGGAGAAGCTCGTGACCGCCAGCATCGGATTCGATATCCCGCCCTTCCCGAAACTGCTGGACTTCAAGGTGTGGGAAGAGGAAGGGCCGCCCAAGGGCACCTTCTACAACTATCCGCCGCGTGGCGATGCAACCGCGTTCCTGTCGGGTTATCCGGCGCCGCTCAAGATCGGGACACAGATGTATGCTCAGGCATTGCTGATGAAGATGATCGCGATGCACGCCCATCAGGGCGCCTCGGTCGATCAGACGATGAGCTACGCCGAATCCGAGATCGAGGGCTATCTGCGGACGTAGTTTAGGGTCGGTGTCCCGGCGAAAGCCGGGACCTTTTTCGCATTCAAGCAGTTGATGGGTGGCTCCCGGCTTTCGCCGGGACGCCGTCCATTTATTTCACCAACAATTTCACGATCGCGTCGAAATGCTCGTCGGCGAGCCGGCGCAGCTCGTCGTCGGTGCGGTCCTGCACCGGATGCGGGATAAACACAAGAGCGGGATCGGTGCCGAGCGATTTCGCCTGCGCCTCCGCTCCCTGAATAAACTCGGTCGTCGCGACGCCGACCGTCGGAATGCCACGCTCCTCGAGGTTCGCCATGTCATGCGTACAGCACGATATGCACGACCCTCAGTCGCTGAGCCCCTCGATGACCAGATTCACCTCGCCAGCGATCTGCTGCTGCAGCGGCAGCGGCGCCGGGCGCGTGTTGGTCGGCTTTCGGTAGCGCTTCACCGCGATGCCGCGCTCCTTGAGCCGCTCGTCGAGGCGATCGAGGAACACATCGCCCCGCGCCTTCGCGATATCGAGAATGCCGATTGTCAAACCGTCAAGCTTTTCCGGCCGCGGCAGCCGCGGCCTTATCGTCGGACTTCGTTCCGCCGTCGGATCGAGAAGCACCGTCATTCGCACCTCCTTTGCTGGTGCCGCGGCAAAGGTTGCGCGCCGCGAGAGGCCGGGTCAAGCGGCGCCGCATCCGACGGACGCGCCGGCGATGCTTCGGCCTAATTCTCCTTGAGCCATTGCGCCGCGACGTCGTCGCCGCCCGCGGCGGCCTTCTCCAGCCATTTCCGCGCTTCCGCCAAATCCTGCGCCACCCCGAGGCCGTTCACATACAACGCGCCGATGGCCCGCTCGGCAATCGGGAGGTCCTGGTCGGCGGCCTGGCGATACCAGCGCATCGCTTCGACATAGTCCTGCGCGAGGCCCCAACCGTTTTCATACATCACACCGAGATTCAGCTGCGCCCGCGCCAAGCCTTGGTTCGCGGCTCTACGATACCAGCGCACCGCCTTCTCATAATTCTGCCTGACGCTGCGGCCCTTTTCGTACATGACGCCGATATTGAATTGGGCGAGCGCGTCTCCCTGCGCAGCCCCCATGCGATACCAGCGCATCGCCTCGGCATTATCCTTTGGCACCCCCAGGCCGGCACCATAGAGATAGCCGATATTGGTCTGCGCCGAGGCGAGACCCTGCGCCGCCGCCCTGCGATACCAGCGCATCGCCTTCGTGAAGTTCTGCCTGACGCCGCGCCCGTATTCATAGAGGACGCCGACCTGGTATTGCGCGCGATCGAGGCCTTGGTCCGCCGCCATGCGGTACCAGCGCAGCGCCTCGGCAGGATCCTGCGCGACGCCATGGCCGTTCTCGTAAAGTGCGCCGATGTTGTGCTGGCCCAAGGCGTAGCCTTGATCCGCGGCTTTCCTCAGCCAGCGCATCGCTTCGCCATAATCCTGCGGCACACCTTCGCCCGCCTCGTACGACGCGCCGATATTGACCTGCGCCGGCGCGAAGCCCTGATCAGCGGCCCTCTGGTACCAGCGCAGCGCCTCGGCAGGATCCTGCGCGACGCCTTGTCCTGTGTCGTACAGTACGCCGATCTCGAATTGCGCTTCCGCCGAACCTTTCTCGGCGGCGACACGATACCAGCGCAACGCCTCCGCGAAATCGCCGCGATCGGCGGCAGCCGCGCCCCGAGCTGTCGCAGTCTCCGGCGCAACGGTCGGAGCCGAATTCGCTTCAGCACGCGCTTCGGCCGGCGCCGGCAACAGCGCACCGGCCGCGAATATCGCCAACGCAAAAAGCAAGATCCCGGCGCGAGCGCGCGAAGGTGCTGTCATGACCATTGTCTCGAAGCTGCTACGGCGCGCCGAGCGTCAAGAATTTGCGGCGGCGCATCGCTTAGGGGCGCACCTCCTTGGTGACCGGAATGCTGCCCCGCGGACCGCCGGCGGACCAGCCGCCGATGATGCCGGAGAACATGCCGGCGTTGCCGCCGGCGCGCACGATCATCAATCCGCCCGGCCGGAACTTGTTGACGGTCTTGCCGGCGAGCGAGGGCGGGCCGCCTTCGGCGATGCCTTTGGCCCCCGCGATCAATTCCTCGCCGGGGATCTCGCAGAGCTTGTAGAGCTCCTCGTAGAGGCGCGCCTTGGACCATCCGGCTTCGCGAAACGTGCGTTCGTGCTCGGGGCAAACGACCAGCAGCGCGTCGCAGGACGGCGCGAGCTTGACGCTGTGGATCGCCTTCAAGGACTCGGCCATGCTGCGCGCGAGGCTTTCCGGCGTGCGCGATTTCTGATCGACGACGCCCTGCAGTCCAAAACCGGCGAACACCGTGACCGCGGAGGCGCCCGGCTTCAGCCCGCGCTCGACCGATAAGGGCTCCCAGCATGAGCCCTCCTCATCTTCGGCAAAGCAGTAGCTGAGCTTGCCGGGATTGCCCAAGGTCGCGCGGTCGACCTCCTGTGGCCGGCCTTCGCCGATGTTGCGGATGACGAGCTGGAGCGCCCGGCCAATCGCAAGATTGGCGCGGTTGCCCTGCCCGAGGGCGTTGCCCTTTGCGTTCATGCCGATCCGGCGGCGGATCGGGCCGTTCACGACGACGACGGGGCCAACGAACATCGTCGTCGCGAGGACGCCATGCATCGCAAAGCTTTCGTCGAGCACGGCCTCGGCCGCGGCGAGCACGACCGGCAGATATTCCGGTTTGCACCCGGCCATGACGGCGTTGATCGCGATCTTTTCGACGGTTGCCGCATTGAGCGCGGGCGGCACCAGCCCGATAACCTCTTGCGGATCGCGCGCGGTGCCGTCGAGCATACGCAAGACACGCTCCTCGCTGGGCGGCACGAGCGGCAGCCCGTCCGACCAGCCGCGCGCGAACATCGCCTCCTGCTCGTCCTCGTCATCCCCCAATTCGATGCGGCGCGAGCGAAGGCCGGTCTCGTTGAAGCGGATTTTGAGACGCTCGATGATCCCAGGCTCGACATTTTTGGCGCCGCAACCCGGACGCTGATCGGGGAGCCCATCGCCGAGCCCAACGACGCCCGTAACGCGCTCCCATTCGCCGCGGTCCCAACCATAGGTGCGGGCGATCTCGCGCCCGGCTTCGAGGCGGATCAAGGTCGGCACAATCTCAATCTTCAGCCGGTGCGACATATCGAGGGCTAGGTCGTGCACCGGGGCGGGCACGGTGTCGGGGAAGCTCGGATCGTCCTGCGTGAAAACGGTCAGGCCGGCGCGGCGCGCTAACTCGCCCAAAACCGGCGCGGTCAACTCGCAGGTCGGGCAATCGCGCTTGACGACCGCTACCAACCCATCCTGCGGCAGGCTCACCATCGCGCTCCCCCGCTTATCGTCCGAGCTTATTCAGCCCGGCAGAATGAACCCGCGATGCGGCGGCGGCAAGCGCCGGCCGGTCCCGCTTTGCCATGGGCCCGCTGCCGGCAATGGCTTTTCGCCGCCGAGCCCCCATATAGTACCGATGGCTAGAACACATCCTCATGCCGAGGCCAGCTACCGTGTCGTCCCGCGGACCGACGGATCCTTCGGCGTCGAAGTCACAATCCCCGATACCTATCCGACCACCGTCAGCAGCTTTGCCACAGAGGCAGAGGCTGAGGCGTGGATCGCCAAGCATAAGACCCGCGTCGAAACGGATACCTCGAACAATGTCTGGTTCCGCAGGCAGGGTTCGCGCGGCGGTCCGCCAACCAGCCGCTAAGGATTACTCCGCCGCGCCCCAGGAGTGAGAAATGGCTTTCAGGACGAATTACCGCTTCGAGCGGCGGGAACGCGACCGGCTCAAGCAGCAGAAAAAGGAAGAAAAACTGCGCCGGCAGCAGGAGCGCAAGGGCCAACGCGACGAGACTGCGACCCCGGAAGCCGAGGCCAACCCGGACAGCGGACCGGCCTGACTACATCGCTTAGCAGCAAGAGACCTAGTCACAGCCGCGCAAGCGGCCCGACACACCTAGTCAGGTCCCCAAACTCGCCGGGAATTCGTTTTCGGCGCCGCAGGCCGAGCAGACTGCGGAATCAAAAGGAACCCGCTGGGTGGGTCCCATCCCGAGGGCGATCACCGCCCCGCAATTGCCGCACACATAATCGGTGTCGCCCGTACCGCGGAACAGCGGTTTGCCCGCGTCGGGGACCGGGTCAGCCGCATCGCTGGCCGGCGGGCGCTTGACTTTGAGCGGAATGGCCGGCATCGCGCGTTGCTCCGTTCAGCGATCGTGCTCTCGGGCTTGGGGTCAGGACCGGGTCAGCTGGTCTTCCCGCACGATGCGCTCGTGGCCGTCGACCTTGCTCTTGACCCGATATTGAAAGACGCTGGCTTCTTCGGGCAGTAAGCGGACGATCTTGAACTCGCCCCGCGCCGAACTGAGTTGGCGCCGGTCGGGCGAGAAGCGGACGGTTTGTCCAACGGCAAACTTGGGCGGTTGCATGTGCAGGTTCTCCTGATCACCCGCTCGGCGGCGTGCTGCTGTCGACCCGATCAGCCAGCCGCTCGTATTCCAGGGCGACCTCGCTCAAATGTTCCTTTATCGCGACCGTCGTGGCCTCGCTCGCCAATTTCCGCACCCGGGCAGCATGCCGCCGGTAGTAATCGGCTGGCAGCGGCGGTGTGGTCGGCGGGTGTTCCATGAGGGTCGCTGATTAGTAGCCTTCGCGCTCGAGGCGCTTGCGCAGCATCTTGCGGTGGCGGCGGATCGCATCCGCCTTTTCCCGAACGCGGCGTTCCGAGGGCTTCTCATAGGCCCGGCGCCGCTTCATGTCGCGGAAGGTGCCCTCGCGCTGCATCTTCTTCTTGAGCACCCGCAGCGCGGAATTGATGTCGTTGTCGCGCACGAAGACCTGCATCTAGGGGACGCCTCTCTCTTGTTGTCGTTGTTGCTGCTCGCGGAAAGCAAAAAGGGGAGCCGCAGAGCGGGCTCCCCTCCCTGTATTGGGCTGACCCAGCTAGGCCTTTTGCAGGTTCACGGCCGAGGTCTTGCCCTGTTGGCCGCGTTCCAGCTCGTAGCTCACCTTCTGCCCTTCGTGCAGATTGCCCAGCCCGGAACGCTCGACGGCCGAGATGTGCACAAACACATCCTTCGACCCGTCTTCCGGCTGAATGAAGCCGTAGCCTTTCTGGCTGTTGAACCACTTTACGGTTCCGATCGTCATCGTCGTCCTTCTCAAAAAGAAATGGGCCGCCGCCAAATCGTTTGGCGGCGCGTCGAAGTACCCATTGGGCGGAGTGCTGGTCCGGCGCTCGCGGACGAGCCGAAGGAGGAGCAAGCCGAACCACGCGTAGGTCGACCCGACTGATGTGGGCCTGAAGCCACTCCCGTACAAGGGTGGAGGGCCGGGCCCAACCGGCCGGGCTACGGCCCCGCGGGCGGGAGATTCGCATGCCAACGAGTGGGAGGTCGCCGGCGGGATCCCGATCGAACCGTATCGGAACCGGGTGAACCGTTGTGACAATTTTGGTCGGCGGGCCCGGGCTTAACCGGCCATTAACCCTACCAGCAGTGAATGCACGCTTCTGTATCTTCGCTATAGAGGGGGTGTGTCATGGCGGGGGCGAGTGACAAGCGCGAGTTGAAACCGACCGAGCCTTTCTGGAAATCAAGCGAACCGGCGCGTCCGGCCGATGCGAAGCCGGTGCTGCCTCAGGCGGAGCCGGACCCGCGCTCTCGGAACAACCAGATCGAGGCGCGGACGCTCATCGTCGGAGCGGGAATGTCGGTGTCGGGGACGATCACCGCATGCGATCGGCTGGTCGCGGAAGGCACTGTCGACGCGAAATTGGATGGGTGCCAGCAGGTCATCGTCACCGAGACCGGCGTCTTCCGGGGCAACGTCTCGACCGACCATGCCGATGTGCATGGCCGCTTCGAAGGCGAGCTCGTCGTGCAAAAGCGGTTGCTGGTGCGCGCCGCCGGCCACGTCGCAGGCACGGTCAGCTATGGTGAGATCGAGATCGAATGCGGCGGCAAGATCGCGGGGCAAATCAAGCCGCATGATCGCGCCACGTCCGCTTCGAAATCGGCGCAAACCGGATACGTTCCGCTGGCCGGGAAGCCGCAGGAGAGCGGATCGCCGGGATCGGCCGGGAGCAATGGATCCGCCCCGCACCTCGTCGGCGCCGGGACGACGGTGCTCGCCGCCAAGTGAACCGCGATGGTCCGGGCTTAAGGATCGTCACAGGGGGGAGCGGCCGAGGCGGAACCAGGTCCAGCTGAGGCCGAGGATACCGATGCCGGCCATAACCAGGATGGCCGGCGCGGCGCCGATCTGATCCGCCAAGAGGCCGATCGTTAAGACGCCGAGCGGGCCCGTGCCGATGCACATCGTCACGAGGCCCATGACACGCGAGGTCGCCGCGGGCGGCGTCTCGGTCAGGACGAGGCTCGTCTGCATGGTCGCGAAGGCGGCTGTGCCGAGCCCGCCGATAACGAGCAGCATGAAGGCGAGTCCATACCAGGGCGACAACGCCATCGCGATGACGCCTGCGAGGAACAGGAAGGAGCCGCGCAATAGCGCGCGCCTTCCGTTGAGCCGCAGCCAGCCCGCCGACAACGCGATGCCGCTGGCGATCGCGCCCAATGGCTCCGCGCCGGCGAGCGCCCCGACAAGGGTCGGCGACACGCCAAAGCGGTCGATCCCCAACGGCGCGATCAAGGCCGAATAGGAGAAGGCGAAGACATTCATCACGATCGACACCAGGACGACGGCGAGGATCGCCGGGTTGCGGCGCGCCACGGCGACGCCCTCGGCGATGTCCGCGGCGATGCGCCGGAAATAAAGCCGCCGCTTCTCCTGGCGGAAGTCGAGGCCGATCACCGCGATCGCGGCGGCGAGGTAGAGCAACACGGCGACGAAATACGCGCCGGCAAGTCCGAGCGCCTCGAACACCGCGCCGCCGGCGAGCGGACCGACGACGCGGGCGATGCTGTTTGTCATCGAATCGAAGGCGACCGCGGCGGTGACCCGGTCGGGCGCGACAACCTCGCCGATCATGCGCCGCCGCACTGCGAGTTCGCTCGCCCAGACGAGCCCATTGACCGCGCCCGCGACAATGATGTGCCAGATGCGGATCTCGCCAAACAGCGCGAGGGCGCAAAGGACCGCCGAGGTCGTCGTCATAACGACGAGCTGCGCGATCAAGATGCGTTTGCGGTTGAGCGCCTCGCCGATTACGCCGGCAATGGCGCCGGTCAGCAGCATCGGCAGGCTGCGCGCGACGGTGACGAGAGCGACCAGAAAGGTCGAATGCGTCATGTTGTAGGTGAAGACACCGGCGACGAGGAGCTCCAGCCACCGCATCGCATTTCCGACACCGCCGGCGAACCACAGGCGCAGATAGCCCGGGCTCGCGAAAAGGCCCGGCCGCCGCAATGCCGGCGCCAGCGAATCGGAAGTCATACCGGCGGTGCGGCGCGACCCGTCCTCCCGCGGCGCGGTTGCGCCGCGCGGGCCGATCGGGTCAGATGCCGCTCAGTCATATCCGCGACGGAGACTGTCATGGGGATCAATGTACTGCACCATGTCACGGTAAAGACCGACGATCTGGAAGCCGCCCGCGATTTCTACCGCGACGTCTTAGGGCTCGAGGTCGGGTTCCGCCCGGATCTCGATTTCCCGGGCTATTGGCTTTATTGCGGCGATGTGCCGGTCGTGCATCTCGTGCCCCGTCAGAACGCGATCGGCGGCGGGCCGTCGCGCGATACCGGACCGTTCGATCATTTCGCGTTTCTGGCGAGCGACTTTGACGGGATCAAGGCGAAGCTGGAGAGGCACCGCATCAAATACCGCGAGAACCACATCGCCAAGCCGCCGATCGACCAGCTGTTCTTCCCCGACAACAACAACGTCATGGTCGAGCTGAACTTCCCGCGCAGCTGACCGACCAGAGCTAAGCCAGCTGCAGCAGGCGGGTTAGCTCCAACACGTCGGAGACGTCGCGGAGGCGGTGGATCAGATCGAGGCTTTGTTCGATCTGCCGCTCGGGGAGGCCGGAGAGCGGCACCAGCGTGCGGTATTTGGCGTCGATATCCGTCCAGCCGATCCCGAGCATGCCGGCACCCTTCGGGACAAACACCGTATTCGTGGTCTCGCGGCCGTCGGTCGTGCGGATTGTGACGGTGGCGCCCTGGCGATAACGCGCCGCATTCCCGGTTGGCGGCGGGCCAACGCGCACCTTGTCGATCAGCCGGTGAATCCCCGGATCGGCAATCTTCTGCGGCGTCGCGTGTGTCCAGGTGAAGTCGCGGTCGGCAGCCCCGGCCGCGAGGAAATAGGCCGGGCTGTGCGCCATATCGATCAGATCGGCCGGGTGCAGCGGGCCCGTGAGCGCGGCCATCCCGGGGCGCGACACAGTGATACTCTCGACGCTCT
>JBKOVT010000065.1:0-9023 GCA_046724035.1 Pseudomonadota bacterium | reverse complement strand
CGCGATGTACGAGATCGACAGCGAGGAAGGTCCCTACGTCAGCGCCAAGCAATACCCCGACGGCAATACCGGCCACCGGCCGCCGATCAAGGGCGGCTATTTCCCGGTGCCGCCGGTCGACAGCCTGAGCGATCTGCGCGCAGAGATGCTGTCGGTCATGTTCGACATGGGGCTGGAGGTCGAGAAGCACCATCACGAGGTGGCGCCGTCGCAGAACGAACTGGGATTTGTCTATTCCACCCTGGTGCGCACCGCCGACAACATGCAGATCTACAAATATGTCGTGCACAATGTCGCGCACCAATACGGCAAGACGGCGACCTTCATGCCGAAGCCCATCAAGGGCGACAACGGCTCGGGCATGCACACGCACCAGTCGATCTGGAAGGGCGAGCGGCCGGCCTTTGCCGGCAATCTCTACGCCGATCTGTCGGAGACTGCCCTCTACTATATCGGCGGCATCTTGCGGCACGCGAAAGCGCTGAACGCGTTTACGAATCCGTCGACGAATAGCTACAAGCGGCTCATTCCCGGCTTCGAGGCGCCAGTGCTGCTGGCTTATTCAGCGCGCAACCGCTCGGCCGGCTGCCGCATCCCAATCGTGTCGAGCCCAAAGGCGAAGCGCGTCGAGGTGCGTTATCCGGATGCGGCGGCGAACCCGTATCTCGCCTTCGCTGCGATGCTGATGGCCGGCCTCGACGGCATCCAGAACCGTATCCATCCCGGCGATGCGATGGACAAGAACCTCTACGATCTACCGCCGGAGGAGTTGAAGGACATCCCGACCGTCTGCGGCTCTTTGCGCGAGGCGATCGAGGAATTGCACAACGACCACGCCTTCCTGACCAAGGGCGACGTGTTCACGACCGACTTCCTGGAGTCCTACATGGAGCTGAAATGGGAGGAGGTGTACAATTTCGAGCACACACCTCACCCGGTCGAGTTCCAGATGTACTATTCGGTCTGAGGATTGCGCCCCGGCGCGTTCGCGCGCCGAGACGAGGGGGATGCATGGCCGGCCTCGCGCCGGCCATGCGCCGTTTGAGGACAAGCTTATCGCCGATCCGGGAAGGCTTTTCCCGAAACGAAAGCGCGATGCCTAAATTTTAGGCGGCGCATGCGCAACACAACGATATCCCGGATTGTTACGGCAAAACCTCTGACTGAAACACCGCACCTCTGCGCGGCCGCGCCGGGTTTCCGGCCCTACCCCGAAGATTAGGACCACTCCCTCCCAAGTAGCCCGCCGCTTTCCGCGACCCGGGACGGAACGCCGCAGGGCTTCCGGGCCCGCGCCGCCCGACTTGGCACGATTCTTGGTCTAACCGGCGGACGTCTCCGCGGTCATCGGCATGGGCCGGTTTTGCAGAACCTCGATCAAAGGGGAGTGAGTCGATGAGAACCCTCTACCGCTTTGGGCAGCGCGCCGTCTGCGCCGCTTCGCTTCTGTCGCTGTGGGCGCTGGCCGCCATGGCCCAGACCGCGCCGCCGGCCGGCGCTCCCGCGGCGGCTCCTGCCGCAGCTCCAGCCGCTGCAGCGGCGAACGCTATCAACAGCGGCGACACGGCGTGGATGCTAACCTCGACCGCGCTGGTCCTGATGATGACGATCCCGGGGCTGGCGCTGTTCTACGGCGGCATGGTCCGCAAGATGAACGTGCTCGCCACGGTCATGCAGAGCTTTGCGATCACCTGCCTCGTCACCGTGCTGTGGATGGTCATCGGCTACAGTCTGGCCTTCACCGAGGGCAATCCGTTCTTTGGCGGTTTCGGCCGCTTGCTGCTCGACGGCATGGGCGTCGATGCGATCAACGATCTCGCGAAGACGATCCCCGAATCGGTCTACATGTGCTTCCAGATGACGTTCGCGATCATCACCCCCGCGCTGATCTGCGGCGCCTTTGCCGACCGCATGAAATTCTCGGCGCTGCTGTGGTTCATCGGTTTGTGGTCGATCCTGGTCTACGCACCCATCGCGCATTGGGTATGGGGGCCGGGCGGCTTCCTCAACGACGCCGGTATCCTCGACTTCGCCGGCGGGACGGTCGTGCACATCAACTCCGGTGTTGCCGGGCTCGTGGCGGCGCTCGTTCTCGGCAAGCGCCGCGGCTATCGCAGCGAACCGATGGCGCCGCATAACCTCGTGCTCAGCGTTGTCGGCGCGTCCCTGCTGTGGGTCGGCTGGTTCGGGTTTAATGCAGGTTCGGCGGCGGCAGCCAACGGCAATGCCGGCATGGCAATGGCGGTGACGCAGATCGCGACCGCGACGGCGGCGCTGACCTGGATGTTTGTCGAGTGGGCGCTGAAGGGCAAACCCAGTGTTCTCGGCATCATCTCGGGAGCGGTCGCAGGTCTCGTCGCGATCACGCCCGCCTCCGGATTCGTCGATCCCAAGGGATCGCTGATCATCGGCATCGCGGCCGGCGTGCTTTGCTACTGGGGCGCCACCGGACTGAAGAACGCGCTCGGCTACGATGACAGCCTAGATGCGTTCGGCGTGCATGGCATCGGCGGGACGACCGGCGCGATCCTGACTGGCGTCCTGGCCGTCTCGGCGATCGGCGGCGAAGGCCATAGCGGCCTGGTCGACGGCAATGCGCATCAGGTCCTGGTTCAGCTCTACGGCGTCGGATGCACCGTCGTCTATGACGCGATCGCCTCGCTGATCCTGCTGAAGCTCATTGATGTCGTCATCGGGCTGCGCGTCGATGCCGACACTGAGCGGGAAGGGCTCGATCTCGCGATCCACGGCGAGGTCATCCAGTAGCTGCGACTACGAGATCGGCGCCGGTTGCCGTGCCTACTCGGCGGCACCGGCGCCTCTCGAACTTCAACGAAACAATTGACGCATTGCTGGGCAGTTACTTGCCTAAAAATTGTACAGCAACAAACGTGTTCAATTTTCAATTCGCTAAATCAGGATAAGCGAGTAAACCGGCATCGCTTTTGCAGCCGCTCGAACTCATGACCGCGGCTGGGTGAGGGGGAAGAAACCGATGAAACGAATCTTGCGGACGACACTCCCGAGAGGTGTGGCGGCCCTGGCGATGGCGGTGGCCGGGGTGTTTGGTGCAGCGGTTTCCGCATCGGCGCAGCAACCGGCCCCGCTGGTGCCGCCGCCCCCTCCGGGCGTGGTACCGGTGCCGGAGGCGCCCGCCTCGACAGCGATGACGACACCGTCGATGGCAGGACCACTTGTCGCGAATCCGAACCCCTTCAACCTCGACGGCGGGCCGTTCGGCAAAGTGTATGTGACGGGTGTCGTCAGCGGCCTCGGCCTGGCGCAGAGCAACCCCGTTTTAGGCGATCACAGCCTGCGCCCGGATGTCAGCAATGCCCAGGCGATCGTTCAGACGACCGAGGGCCTGGTGCAGTTCTACGCGCAGGCCGGGCTCTATTCATTTCCTGCCCTCGGGACGCCCTATGTCAGCGCTTGGCGAATGACCGGCGACAGCTTCGGTCCAGTGCCGGCGGCCTATGTGAAGCTGGCGCCCACCGACACCTTCTCGGTGCAAGCCGGCAAGCTGTTCACGCTGATCGGCGCCGAATACGGCTTCACCTTTCAGAATATGAATATCGAGCGCGGCCTCTTATGGGCGCAGGAACCGATCATCAGCCGCGGCGTCCAGGTGAACTACACGCTTGGTCCGCTCGCCTTGTCCGCCTCGCTGAACGACGGTTTTTACTCCGACAGTTATAACTGGCTGACCGGCTCCGCCGCTTGGACCATCAACAAAGAGAATACGCTCACCGTCGTGGGTGGCGGCAATTTCGATCACACCGACAAAAATGTTGTCTCGAGCACGCTGCCGCCGGTGGTCAAGACGCCGTTTTTCCAGAACAACGGCCACATCTTCAATATCATCTATACCTACAACGCCGCCCCTTGGACGATCACGCCGTACTTCCAATACACGCATGTGCCGAGCAATCCGTTTTTCGGCGCGACACGCGGCGCGGAGACCTTTGGCGGCGCGATCCTGGCGAACTACGCTGTCAACGACAACGTCAATGTCGCCGGTAGAGCCGAGTACATCGGGACGACCGGCAGCCTCGCCGGCGGCAACGCCAACGTGCTCTACGGTCCTGGCAGCACCGCGTGGTCGTTGACCTTCACGCCGACCTACCAGGAGGGCATCTTTTTCGTCCGCGAAGAGCTGTCTTATGTGCAGGCCAACAGCATCACCCCTGGTCTTGCTTTCGGTAAAGGCGGCAATCATCACAGCCAGGGCCGGGTCATGATCGAAGGCGGCATCATATTCTAGCGGCAGAGGCGATTGGCACGCATCCTGCGTTGGTCGCCATCAGCTACGCCGCGCAGCGGGCCTTTTCGGAAGGATCGGAGCGATGAAGAAAATTGAAGCCATCATCAAGCCGTTCAAGCTCGACGAAGTCAAAAACGCGCTGCATGAGATCGGCGTCACCGGCATGACCGTCAGCGAGGTCCGCGGCTTCGGGCGGCAGAAAGGGCACACCGAAGTTTATCGCGGCGCCGAATACGTTATCGATTTTCTGCCCAAGGTGAAGATCGAAGTCGTGCTCGATGATGCGCTGATGCCGCGCGCGGTTGAAGCGATCCAACAGGCCGCCAAGACCGACAAGATCGGCGATGGCAAGATCTTTGTGTTTCCGGTCGAGGAAGCACTGCGCATCCGCACCGGCGAACGCGGCCGCGACGCGGTCTGATCGAACTTCCCTCCCGCAATGGCGAGAGAGGGATAATTACGGCTTGGTGTCGGGCTTGCTCGGATCCGGCGCGGTCTCGCCGGGTTTGAACTCAAGCGAGACGCCGTTCATGCAGTAGCGCAACCCGGTCGGCTTGGGCCCGTCCTCGAAGACATGCCCGAGATGCCCGCCGCAGCGGCGGCAATGCACCTCGGTGCGGCTCATGAAAAAGCTGCGGTCGGTCTCGGTCTCGACCGCGTCGTCGAGCGGCGCCCAGAAGCTCGGCCATCCCGTGCCGCTGTTGAACTTCGTGCCGGCGTCGAACAGGGGCTGGCCGCAGCCGGCGCAGTGAAAAATCCCAGCGCCGTGTTGCTTATCGAGCGGGCTCGTCCCGGCGCGCTCGGTGCCGTGCTGGCGCAGGACCCGGTATTGCTCGGGATTCAGCTTCCGGCGCCATTCCTCGTCGCTGAGCTCGACCTCGAAATGTTTGTCCGATTTCGATGACGCACCCCGGCCGCTCAGGCGGCCCAACAAACCTACTGCCATGTCGCTTGCCTCGCCCACAGCGGTGAACCTCGTCGTCAGTATATCGCGTGTGGCAGCCTCGCGGTGAAGAGGCCACGGCTATTACGCATATCCCCGTGCCCGGGCTCGTCCCCGGCACCCGTGTTCTTCCGTCGAAATCGGCTTGGTCCAAAGACGTCGATGGCCGGGACAAGCCCGGCCATGGGGAGTTGAGGAACGTTTGTGCGCGAGGTGCGGAGCTGATCTCCGCGCTCAGTGCACCCGTTCGCCGATCTCGGGTTCCGGGCGGAGCAGCTCCGCGGTCGAGCGCGCGATCCAGCACCATACGACGCAGGTCAGCTCGTCATCGCCGCCGCGCAGCCGTTCCGCTTCGCGCTCAGCGACGGTGACCGCCTCCGCCCCATGCCGCCTGACCAGCAGCAACGCGGCCTCCCAGATCTTGCGCTCGTTGGTCATCATCATAGTCGTAAATCCCGCCGAGCCGGTTCGGTTCCACGCAAACCGCCACCCGTGTTGAGCAGCGACGGGCGCGCCCAATATATTGTTATTTGCACTGGCTCGTATACTGCATCCTGCTTGCGCGAGGTGCAAGCGCCCCTATAATCGCCGCATCATGCCGGACCTGTTTGACGCTCTCGTTCCGCCCAAAAGCAACGGCTCGGGCGACAGTTATTCCGCCAAAGATATCGAGGTCCTAGAGGGGCTGGAACCGGTTCGCCGGCGGCCCGGAATGTATGTCGGTGGCACCGACGAGCGCGCGCTGCATCACCTCGCCGCCGAAGCACTCGACAACGCGATGGACGAGGCGGTCGCCGGCCACGCAACGCGAATCGAGCTCGAGCTCGACGCGGCGGGATCGGTCACGGTGCGCGACAACGGGCGCGGCATCCCGGTCGACCCGCATCCACGGTTTCCAAAAAAATCGGCGCTCGAAATCATCCTGACGATGCTGCATTCGGGCGGCAAATTCGGCGGCGATGCCTACAAGACATCGGGCGGGCTGCACGGTGTCGGCATCTCGGTCGTCAACGCGCTGTCCGATCGGCTCGAGGTCGAGGTGGCGCGCGACCGCAAGCTGTGGCGGCAAAGCTATTGCCGCGGCGTGCCGCAGGGCCGGGTCGAGGATTGCGGGCCCGTGCAGAACCGGCGCGGCACGGTCCTGCGCTTTCATCCCGATCCCGAGATTTTTGCCGACGCCGCGTTCCGGCCGGCGCTCCTTTACCGCATGGCGCGTTCGAAGGCGTATTTGTTCCGCGGTGTCGAGATTCGCTGGCGTTGCGATCCCTCGCTGCCGCGGCCCGACGGCATACCGCAGGAAGCGCGGCTGCATTTTCCGAACGGGCTCGGCGATTTTCTCGCCGCGAGCCTCGCCGACCGGGCGCTGCTGACGCCAAAGCCGTTTCTCGGGCGAGCCGAATTCCCGGATGGCGGCAGCGTCGAATGGGCGGTCGTCTGGCCGGAGGAGGAAGAGGACGGCTTCTGCCATTCCTATTGCAACACGATCCCGACGCCCGAGGGCGGCACGCATGAGGCGGGCCTGCGCCAGGCACTGACCCGCGGCATTCGCGCTTATGGTGAATTAATCGGGCATCGCCGAGTCGCCGCCGCGACCGGCGACGATGTGACGGCCGGCGCGGCGATGCTGTTGTCGTTGTTTCTGCGCGACCCGCAATTCCAGGGCCAGACAAAGGAGCGGCTCGCCTCCGCCGAGGCGGCGCGGCTCGTCGAGACCGCGCTGCGCGATCATTTCGACCATTGGCTGAGCGCCGATCCGGCGACCAGTCGCGTGCTGCTCGATCGCATCGCCGAGCGCGCCGAGGAACGGCAACGCCGACGGCAGCAGCGCGAGATGGCGCGCAAGAGCGCGACGCGCAAGCTCCGCCTCCCGGGGAAGCTCTCGGATTGCACGCGCGACAGCGCCCAGGGCACCGAAATCTTTCTCGTCGAGGGCGACAGCGCCGGCGGCTCGGCGAAACAGGCGCGCGACCGCGACACGCAAGCGATCCTGCCGCTGCGCGGCAAGATCCTCAATGTCGCGAGCGCCTCGGCCGACAAGATGCGCGCCAACCAGGAACTCAACGATCTTGTGCTGGCGCTCGGCTGTGGCATCGGTTCGCATTACCGCGAGGAGTCGCTGCGCTACGAGCGCGTCATCATCATGACCGACGCCGATGTTGATGGCGCGCATATCGCCTCGCTCTTGATGACGTTTTTCTTCCGCGAGATGCCAAAGCTTGTCGATAACGGCCATCTCTTCCTCGCATTGCCGCCGCTCTACCGGATGACCCAGGGCGAGGTGACGCATTACGCGCGCGACGATGCGCATCGCGAGGAGTTGCTCGCGACGACATTCAGCACCCGCGGCAAGGTCGAGATCAGCCGCTTCAAGGGGCTCGGCGAGATGCCGGCGCGCTATTTGAAAGCCACGACGATGGACCCGAAGCTGCGCACGCTGTTGCGCGTGACCTTGCCGTCGCGGCCGCATTCGACACTGACCGATCCCGCGGCAATCGAGACCGCTGATGAAGGCTTTCGCCGCACCGAGAAGCTGGTCGAGACTTTGATGGGACGGCGCCCAGAATTGCGCTTCGACTATATCCAGAAAAACGCCCGCTTCGCCCGCGATCTCGATTTGTAGCGAGCCGTTTTCCGCCGAAAACGCGCAGCGCATTCCGCCGGTCGACACGCCGGGGCACATAGCGCTTTCCGCCGATCACGAATGCCAGCCCCGTGGCAGACCCATCTTGCTTTGATCTTGGCTTCCGCTTACCTAGTTGCCCGTCGACCCGGTTGGGTTCGGCGTCACTGCCGGCGTTCGAGACGAACCCCCGACCGTGTTTCCCGATCCAACCGACGTTCGATCGCCGTACGCTTGTGCGGCGGCCTTGCTACCAGATTGGAGTTACTGCGAATGGCGACCGGTACGGTCAAATGGTTCAACGCCCAGAAGGGCTACGGGTTTATTCAGCCGACCAGCGGCGGCAATGATGTGTTCGTGCACATTTCAGCCGTCGAGCGAGCCGGCATGGATGGCCTGCAGGAAGGACAGAAGCTGAGCTTCGAGCTCGAACAAGGACAACGCGGCCGGGTCTCGGCTGTCAACCTGCGTCCGGCCTAACCGTCGGTCGTCAAAGGGGCGCTTCGGCGCCCCTTTTTTCCTGGTTTCAACCGACTGGTTCAACAACGAAGGAGCACTCTTTGGCAAAGGAAGATCTGATCGAATTCGAGGGCACCGTCATGGAGCTGCTGCCCGATGCGCGGTTCCGCGTGCGCCTCGACAACGGGCATGAAACGCTCGCCTACTCGTCCGGCAAGATGAAGAAAAACCGCATCCGGATCCTGGCCGGCGACCGCGTCACGGTCGAGATGACGCCCTATGATCTGACCAAGGGGCGGATCAATTTCCGCCATAAGGACACCGCCGCGCCTCCGATGATGCCGCGGCCGCAATTCCGCAGACGCTAGGGCTTTGCGATTGGCGCCGCTGACCCGCGCGCCCGTTTAGCAGACATGGCTTGTTTGAAAGACATGGCTGGAACCGGCGAAAAACCTTGACTTTCGTCTGGTCATCCCTAACTAAAAGCTCGGGCGATCCGCCCACCTAGACCTTGCGTAAGGCAACAAATTCTCAATGAATTTTAACGAACTGGGACTCTCGCCTGAACTTTTGCAGGCGATAACAGACACCGGCTATACGACCCCCACCCCAATCCAAGAGCAAGCCATCCCCGTCGTCGCCCAGGGGCGCGACGTATTGGGCTGTGCCCAGACCGGCACCGGCAAGACCGCCAGCTTTGCGCTGCCGATGATCGACAAGCTCGCCGCCGGGCGAGC
>JBKOVT010000013.1:0-6992 GCA_046724035.1 Pseudomonadota bacterium | reverse complement strand
CCGAACCTGGCGATCATCTCGGTCATGGTCGTCAATGTCTGGCGCGGTGTGCCGTTCTACGCGATCAGCCTCTTGGCCGGCCTGCAGACGATCAGCCCCGAATTGCACGAAGCCGCAGCGATCGACGGGGCGCGGGCGTGGAACCGCTTCCGATACGTGACCTGGCCGCTGTTGTTGCCGGTGACGATGGTCGTCGTGCTGTTCTCGGTCATTCAGACGTTTGCCGATTTCCAGCTCGTCTACGTCCTGACCGGGGGCGGGCCGGCCAACCATACGCACCTCTTCGCGACCTACGCCTATCAGATCGGTGTCGGCACCGGCCTCCTCTCCGAGGGCGCCGCAATATCGCTGGCGATCTTCCCGGTATTGCTGCTCGTCGTGATCATACAGCTTGTCTATATCCGCCGGGTGGAGACCGTCTGAGCCATGATCGAAGGAGCACGCTGGCGCCGCTGGGTGTTCTTCCACATCCCGCTCGCGCTGTTCATCATTTTCCTGCTGTTCCCGTTCTACTGGATGATCGTCACGACGGTACGGCCGGATAGCGAGCTGTACCGGCCGTGGAACGCGGCCAATTACACCCCGTTCTGGACCCTGCGTCCTACACTCGAGCACATCCGCGATCTGCTGACGGAAACCCTGTTCAGCACGTGGATGATGAACACGATGCTGATCGCGACGGTCTCGACGGTGATCTCGCTGATCTGCGGTCTCTTCGCAGGGTATGCGCTGTCTCGCCTCAAATTTCCGTTCGCCGGCAGCATCGGCACCGGCATCTTCATAACCTACCTGGTGCCGCAGACGCTGTTATTCATTCCGCTCGCCGACATCATCCGCAACTTCCATCTCGGCGACTCGCCCTGGGCCCTGATCCTGACCTACCCGACCTTCCTCATTCCGTTCTGCACCTGGCTGATGATGGGCTACTTCAAATCCATACCGAAGGAATTGGAGGAATGCGCCCGCATCGATGGGGCGCCGCGCTGGAAAGCGATGGCCTATATCATCTTTCCGATTGCGGTACCGGGCATTCTGTCGGCCGGCATCTTCGCCTTCACGCTGTCGTGGAACGAGTTCATCTATGCGCTCGTCTTCCTGTCCTCGCCCGAGCAGAAGACGGTGCCCGTCGGCGTCACCTCGGAGTTGGTGCGCGGCGACGTTTTCTATTGGGGCGAGCTGATGGCCGGCGCGCTCCTGGGCTCAATCCCGGTCGCGTTCGTTTATTCGTTCTTTGTCGAACATTACGTCTCCGGCATCACCGGATCGGTGAAGGGGTAGAACATGGCGCAAGTCGCGATGCGCAGCCTGAACAAGATGTATGACGAGGTGCACGCCGTCAAAGACGTCAACCTCGACATCCGCGACAAGGAATTCGTCGTGCTGGTCGGCCCCTCCGGCTGCGGCAAGACGACGACCTTGCGCATGGTGGCGGGACTCGAAAGCATCACCTCCGGTCGCGTTCTGATCAATGACAAGGTGGTGAACGAGCTGGCGCCGATGGATCGCGACATTGCGATGGTGTTCCAGAATTACGCGCTCTATCCGCATATGTCGGTCTACGACAACATGGCCTTCGGCCTCAAAATGCGGAAATTCGACAAACCCGAGATCCAGAAGCGGGTGCGCGAGGCCGCTGACATCCTGGGGATCGGTGAGTATCTGAAACGCAAGCCGCGCCAGCTGTCCGGTGGGCAGCGTCAGCGCGTTGCCTTGGGGCGCGCGATCGTGCGCCACCCGCAGGTCTTTCTGTTCGACGAGCCGTTGTCGAACCTCGACGCCAAATTGCGCGTCCAGATGCGCGTCGAGCTGAAGAAATTGCATCAGCGCCTCGGCACGACGGCGATCTATGTGACGCACGACCAGGTCGAGGCGATGACCTTGGGTGACCGTGTCGTCGTCATGCGCGACGGCTGGGTGCAGCAGGTCGGCGACCCGATGACGCTTTACAATGAACCGGCCAACCGCTTTGTCGCCGGTTTTATCGGCTCGCCGGCGATGAATTTCGCCGATGCGCGGATTGCAGGCGAGAATGGCGGGCTCTGGGCCGAGGGAGAGGGCATCCGGCTCAAGGTGCCGGCGCACCTCAACAACCGGGTCGGAGCCTATGCTGGCAAAGCGGTCACGATCGGCATTCGCCCCGAGGATATGCGGATCGCCCGCGAGAGCGATCCGCCCGAGCTCAACATTCCCGCGGTGGTCGAGGTGGTCGAGCGGCTCGGCTCGGAGATCCTGCTCGATGTCGCTGTCGGCTCGGTGACGATGGTCGCCTCGGTCGAGCCGATCTCGCGGGCCAAAGTACATGACCAGCTGCAGCTCGCCATCAATCCCGAGCGCCTGCACTTTTTCGACAGCGAGACCGAAGCGGCCATCTGACTCAGAGTCTAGTTTCGATCGGTGGTCGGCTCCGGCGGGAACAGATGCGTGTGGCCGTCGCGCTCGTCTGAGACAAACCCGACCGCTTCCCAGAACACCGCGCTGCCTGGGCCGGCGTTGACCGTCGCCGGGCGGCCGGCCTGTGAGGCGCGTTTGAGCAGCGCGGTGGCGATCCGCCGCCCTATGCCGGACCGGCGGTATCGCTTCCTGACATAAAACCGGCGCACGCGGAGCGCATCAGGAAGCACCGGATCGAGCGTGAGGCCGCCGATCGCCGCGAGCTCATTGCCGGCGGAGGCGGCAAGGAGCACCTCGCCAGGCCGGTCGAACCGAAGCGCGCCGGACGCCCAATCCGCCGCAAGCCGCTCGACAAACCTGTGCCCCTCGGCCCGCGCTTCCGCGCGCAACGCACCGAAGCCGGCCGGCAGCACCTCCAACACCGGCTCCAACCGAATGACGTCCAGCTGCTTTGACATCGGGTAGCTTCCGGCTGTGCCGAATTTCGGCTGCGGTGGCCCGTCTTCGGTATAGCCGGCGCGGCGATAAAAGCGGCGAGCCGTCTCGGTGCTGACGAGTATGCAGCGCTCGTTGCCGCCTTCCCCGGCACGGGTTTCGAGCGCGGCGATCATGGCGCGGCTGACGCCGCGAAACCGCGCCTCCGGCGAGACGTAGTTCAGCGTGATCTCGCCCTCATCGGTCACCGAGCCGACGGCAAGCACGGCATTGCCCTCGACCGCCAGGAGCACCGAATTGCCGGGTTCGCGGATCCAGGACGCGACGATCTCGGCTGTCTTATTGGCGAGCCAGCGCCCGAGGATCGCCGGGTCGTTATGGTGATCGGCGGCGCACAATTCGATGATCGATCGCCGGATGACCTCGCAGGCCGCCGGCGCGTCCTCCGGCACGGCGTCGCGGATCTTCATGTCGCTGTCCCTCGGAGCGGCTTGTGCCGCGGCGCAAGCCTAGCCTACGATTGTCGCAAGAACACCTGATCGCGCCATAGGAGAGAAATGCCGATGAGCCGCATCGACCGCCGCCGTTTTGTGCAATTGTCGGGCGCCGGCGCGCTGACCGCCGGTACGGGCGGTCTCGCCGCGATCCTTGCGTCCGGCCGGGCTCCCGCCTACGCGCAAGGCACGACGGTGCATTGGGTGCGCTGGTCCGATTTTGTGCCGACCTCCGACCAGCTGCTCAAGGGCAAGATCACCCAGGAGTGCCAGAAGGCGCTCGGCATCAAGCTCAATCTCGAGACAATCAACGCGAATGACATTCAGGCTCGGGTTACCTCAGCCATCCAGTCGGGCACCGGGCCGGATATCGTCATGGCTATCGGCAACTGGCCACAGCTTTACGCCGACAGCCTCGCCGATGTCGGCGATGTCGCCGAGGCGATCGGCAAAGAGCAGGGCGGCTATTACGACATCTCGCGCCAGGTCGCAACGGTCGGCAACAAATGGATCGGAGTGCCGTGGTGCATCGGTGGCGGCCTCGTCGCCTATCGCAAATCCTGGCTCGCCGAGGTCGGGTTCGACGGCAAGTTTCCCGCCACCTGGGACGAATACCGCGCGGCCGGCAAGAAACTCAAAGCCGCCGGCCACCCCTACGGCCAGACCGCTGGCCACACCTTTGGCGACGCGCCGGGCTGGTGGTACCCGTATCTGTGGTCGTGGGGCGGCAAGGAGGTCGAAGCGGACGGCAAGACCGTCGTGCTGAACAGCAAGGAGACGCTCGAATCCGTCAAATTCGCCGTGCCGTTGTGGAAGGAGACGATGGACGAGGGCGGGCTTGCCTGGGACGATTCGAGCAACAACCGCGCGTTCTTGTCGGGCAGCATCAGCGCCACCAACAATGGCGCCTCGATCTACATCGAAGCCAAGAAGAAGGGCGATGCGTACCAGACCGAGAAGGGTAAGCCGATGAAGGATGACATCCTTCACGCCAAGATCCCGGGCGGCGCAGGCGGACAATTCAACCTGCCGGGCCCGTTCACCGACATGATGATGGGCTATTCGAAAAACCAGAAGCCGGCCAAGGACTTCCTCAACTGGATCCATTCGAAGGAAGTATTCGGCGAGTGGTTCACCTCGCAGCAGGGCTATACCGACGGCGCGACCAAGGTTTGGGAAAACGATCCGGTATGGAAGGCCGACCCGGTGCTGACCCCGTTCAAGGATGTTCCCGCCGGGGGACGGCTGGTCGGCTATGCCGGGCCGCCTAACCGCAAATCAGCCGAAGCCGTCACTAAATATGTCATCGTTGATATGTATGCGAAGGCGATCCAGGGCATGGCGCCGGAAGAGGCCGTCAAATGGGCGCATGACGAGCTGGTGAAAATCTATGCCTAACACAGCACCTTTCAGGGGAGATTTGCCATGACGAACATTACGCGCCGTCGCGTATTGCAGCTGTCCGGCGCCGGAGCCGTATCCGCGACGACCGGCGGCCTTGCCGCGATCCTCGCAACCGGCCGCGCGCCGGCCTTTGCGCAGGGAACGACATTGCACTGGGTCCGGGGGTCGGATTACGTCCCGGTATCGGACCAGACGATCAAAACGAAGATCAACGAGCTGGCCCAGAAAGACCTCGGGCTGAAGATCAACCTCGAAGGGGTCGACGGGCTGACGATCCAGGCTCGCGTCACCTCCGCCGTCTCCTCCGGCTCCGGCCCCGACATCATCAGCGCGATCAACAATTGGGCGCAGCTCTACGCCGACAGCGTCGTCGATGTCAGCGATATCTGCGAGGAGATCGGCAAGGCGCAGGGCGGCTATTACGAAACCGCAAAAGCGATCGCCTATGACGGCAAGAAATGGCTCGCCGTCCCGAACACAATTGTCGGGTTGCAGATCGTCAATCGCGCCTCCTGGTGGAACGAGATCGGCTATGGGCCGGAGAAATATCCGGCCACTTGGGAGGAGTGGCGCGACGCGGGCAAGAAGCTCAAGGCCAAGGGACACCCGCTCGGTCAAACCGTTGCGCACGCTTTCGGCGATGCCAATGCGTTCTGGTATCCGTATTTGTGGTCGTGGGGCGGCAAGGAGGTCGAGGCCGATGGCAAGACCGTCGTGCTCGGCAGCAAGGAGACGATCGAGTCGGTCAAGTTCGCCGTGGCGATGTGGAAGGATGCCTGCGACGAGGGCGGGTTGGCGTGGGACGATTCCGGCAATAACCGCGCCTTTTTGTCGGGCAGCATCAGCGCCACCAACAACGGCGCCTCGATCTATCTCGAAGCAAAAAAGAAGCCCGACACCTATCAGACGGCGGACGGCAAGCCGATGAAGGACGATGTCTTTCACACGCCGCTGCCGAAAGGCCCGGCGGGTCAGTTCAGCTGGCATGTGCCATTCGCCGACATGGTCATGGCCTACGGCAAGAACCAGAAAGCCGCGAAAGACTTCCTCCGCTGGTTCCACGGCGAGAAGATCTATGAGCAATGGTGGGTCACGCAGCAGGGCTTCTCGGTCGGCCCGACCAAGCTGTGGGAGAACCACGCGCTGTGGAAGGAAGACCCGATCATGCTGCCGTTCCGCGCCGCGGCCGAGAGCGGACATTTCGCCGGGTATGCCGGGCCGGCCGGCCGCAAGGCGGCGGAGGTCATCTCGAAGTACATCATTTCCGACATGTACGCGAAAGCGGTCCAAGGAATGCCGGCCGAAGACGCGGTCAAGTCGGCGCATGCCGAGCTGGTGAAGATCTACGCGTGACCTCATTCCGGCGCCGGCACGTTCTTGCCGGCGTCGCTGTTGGGCTGAGCTTTGGCGGGCGCTTTGCCGCGCACGCGCAAGCCACGCGGGTCTACCGGGTCGGCGTTCTCGAGACCATTCCGGCCGACCGGAACCAGGGCAATCTGGACGCGTTGTTGCGCGGCCTTCGAGACCGCGGTTACGTCGAAGGGCAGAATCTGCGGATCGAGTATCGCTCGGCCGATGGCCGCGCCGAGCGGTTCCTTGATCTCGCGACCGAGCTGGTGCACCTCCCAGTCGACCTGATCGTCACCAGAGGAACCCCCGCCGCGCAAGCGGCCAGGGCGGTAACTGATCAGATCCCGATCGTCATGGCGGCGATCGGCGAGCCGCTCGGCGTCGGGGTTGTCGCCAGCTTGGCGCACCCAGGCGGCAACGTCACCGGCTTCAGCGCGTTCGTGACAGAGCTGGCCGGCAAGCGCGTCGAGCTGTTGAAGGAGGCGCGCCCGTCCATCTCTCGCATCGGCTTTCTGCAGAATCTCGGAAATCCGGTATCGCCGCCGCAATGGTAGCGGCGCAAGACTCCGCGAAGGTGCTCGGCCTGCGGGTAGAGCTCTTTGACGTGCGCAGTGTGCAGGATATCAACACCGCCTTTGCACAAATACGTGAGCGCAACATGGACGCGCTCTCGGTCGGGATCGATGCGCTGACCCAAGCCAATGCGAAGATGATCGTCGGCCTCGCCGCCGAGCACAAATTGCTGACCGCCTACCCGGCTCGGGAATTTGTCGATGTCGGCGGGCTCTTGAGTTACGGGCCGAGCTATCCCGATCTGTACTATCGGGCGGCCGGCATGATCGACAAAATCTTCAAGGGCGCGAAACCCGGCGATCTGCCGGTCGAGCAGCCGACCAAACTCGAACTTGTGATCAATCT
>JBKOVT010000033.1:0-12913 GCA_046724035.1 Pseudomonadota bacterium | reverse complement strand
TGTTGCCACACATCATCGCCGGCGGTCTCGATGAGGCGCAGCATCGCCGCGGTGACATGATCGCGATAGGCGGCGACCACATCGACGGTCGGGCGCGACAGCAGACCGCGCGCCGGGCGTGGGTGACGCGGCCCGACGGCTTCGTAATACGAGTTGAAGAGGTAAGCGAAAGCCGGATCGAAGGCGCGATAGCCCGGAGCAAGGGGCATGAGCAGGAACGTCTCGAAAAACCAGCTGGTGTGCGCCAAATGCCATTTTGTCGGGCTGACATCCGGCATCGACTGGATAGCCTGGTCTTCCGGCGAGAGATTGGCGGCGAGGGCCTCCGATTGGTGGCGGATCGCGGCGAACCGGTCGCGCTCAGCGGTGCGATCGGTGATGCGCGTCGATACCGGGGGGGCAATATCGAGCACCTGGGCATCCCTTGCCAGCGTTACTGGGGCGCTAATTTTGGCTAAACGCCTGGTTGCCCGCTTTGTTTCGCGAGCATGTCACACGTCAGCAGCGCGCCGGGGACATATGGCCGGTTGAGGGCCGGCTGTAAACCTTCGCGTTTCTGGATTATGTGAGGTAGCGCTCGCGCAAATGCCGTTCGAAGGCCGTCGTGCCGAGCGGCGCCCCCGTCGCTTCCTGCACCAGATCCGCGGTCGAGAGCAGCGAGCCCTTGCCGTGAATACGGGCGCGCAGCCAGTCGAAAATCGCCGCGAACTCACCACGGCCGATCCTGTCGGTCACGTCGGGCAGCGCCTCCCGCAAACCCGAGAAAAGCTGCGCCGCGATCAGCGCGCCCAAGGTGTAGGTCGGGAAATAGCCCCAGGCCCCGTCATACCAGTGAATGTCCTGCAGGCAGCCGTCGCGGTCGGAAGGCGGCGTCACCCCGATCGCGTTGCGCAGCGCGTCGGCCCAGGCGGCGGGCAGATCGCGTGGCAAAAGATCGCCGTCGAGCATCGCGCGCTCGAGCCGGTACCGCAGGATGACATGCGCCGGATAGGTGATCTCGTCGGCATCGACACGGATCAGGCCGGGCATGACGCGGATCTGCCGCCGATAGAGGGCATCGGCGTCCCAGGCTCCGCCGGCGCCGTCGAAGACGTCGCGCAATAAGGGCGCCGCGAAACCGGCGAAAGCCCGGCTGCGGCACAGCTGCATTTCGAGAAACAGCGACTGGCTTTCGTGCACCGCCATGCCATGCGCCGCGCCGACCGGCTGCAATCGCCATTCCGCCGGGAGGCCGCGCTGATAGAGCGCGTGGCCGGTCTCATGCAATGTGCCCATCAGCGCTTTGGAGAAATCGGTCTCGTCATAGCGCGTCGTCAACCGCACGTCGTCCGGCGTGCCGCCGCAGAACGGGTGAGCGCTCTCGTCGAGCCGGCCATGCGCAAAATCGAAGCCGATCCGCTGCATCAGGGTCAGCGCGGCGCGGCGCTGTAAGGCAATCGGAAACGGCCCTTGCGGCTCGGGCGGCGTAGGACGCGATGGCTGACGAGCGAGCGCCGCATCGAGGAGCCCGGGCAAAAAGCGCTCGATCTCGCCGAAAAGACGATCGATCGTCTCGGTCGTCATGCCCGGCTCGTACTGGTCGAGCAACGCCTCGTACGGGCTGACGCCGAGCGCATCCGCCTTGGCGGCGGCGACCTCGCGGGTCAGCGCGAGGACACGTTCAAGGCCGGGCAAGGCCATCGCGAAATCATCGGCCGGGCGCGCCCGGCGCCATATCGTCTCGGACTCGGAGCAAGCCCGCGACATCGCCTCGACGAGATCGGGCGGGACGGCCGCTGCATGCCGCCAGCGCCGCCGCATCTCGCGCAGATTGGCGCGCTGCCACACCCCGAGCGCGGCTGTTTCGGCGTCGGCCGCTTCGAACAGATCGGTGATCTCCGGCGCGGTCAGCAGACGATGCGCGATGCCATGCAACGTCGCGAGCTGCTCCGATCGCGCCGCGGCGCCGCCCGGCGGCATCATTGCGGCCGCGTCCCAGTGCAGCACCGCGATCGCCTCCTCGACCGCGCCGAGGCGACGAAATCTTGCTTCAAGATCGGTGTAGCTCGTCATGCCGCTCTATCGCCAATCTCGGCCGCGCCAATGGTAGACGACATAGATCACGAGCGCGGCAGCGGCGAGCGAAAACCAGGTGATCGCGTATTGCAGATGGTTGTTGGGGAGATTGAGTGGCGTTATGCCGCCCTGCGGCCAGCCCCCCGGGTTCGGCGTCGCGTCGGCGTCGATGTAGAACGGCGCGACATTGGCCGGATCGAGATGGTCGGCGGTAGCCATTGCCGGCAGATCGATCCAGAACCAGTAATTCAGGTCGGGGCGGTTATCGGGGATGAACCAGCTCGGTTTCTCCGCGGGAGGCAGGCGCAACAGCCCACGAATGTGCACCGTCCCGGAAGGCTCGCCGGCGGCGCGGCTCGCGGGATCTCTGAGGTTGGTCGGCACAAAGCCGCGATTGACAAAGACGAGCCGGCCATCGGTCTCGCGCAGTGGGGTCAGCACGTGAAATCCGGCGCCGCCGCGCGGACCCGTCGCATTCAGATAGAGCTCCTTGTCATTCAGGAGCACGCCGTCGGCGACAACCGGATGAAATTCGAGCGCGCTCGCTTCCGCCAGGCTGCGCGGCGGCGCCACCGGCTCCGCTACAGTCGCCGCCTCGCGCTGGGCGATCAATGCGCGCTTCCAGTCGAGCCGCTGCAATTGCCACATGCCGAGCGCCACGCAGACCAGCACCACAGGGATCGTGAACAGCGTCGGCGCGAGTTGCGGCCGAAACCGGCTCATGCGCTTGGTGGATCGTGGTGCAGCAGGTTGTGCTTGTATTGCAGCGCGACGAGCGCCGCCTTCAACGGCCGCAGCATCATGATCGCGCCGCCGAGGATCAGCGGCGTCCACAGCATGAGATGGAGCCAGATCGGCGGCGCGAATTTGATCTCGACGATGGCGGCGAGCCCGACAACGATCAGCCCGAGAAAGAGGATGACGAAAACCGCCGGGCCGTCGCCGGCGTCCTGCGCCGACAGATCGAGCCCGCAGGCCGGGCAACTCGGACGCACCGTCAGCACGCCGGTGAAGAGACGCCCCTCGCCGCAACGCGGACAGCGGCAGCCAAAAGCCGCATGCGCCACCGATACGGGCGTGAAATGGCGTGCGTCAGCCGTCTTCACCCGCCATGGCCGGCCGGGGTGGCCGCGCCCATTCCCCACCAGTAAATGCAGACAAACAGAAACAGCCACACGACGTCGACAAAGTGCCAGTACCAGGCCGCCGCCTCGAGCCCGAAATGGTGGTCCGGCTTGAAATGCCCCTGCGTCGCGCGCCACAGGCAGACCGCGAGAAAAATCGTGCCGACGATCACATGGAAGCCGTGAAAGCCGGTTGCCATGAAGAAAGTCGAGGGATAAATCCCGCCCGCCCCCGGCACGCTCTCGTCGAAGCGGAAGCTGAACGCGGCATGGCCGTATTCATAGGCCTGCACGGAGGTGAAACAGAGGCCGAGGATCACGGTGATCGTCAAGCCCTGGATCAGCCCCTTTTGATTGCCTTCGAGCAGCGAATGATGCGCCCAGGTGACGGTCGTGCCCGACAGCAGCAGGATCAGCGTGTTCAGAAACGGAAATTCGAAGGGGTCGAACGGATGGATGCCCTTGGGCGGCCAAACGCCGTCCGCCGGGAAGAGAGAGGAGGAGAAGAACGCCCAGAAGAAGGCCGAGAAGAACATCACCTCGGAGGCGATGAACAATGCCATCCCATAGCGCAGCCCGAGCTGCACGACGGGCGTGTGCAACCCTTCGAACGTGGCTTCGCGGATCACATCGCGCCACCACACGGCCATTGTCGCGAGCACAGCGATAAAGCCGATGGCCATGAGCCACCAGCCATATCCGTGCATGAACAAGACGCCGCCAGTCGCAAGTAGGCCCGCCGCAATCGAGCCGACGATCGGCCAGGGGCTCGGATCGACAAGGTGATAGGGATGTTTCGGGACGGCATGCGCATGGCCGCCGCCGTGAGCCTGGCCGTGAGCATCAATGTGGGTGTCGGTCATCTCTCTCCGCCTGGATCGCTCAATTTACGGCAGATTTCTCGGGTGGATTGGCCGCCGCATTCGGCTTCTCCGCCGGGCTCTCCGATTGCGTTGCGCGGAACATCGTGTAGGACAGCGTGATCGTGCGCACGTCGCTCGTGCCAGGATCGGTCAGCAGATCGGGATCGACAAAGAACACGACCCCCATATCACGGCTCTCGCCCGGCCCGAGCTGCTGCGCGTTGAAGCAGAAACACTGCAACTTGTCGAAATAAATGCCGGTCTTGGTCGGCGTCACGTTGTAAGTGGCGGTGCCGGTGACCGTCTCGGAGGTGCGGTTCGTCGCGCGAAAGAAAACCTCGCGCTGCTCGCCGGGATGCACCTTGACCGTGGTTTCGAGCGGGCGGAACTCCCAGCCGAGCTCGGGCGATATCGCGGCGTCGAACCGCACCGTGACGAGCGCATCGGCGACGGGGCCGGGCGCCGAGGTTGCGCGCTGTGTCGTGCCGCCGAACCCGGTCGCTTGGCAGAACAGCCGATAGAGCGGGACCGAGGCAAAGGATAGCCCGACCATGCCGCACACAACGGCGGCGAGAAGCGTGACGGTCGTGCCATTGCGGCGGCGCATCTCAGCCTCCGCCGAGCCGCACGAGCGCGATGACGTAGAACAGCGCGACGAGGGCGACCAAGAGCGCGGCGAGCGCCCGGTTGCGCGAACGGATCGCGCGGTCGCGATCGCCGAGATTCTCGCTCGCCATCACCGCGCGGCTCCAGCGCTATGATCGGCCAGGAGTAATGTGAAAATCAGAAACAGATAAAGCAGCGAAAAGGCAAACATCTGACGCGCGCTGCGGTCGCCCTGGTCACGCCACACCCGGATCGCGGCGCCGCTAAAGGCGAGGCTCAGCGCCGCGACGCCGCCCGCGTAAACCGGCCCCGCCAGCCCCAGCAGCCACGGCGCGAGCGTCACCGGCCACAGCACAAATGTGTAGAGCAGCATCTGCTTTTTGGTCTCGCGCGGTCCCGCGACGACCGGCAGCATCGGCACGCCTGCGGCGGCGTATTCCCTGGAACTGTAGAGCGACAACGCCCAGAAATGGGGCGGCGTCCAGAAGAAGATGATTGCAAACAGCGCGAGCGCGCCCCAGCCGATATCGCCGGTCGCCGCGGCCCAGCCGATCAGCGGCGGCAAGGCGCCCGCGGCGCCGCCGATGACGATGTTCTGCGGTGTCCGCCGCTTCAGCCAGATCGTATAGACAAAGACATAGAACGCGATCGTCAGGGCGAGCAGCGCGGCGGCGGCCCAATTGACCGCCAGCCCCATGACCACCGTCGAGCCAACCGCGAGCACGATGCCAAAGCCGAGCGCCTCGCCCGGCTCCATGCGCCCCGCCGGCAAGGGGCGCTGCGCGGTTCGGCGCATGACCGCGTCGATGTCGCGGTCGTACCACATATTGATGGCGCCCGAAGCGCCCGCGCCGATCGCGATGCACAGGACAGCGATCGCCGCCAATACCGGGTGAAGGTGCCCCGGCGCCACGGCAAGCCCGACAAACCCGGTAAACACCACGAGCGACATGACCCGCGGCTTCAGGATCTGGACATAGTCACCGACCGCCGCGCCGCCACCGATGCGGGTGATGAGGGTCGAAGGCAACTCGCTCACGCCCAGTTCCGCCGCCTGCCGTTGCCGCGCCGCCTAGTGCCCCGCCGGCGCCGGCGCGATCACCGGCACTTCCTCAAAGCTGTGGAAAGGCGGCGGCGAGGAGAGCGACCATTCGAGCGTCGTCGCACCCGGGCCCCAGTAATTGGCCCCGACCCGCTTCCCGAAGGCGAAGGTGTGGAACACGATAAAGATAAAGAACAACGTCGAGCCGTAGGAGATAAAGGCGCCGATCGAGGAGACCATGTTCCACCCGGCGAAGGCGTCGGGGTAATCGGAGATGCGGCGCGGCATCCCGGCAAGCCCGAGGAAGTGCTGTGGGAAGAAGGTCAGATTGACGCCGATAAAGGTGGTCCAAAAATGGATCTGGCCGAGGGTCTCGTTGTACTGGTGGCCGGACATCTTGCCGATCCAGTAATAGAACCCGGCGAACAGGCCGAACACGGCGCCCAGCGACAGCACGTAATGGAAGTGCGCGACGACGTAATAGGTGTTGTGGAGCGCGAAATCGACGCCGGCATTGGCGAGGACGACGCCAGTCACACCACCCAGCGTGAACAGGAAGATAAACCCGATCGCCCACAGCATCGGCGTCTTGAACTCGATTGAGCCGCCCCACATCGTGGCGATCCAGGAGAAGATCTTCACGCCGGTCGGCACCGCGATGACCATCGTCGCGGCGGTGAAATAAGCGCGCGTATCTACCGTGATGCCGGTCGTGAACATGTGGTGCGCCCAGACGACAAACCCTATGCCGCCGATCGCGACCATCGCATAGGCCATACCGAGATAGCCAAAGATCGGCTTCTTCGAGAAGGTCGAGACGACCTGCGACACCATCCCGAAGGCCGGCAGGATCATGATGTACACCTCGGGGTGACCGAAGAACCAAAACAGATGCAGGAAGAGCATCGGGTCGCCGCCACCCGCCGGCTGAAAGAAGGTCGTCCCGAAATTGCGGTCGGTCAGCAGCATCGTGATCGCGCCGGCCAGCACCGGCAATGCGAGCAGCAGCAGGAACGCCGTCACCAAAATCGACCAGACGAACAGCGGCATGCGGTGCAAGGTCATGCCAGGCGCGCGCATGTTGAAGATCGTCGTGATGAAGTTGATCGAGCTCATGATCGACGAGGCGCCCGCCAGATGCAGCGCAAAGATCGCCATGTCGATCGAAGGACCGGGATGGCCGCTCGGCAATGCCCCGGACAGCGGGGGATAAATTGTCCAGCCGACCCCGGCGCCGGCGCCGTTGACCCCCTGGCCGCCGCCTACCATCGTCGAGCAGAGGAGCAGCAGAAACGACGGCACCAGCAGCCAGAAGCTGACATTGTTCATGCGCGGGAACGCCATATCCGGCGCGCCGATCATCAGCGGCACGAACCAGTTGCCGAACCCGCCAAAGGTCGCGGGCATCACCACGAAAAACACCATTATCAGGCCGTGCGCGGTGATGATGACGTTATAGAGCTGCTCATCCGGGATCAGGTCGTTGTGCGGATGCATCAGCTGCGCCCGCATCACGACGGAGAGCGCCCCCGCGATTACCGAGGCGAAGATCGCAAAGCAGATGTAGAGGGTGCCGATGTCCTTGTGATTGGTCGAGAACAGCCAGCGCGTGAAGAAGCCCGGCCGATGATCATGCGCCGCGTGCTCGGCGCCGGCGGTGTGAGCATCATGCCCGTACGTCATCGAGAGACCTCTTCCTTGTCCGTCACTGCCGGCGTTGGCCCGGAGCGCGCCGCCGCGACTTGCTGGTCGTGATTGCGAGGCGTCGTGCCGTCCGGCGCGAGCCCCGCATTCTTCTTGGCCTGCGCCAGCCAATTCTGGAAATCGGCCCGCGATACCGCCTTCACCTCAATCGGCATGCGGGAATGGTTGATGCCGCAGATCTGGTTGCACTCGCCGTAATAGGTTCCGGGGTTTCCGACCCGTATCCACGATTCGTTCAGACGGCCCGGCATCGCGTATTCCTGGACGCCAAAGGACGGCATGAACCAACTGTGGATGACGCCGTCCGGCACACCCGTGACTTGCACCCGGATCGTCGTGTTGACCGGCACGACCAGCGGATTGTCCACCTCAAGAAGGCGGGGCTGCCCCGGTTTCAGGTCCTTGTCCTCGACGATGTTGCTGTCGAAGGCGAGACCGCCCTGATCGGGGTATTCGTAGGTCCAGTACCACTGCTTGCCGGTGACCTTGATCGTCATCTCGGCGTCGGGCGCCCGGTCCATGTAGTACATCAGCTTGAAGGACGGGATCGCGATGATGACGAGGATCAGCACCGGGATGACCGTCCACAGGATCTCGATGACCGCGTTATGCGAGGTGCGGGTCGGGATCGGGTGCCGGCGGTGATGGAACCGGATCATCACATAGCCCAGGAGGGCCAAGACGAACACGGTGATGGCCGTAATGATCGGCATCAGAATGTCGTTGTGCAGGAAATGGATGCGCTCCTTGACCGGAGTCGCCGGCGGCTGCATGCCGAGCTGCCACGGATGCGGCTGCTGCGCCCAGCCGGCCGAAACGGCCGCGAGCACGATGAGCGCCAGTCCCGCGAAAAGACAGACTCGCGCCAGCCGCCGCCCTGTTATCGATCTCGCCCCGCGCAGCATACCCTCGCAGCCCCTCTCCCGCCGTGCCTCGGCCGGCGTTCCGGCGCGCTACCCGGAGCCGCTGTTCGGATAACGATGTCCGAGCGGAATGGTCCGGGCTTCGCGCCATTCGGCCGAAGCCGCGCCACCGCCCTGTTCCGCGCCGGACGCGAGCGGCAGCAACCGCGGCGGACCCTACACCAAAGCTCGCCGGAGCGACAATGCGAGCCACCCCGGGAAGCCGCCCCGTCTTTGCGGCAAGCCGTCGCATGCCGGGTATGGTTTCAGCCTCTCCGGCGGTCGCTTTTCCCTAGTTCGTCGTCTCAGCGGAGGCCAGGGCGCACCCTAGGACGCAAGAGCCGCTGAACAGTGGATACCGAGTTTCGGCAGCGGAAGCGGGGAAAGTCGCCGACCGCCTTTCGCTGCAGCCATCTCGCGACCATATTTGCGGCATATTCACAGCGATGCCGCAGCCCGGAGCCGCCGAATGAGCAATCTTGCCGTGACCAACGACCTGTTTTTCGATCGCACGGGGATGCATCCGGGTCGCGTCGAAAAGTTGGTCGGCGAGGCGCTCTCCGGCATGGATGACGGCGAGCTGTTTCTCGAATACAGCCAATCCGAGAGCGTCGCGCTCGACGACGGGCGGATCAAGAGCGCCTCGTTCGATACGACGCAGGGCTTTGGGCTGCGCGCGGTCGCGGGCGAGGCCACCGGCTATGCGCACGCCTCGGAATTGTCGGAAGCGGCGATCCGCCGCGCCGCGGCGGCGGTGCGGGCGGTCGGCCAGGGCTATACCGGGACGCTCGCCGATCCGCCGCAGGGCACGAATCGCACGCTCTACACGGATCTGAACCCGCTCGGCATCGACCTCGCCGCGAAAGCCAAGCTGTTGAACGAGATCGACGCTTATGCCCGCGGCCGCGATCCGCGCGTCCGCCAGGTCATGGCCTCGCTCTCGGGTGTCTGGCAGGCGGTGCAGATCATCCGGCCGGATGGCCGCCACGCCGCCGATATCCGCCCGCTCGTGCGCCTCAACGTCTCGATCGTGGTCGGCGAAGGCGACCGCATGGAGACGGGCTCTCACGGGGCCGGCGGACGCGTCAGCTATGAATACTACCTCGACCCGGCCAATTGGCGGGCACAGGTCGACGAGGCGCTGCGCCAAGCACTGGTCAATCTCGGCTCGGTGCCCGCCCCGGCCGGCGAGATGACCGTCGTGCTTGGACCCGGCTGGCCCGGCGTCATGCTGCATGAGGCGGTCGGGCACGGGCTCGAGGGCGATTTCAACCGCAAGAAGACCTCGACCTTCTCCGGCCAGATCGGGCAGCAGGTCGCGGCTAAGGGCGTCACGGTGGTCGATGACGGCACCTTACCCGACCGGCGCGGCTCCTTGACGATCGACGACGAGGGCACGCCCTCCGCCTACAACGTGCTGATCGAGGACGGCATCCTGAAAGGGTACATGCAGGACCGGCTCAATGCGCGGCTGATGGGCGTCGCGCCGACCGGCAATGGCCGGCGCGAGAGCTTTGCGCATGCGCCGATCCCGCGCATGACGAACACCTATATGCTGGCCGGAAAGCACGATCCGCAGGAGATCATGCGCTCCGTCAAGCGCGGTCTTTACGCGGTCAATTTCGGCGGCGGCAGCGTCGATATCACCTCCGGCAAGTTCGTCTTCTCCGCCTCGGAAGCCTATCTGATCGAGGACGGCAAGATCGGCCCCGCGGTCAAGGGTGCGACGCTGATCGGCAACGGTCCTGACGCGATGACCAAGGTCACGATGATCGGCAACGACCTCCGGCTCGATGACGGCGTCGGCACCTGCGGCAAGGACGGCCAGGGCGTGCCGGTCGGGGTCGGCCAGCCGACCTTGCGCATGGACGGGCTGACCGTCGGCGGCACGATGGGTCCGCCGCCCGGCCCATAAACCGCCTTGCTCCTCCGGGGGGTTCTTCTTGGCGCGTTCGCGGCGCTGCTCTCGAGCGGCGCGCTCGCCTGCGATTTCGACGACGCACCGACGAGCCGCTGGTCGGTCGCGAGCGAGAACGGCGTCGAGTGGCTGAAGACGCCGTGCGGCGACCGCTTCTACAGTCTCGGGGTCAACATTCTCGACGGCGGCAATGGCGAACACAGAAAGCTCGGCTCGGCCTATACCGGCTACGACTGGCAGAAATTCGCCCCGACGATCGCCGATTGGGCCGCGGCGACGCGGCGGCGCCTGAGCGAATGGGGTTTTAACAGCGCCGGCGGCTGGTCACTGCCGCCCCAGGAACTACGGCTGCCGACCGTCATCAATCTGGAGCTAGGACGGCTCGCGAAGTTCCACTGGTTCGACCCGTTCGCTCCCGACACCGAAGCTCGGATGATGAGCCTCGCGCAGGAGCTCGTAGCGCCCTATCGCGGCTCGCCCTACCGCATCGGTTATTTCTCCGACAATGAGGTCGGCTGGTGGGCCGGCGCGCTGTTCGGCTTTTTCTCGATGAAGCCGCCCGACAATGTCACGAAGCAGCACTGGGTCGCGATGCTGCGCCGGCACTACGGCGATGACTGGGCGCGCTTTACGGCGGATTTCCGACCGCCTGGAGGTGTCTCATCATGGGACGGCCTGCTCCAGGCGCGGCAGCTCACCGCGCTACGGCCAGGCAGCCACGGCATCGCCGCGGTCCGCGAATGGGCCGGCATCGTCGCCGAGCGCTACTACAGCTTGGCCGAGCGCGCGATCCGCGCCGCTGATCCCGACGCGCTCTATTTCGGCGACAGATTGCCGATCTATTACGATCCGGCGGCGATCAAGGCGATGGCGCCGCATGTGGATGCGATCGCGATCAACTACAATGTCGATGCCGGCGACGGCTGGCTCGCACGCTATTTCTTTGATGGTCTCGAAAAGCTGTCGGGCGGCAAGCCGCTGCTGATCACCGAGTGGTTCTTCGCGGCGCGCGAGAACCGCACCGGTAACACGAATAACGGTCATCTGATGACCGTCGACACGCAAGCGGAGCGGGCGCGAGGCGCGGCGGCGGCGACCCGCAACTTCGCGGCATTGCCGGAGATCGTGGGGACGCATTGGTTTCAGTATTACGACCATCCGAAAAGCGGCCGAGCCGACGGCGAGAACTATAATTTCGGTCTGGTCGATGTCGAAGATCGACCCTATGAGCAATTGACCGAGGCGCTCGCCGCCGCCAACCGCGACGCGCCAGCGATTCACGCCGCCGCGGCCGCAAAAGTCGCGGCGGCCCGCGATCATGGGCGTCGCGATGCACCGATCGTGCTGCCGCATGCCGCTATCGACGTGCACGACAAATCGCTCGCGGAGTGGCCAAAGCCGGCGAGCCTGTTGCCGCCGCTGAAGCCATCGCCCGGCGCGGTGGATTTCGGCGAGGTCTACCTGTCCTGGGATCAGCGCGGTCTGGCGCTCGGCACGATCGGGCAGGATTATTTCGACATCGATCTGTTCCCGTATGAGGGCAGCTTCCCGCTGGCGGACGCCTACCACCTCGAAATCGGGGTCGATTTCGGCGCCGGAGCGCGGCGCTTCACATTGTTCTTCATTCCGCCGCGCACAAAGCTCCACGACCATCCGCCGATGACCGCATTGCTTTGCGCCGGCGCCGCGGCCCAAATCGTTGCGGAGGGCTGCCATCCGGTAACTGGCGCCGAGGCCGTGTATTTCGGCGCCGACCAGCCGCGCATTACAGCCGAAATGCTGTTGCCGTGGTCCGCGCTCGGCGTCGAGCCGCCGCAGCCCGGCGCCAAATTGCGCGCCGAGGTGGCGATGACTTCCTGGCACGGCGAGCGCTGGATGTCGCTCTCCGGCGAAGCGCCGGAGCGCGCGATGGCCGATCCGGGGCGCTGGCTGCCGATGCGGCTCGGCGACGGGCTCGCTCTCAAGCGGCCGGCCGGCGCGCCCGGCTAGCGATGAACGCCGGCGCCTTGCAGACAAATTGTTGCATCGCCGGCGGCGGGCCGGCGGGCATCATGCTTGGGTTTTTATTGGCGCGGGCCGGCGTCAGAACCGTTGTGCTCGAGCGGCACAGAGATTTCTTCCGCGATTTCCGCGGCGACACGATCCATCCCTCGACCTTGCAGATCATGCACGAGCTCGGCCTGCTCGACGCCTTCTTGAGACTGCCGCATCAAAAGGTCCAATCCCTGCGAGGACTCGTCGGCGACACCGAGGTTGAACTCGCCGATTTCAGTCACCTGCCGACCGCCTGCAAGTTTATCGCGCTGATGCCGCAATGGGATTTCCTGAATTTCCTGGCCGAGCAAGGCCGCCGCTATCCCGGTTTCGACCTGCATATGGAAACCGACGCGACCGATCTGCTCGTCAAGGCCGATCGGGTTGTTGGGTTGCGCGCCAACAGCCCGGCCGGTCCGATTGAGATTCACGCCGATCTGGTCGTCGGCGCCGATGGCCGCCACTCGACCATCCGCGAGCGGGCGGGCTTCGCCGTGACAAATCTCGGCGCGCCGATGGATGTGTTGTGGATGCGGCTGTCGCGGCGGGCCGACGATCCGGAGCAGACCGGCGGCTTTATCAATTACGGCCATCTGCTCGTGACACTCAATCGCGGCGACTATTGGCAATGCGCCTTTGTCATCCGCAAGGACGGCTACGACATG
>JBKOVT010000197.1:0-6953 GCA_046724035.1 Pseudomonadota bacterium | reverse complement strand
CAAACGGCGGGGCTGCGCCTCCTGGATATCGCTGAAGCTCGCGTACCGATCGAGGTAGTAATCGAGGGCGCGCTCCCATGCGTCGTCGTCGGGGAGGCCCCACATGCGACGGTATTCGGGCGAGCCGGGATAGGGGAAGAGCGGCACCGGCTCGTTGGCCCAGACGCCGTGCTGCTGCAATTCCTCGCGCCAGCGCGCGATGAGCTCGGGGTCGTCGCCCTCGGTCATGATCAGATTGGCCTGCACGAACGACACCGAGCGCTTGGCGTGGATTAGCCGGTCGCGCAATTCCTCGGTGGACAGTTTGCAGTCCTTGTCGAGCCAGTCGCGCCCGTCCGGCGTCAGGCTCTCGACACCGGCCTCGATCGAAACACAGCCGGCGCGGCCGAGGAGGTCGAGCATGTCGGGCCGCCACAGATCGATGCGCGTCTGAATGCCGAATTCGATCGGCCGCTCTACCAGCGCCTCGAGCAGCTCGCGCCACGGCAAGAAGATCTCGTCGATGAAATAGACGTAAGTCGCGCCCGCCGTGATGAGCCCGTCGAGCTCGTCGAGGATCGTCGCGAGCGGCCGGCGGCGGTACCGGTCGCGGAAATTGTCCTTGGCGCAGAAGGTGCAATGATAGGGACAGCCGCGCGACACCTCCATTTCGGCGCCGGGGCCATGCAGCGCAGGATCAAAGCGGTGGTGGTGATGTGCGTGTCGCTGCACGATTTCGGGGCGCCAGCGCAATGCAGGCAGCCGTGTCATGTCGACAGCTTGCGGCCCGCCCTGCACGACGATCTCGTCGACCTCACGACGCACCAGGCCGGCGATGGTGCCCCATGCGTCGCGCGGTGTTTCGGCGAGCTTCACCAGTACTTCTTCGCATTCGCCCTGCACGCCGGCATCGACACCGAGCTTCTTCACCGCACTGCGTGGCGTCGATGACGCGTGTGGTCCGACGGTGACGGTCACCGCATCGAGTCCGTCGAGCGCCGCCAAGGTCTGCAGCGGGACACGAAGCTCGGGCGGGGCGCAGCGCCAGAACAGATAGCTGGGCGCCGTTGTCATGACGATCATGTCCGGCGCGTACGCCGCCACCCGCGATTGAACCTCCGCGGTGTCAATGCCGTCGATCTGCGCATCGAAGATTGCGGCATCATGGCCGGCGTCCGTCAGCAACGCCCGCGCATAGCCGTATTCGAGCGGCAGATGCGGCTCCCGGCAGCCGAAATAGATGCTGCCGTCAAACGACCAGGGCGGATTGACGAGGGCGATTTTCATGCGGCAAACGTCACCTGATTGTCACCTAGCCGCGGCCCGCATCGGCATTGCTTCCTGGCGGCTCGCCATCAGCCAGGCATGCAGCCGGCGCACGCCCTCCTCCACCCCGATCCGCGGCAGCCAACCGGTGGCACGGTGAAATTTTCGGATATCGCTGACATACCAGCGCTGATCACCCACCCGCCAAGCCCCGAAGGCGAGGCGCGGGCGCCGGCCGTTCAATGCCGCGATACGGTCGATCAGCTCGAGGAGGCTCAGCGTGTTTTCCGGTCCGCCGCCGATGTTGAAGGCCTGACCGGCGATATCGGGCAGACGCTGCTCGGCGGTCAGGAACGCATCGACCAGATCATCGACGAACAGAGCGTCACGCACCTGCTTGCCGTCGCCGTACAGCGTGATCGGCTCCCGGTCGGCCGCGCGGATCATGAAATGCGCGAGCCAGCCCTGGTCTTCGGTGCCGTGCTGATGCGGCCCATAGATGCAGCTCATGCGGAAGACGGCGGTCGCCAGCCCATAGCTGCGCGCGTAATCGAGGACGTACTGGTCGGCCGTCCCCTTCGAGCAGCCATAGGGGCTGTGAAATTGCAGGGCGCGCGTTTCGGCGATGCCGTTGCGCGCCAGTTCGTTACGCGGCGCATAGCGTCGGTCCGACTGGACCAGTTCGATATCGTCGATGGCGCCGTACACTTTGTTGGTCGAGGTGAAGATCAGGCGCGCGTCGCCGCCGCGCTCGCGCAATGCCTCCAACAGGGCAAGCGTGCCGCGCGCGTTGACCGCGAAATCTTCTTCCGGGTGTTCCAGGCTGGTCGTTACCGCGACCTGAGCCGCCAGATGAAAGACCGTGCTAACCTCGGATACCGCCGCGCGCAGGCGCGCGCCATCGCGCAAATCGGCGACCTCCACCTGAAGCCTTGTCCGGTGGTGCGTCAACAGCCAGCGCAGATTGGCTTCCGATCCCGGTCGCGCGAGGCTATCTAGGATCCGCACCCGGCGTCCCCGGCGCAACAGCCGGTCGGCGAGGTTTGTGCCGATGAAACCGGCGCCGCCGGTGATGAGCACCGGCCGCCGCGCGGCGCGTCCGCCCGGATCGGCAATCGCGACGGTCATAGCGTCAAACCCCGCGAGGCCAAAGCCGCTCGCGCTTCGCTGACGCGGTCGATCGCCACCCGACCGTCGAGCCAGCGGACCAGCTTTCGCAACCCCGCCGCGAGTGTCGTGCGCGGGCGATAGCCGAGCGCGGTTCGCGCCTCGCGGATATCGGGGAAGCAGTGCCGCACATCGCCGACCCGGCATTCGCCGGTGATCTCGGGTTCGATGGCAACGCCGAGGGTGTCGGCGAGGAGACGCGCAGCTTCTTTTACGGTCACCGGCGAACCGCTGCCGATGTTGAGCGCCTTTCCGACCGCTACATCGCTGAGCAATGCCAGGCGGCAAGCCTCGGCCACATCGTCGACATACACAAAGTCCCGGCGCTGCTCGCCATCTTCGAAGATCAGCGGTGGCCGATCGTTCATCAGCCGCGAGGCGAAGATTGCGAGGACGCCGCTATAGGGGTTCGACAGCGCCTGGTGCGGGCCGTAAACGTTGAAAAACCGCAGCGCCACGGTCGGGATGTCATAGGCGCCCCCAACCATGAGGCAGAGCCGTTCCTGATCGTACTTAGAGAGCGCGTAGACCGAGCGGGTCGAGGGCGGCTTTTCTTCGGGTGTCGGCACCGGCTCGAGCTTTTGCCCGGCTTCGTCAACCGGGTCCCAGATCGCGCGCTTCAATTGGCGCGAATTGCGCTCGGCGTCGGGGACGAGCCGCCCGTCGGCAGCGCGGTACATGCCCTCGCCGTAAATGCTCATGCTGGAGGCGACGACGAGCCGCTCGAAAGGCCGCTTCTTGGCGCGCTCGATCATCGCTTCGAGCAGGAGGGCCGTGCCGCGCCCGTTGACGTCGGTATAATCGGCCATCTCGTACATGCTCTGGCCGACCCCGACCCGGGCCGCGAGATGGAGCACGTAATCGACGTCGGCAAGGGCGCGGCGCACCGCTTTTGGCGACCGAACATCGCCGACCACCAGCTCGACCCGCCGGTCGAGATAGCTCGGCGGCCGTCGCTCGCTGCCGTGGATTTGCGCGTCGAGATTATCGAGCGCCTTTACCCGATAATTGTGCTGAAGCAGCAGAGCGGCGCAGTGGGACGCGATGAACCCGGCACCGCCAGTGATCAGAATTGTCTTGTTCATTCCGTCCCGGCGATTGGTTTTCAGTCGCCCGGCAAACGAACTTGCCTCCGAAAAGGTTCAAACGTTTTAGCTGAAAACCGGAGCCTCTCTACTCCCCGCTGAGGACGAAGCCTTTGGTCTGCCTAATTATGCCAAGTATTGATTAGCTTAAGCTAAGTCCGCGTTTAGCATATGTTAAAACGGACGGCCGCGCGGCGGGGGCTCTGAGCACACCGCCGCGCGGCTTTTTCGCCGGGCTTACCAGTACGGCGTCGCCCGATAGTAATCGTGCAGTCGACGCTCCCAATCGCGATCGGCGCGGCCGGTCTCGTAGAACCCGGTTTCGCTGACCGGCGCCCCCTTCAACTGCTCGTCGGTTAAGTTGAGCTCGTAACCGTCGAGATCCTCGTTGTAACGCAAGACGCTCCATGGCAGGGCGCGGTATTCCTCGCCGATGCCGAGAAAGCCGCCAAACGTCATAACGGCGTAGGCGACCCTGCCGCTGCGCTTATCGATCATGACGCGCTCGATCGTGCCGATCCGGTCGCCATCGCTGCGCCGCACCGGCGTGCCTTCGACTTTGTCGCTGGCGATCAGACTAGCGGTTTCGCGCACCATGACGTCGGGTCCAACAGTGGCCATTACAGCCTCCTTGCTTTGACCGACTCTTGGAAGTAACCCAGAAATCGCTCCCTGGGTTCCCATTTTGGAGAGCCTTTTGCAAGGAGAGGTAATTACGTCATAAATAAACCGGAAAGCACGAAGACTTTGAGTTACTTTGTGCCGGCCTAAGAATGTATAACTTGCGTGGCGAGTAACTTTAGATTGCTGCTGTTCGTTTTTTGCTGACGAACACGGTAAGCTGCGCCGCTCCGCCACTCAGACCGGAGCGAGAGGCTCGTGCGGCCCTTCGGGCAATTCGACACGGATCGGGTCGCCGCTCTTCACCTCGCCGCCCGACAGGACGATGCCCATGACCCCGGCCTTGCGCTTCAGATTGCCGGCGACATCGCGCGCCAAGGTCGCGGCCATCAGCCCCGGCTGGAATTTGTTCAGCTGGCGGCACGGGTTGCGCAACCCGGTCACCTCGATGACCGCTTCCTCGCCGAGAAATAGTTTTGCGCCTCTCGGCAGGTTGAGGAGATCGACGCCCTCTGTCGTGACGTTCTCGCCCATCTCGCCCGCCGTTACGGCGAACCCCGCCGCGCGCAACTCGTCGAACAATTCCTTATGAATGAGATGCACCTGCCGGAGGTTCGGCGCATTGCCGAATTTAAGGATACGCGAGAGATGCTTGACGGTGGCGCCGGCATGCGCGTCGCCTTCGACGCCATGCCCGGCCAATAATGTGATCCGCTCTTCGTTGGGTTTACTGAACGTATGCTTCGCGCTGCGGCTGACGGCCTTAACTACCCCCGGCATGTACCGATACCCCTGCCCCCAACATGCTGCGGCTGCGCGAAGATGGTGCCCCGAGTCGGATTTGAACCAACGGCCTACCGCTTACGAAGCGGTCCGAAAGCCGCTGCAACTCGTTGCACAACATTGCAGTTTCGCCGCAGAATTCCTTGGTTTTTCGCGCCTCGGAATGGTATGAAACGACATGCTCATCGCATTCATGACCGGACGAAACTGCTAGCCCCGTGCTAGCCCCAGACAAATTTCCCGGCGGATTTAACCCACCCAAGAGGAAACCGGTCAAGTGCCGACATTGCGCCTTACCCAGCTCGCCGCCGAACGGCAGGGGCCGCCGAAAAGCGGTCGGATCATCTATTGGGACCGCCTGCTCCCCGGTTTCGGATTGCGTCTGACGGCCAAGGGCGCGCGCTCCTGGGTTGCGATGTACCGGGTCGGGGGTAGGAGCGTCATGCAGACGCTCGGGCCCATGGCGAGGCTGCGCGTCGAGGAGGCGCGGCAGCTGGCGCGAGAGTGCATGGCGAAGGCCGCGTCCGGGACTAATCCCGTCGCGGAGAAGCGCAATAAGGCGCGCCAAGCCGAGACAGCGGCGGCGATCGCCGCCGCCAATACAATGGGGGCCGCCGCCCGGCGCTATCTCGCCGAATCGCGCAATGCGCGGACCGGCGCGATATTGCGGGTCAAGACGGCCCGCGAATGGCGGCGGATTTTCGAGCATGATGTCCTGCCCCGCTGGGGCGAGCGGCCGCTGGCCGAGATTACGAAGGCCGACGTGCTCGAGCTCGTCAACGACAAGGCCGGCCGACGCGAGCGGGAGCGCAAGGGCAGGACCGATGGGGCGGCGGTCCAGGCCGGCAAGATACTGGCGAGACTGCGCACGTTTTTCGCCTGGGCCGCAGCCAATGATCTAATAGCCGCCGATCCGACGGCGGGGGTGCGCAAACCAGCGAAGGAAATCGCCCGCGACCGCGTGTTGTCGGACGACGAGATTCGGCTCTTTTGGCAGGCAACCGATTCGCTGGGCCCACCGTTCGGCGCGCTGTTTCGGCTCCTATTGTTGACCGCTCAGCGGCTCTCCGAGGTCGGCGGCGTGCGCTGGTCAGAGATCAGCGAGGACGGGATATGGGAAATCCCCGGCGACCGCGCCAAGAACGGCAAGCTGCATTTCGTGCACCTGTCGCCGCAGGCTCAGGAGATCATCGCCGCCTTGCCCCGCATTGCCGGGCAGGATTTGCTGTTCTCGGGTACCGGTCGCACGCCGGCCTCGGGGATCAGCGGCGCCAAAGATCGCCTCGATTTGCACATGGCGGCCCTGACCGAGCGCGAGATCGCGCCCTGGACCCTGCATGATCTGCGCCGCACCGTGACAACGGGCCTGGCGCGCCTCGGCATCCCGCCGCATGTCGCCGACCGGATTTTGAACCATCAGGCGGGCACGATTCGCGGCGTCGCAGCGGTCTATAATCGCTTCGAGTACCTAGAGGAGCGCAAGGCGGCGCTCGCCGCCTGGGGTCGCTATGTCGAGGCGATCACCGAAAATTCCCCACAAAATGTAGTAGTTCCACTGCGCCGCGCCGGCGTATAATTGCGGCCGACGCGGCTAGGCTGATCAGCCGAAAATCCCGCCCTGCCGGAACTGACGCGCCCCTTGCTCGCAGGAAAGCCGCAGGGGGCTCTTTCAATTTGGCTACTGATCCGTTTCAGCCGGGTATTGATCCGCGCCAGGGCGTAACCCTCGCCGATGCGGTCCTTTGGTACGGCGGCCTCGCCCGACCGCGAATGCATTGGGCGACGCGAACGAAGCTGGAATGGCGGAAACGCGACTTGTTGGATCTGGGTCCACTGAGCGAGGAAAAGCTCGTTGCCTACGTTGATGCTGAGCTCGACGGCCGGAAGATCGTATCGGATAAGCTCCTCAGCGGAGACGTTCTGTCGAAGGGAATTGTGCGGGCTCCGGGATCGTCGGTCAGCGACGGTCTAATAGACATTCATCGTGAGCAATACCGGGTCCTCGTTCTCGATTGGGAAGGATCTTCAGCATCGTCGCCGGCCGGCTTGGTG
>JBKOVT010000341.1:0-4322 GCA_046724035.1 Pseudomonadota bacterium | reverse complement strand
GGAGGACGCGATGGATGAGGAGGATCTGCTGCCGCAGCGTCAGCCGAAAAAGCCGAAGGATTTGACGCTATTGGGGATTGCCGAGCTCGAGGACTATATCGCCGGATTGGAGAGCGAGATCGCCCGCGCCCGCGCCGAAATTGCCGTGAAGCAGAAGCAGCGCAGCGGCGCCGAGTCGCTGTTCAAACGCTAGCACAGCATCCAAAAGGGGCGGGAGGAGGCCGGCGATATGCAGCAACAGCGACGCTTTGACCTGGTTCTCAAGGGCGGACGGGTCATCGATCCGGCGCAGGGAGTCGGTGGCATCCAGGATGTCGCGATCACCGACGGCAAGATCGCGGCGGTGGCGACCGACCTCTCGGGTGCGGGTAAAACTGTCGATGTGCGCGGCGCGCTGGTCCTGCCCGGGCTCATCGATACGCATGCGCATGTCTTCCGGCATGTCACCGGCCGGTTCGGGCTCCACGCCGATCTGGTTGGCGTGCAGTCCGGCGTCACGACGCTGGTCGATCAGGGCGGCCCGAGCCTGATGACGTTTCCGGCCTTCCGCAGCTATGTCGTCGAGGCGGCCGCGAGCGGTATCTATGCGTTCCTGTCGGCCTATCTCGTCGGTGGCATGGAGGGGCATTATTACCCCGAGCTCTACGGCCCGCATGGCATCGATGTCGACGGCACGGTGAAGGCGGCGCTCGCCAACCGCGATCTCGTCAAGGGCATCAAGGCGCATGCCGAAATCGGCGGCTTTTCGCGTTGGGGCCGGGAGGCGTTCCGCCTCTCCAAGGAGATCTCGCGCCAGACGAAGCTGCCGCTCTACATCCATTTCGGCCAGCTCTGGGCCCTGCCGGAGGGCGGCGAGGCGCGGGTCGATCCCGATCGCATCCTGCCCGACATCCTCGACCTGCTCGAGCCGGGCGACATTCTGGCGCATCCCTTCACGCGTCATCCTGGCGGCTTTGTCGGCCAGGACGGGCGGGTTCACCCGGTCGTGCGCGAAGCGGTCGCGCGCGGTCTCAAAATCGATGTCGGATACGGCTCGCATTTCAGCTTTGCGATGGCGAAGAAGGTGCTCGAGGCGGGCGTCCTGCCCGACACGCTCGGCGCCGACATGCACGGCTACAACACGCGCCTGCCGTCGGACGCCCCAGCCGACCAGGCGCATATGTTTGCCGGTGCCACCAATTTCAGCCTGACCTCCGCGATGACGGGGCTCCTCGCTTGCGGCGTGCCGCTCGAACAGCTCGTGCCGATGGTGACGAAGAACGCCGCCGCGATGCTTGGCCTCGGCGATGAGATCGGCACGTTGCGACCGGGTGCGACGGCCGATGTGTCGGTGCTCGCCGACGAGCGCGGCCGCTGGAAGCTGCGCGACAACGAAGGGACCGAGGTTGTTGCCGAGCGCCTGATCCGCCCGCGGTTCTGCCTGCGCGCCGGCCGGCGCTTTGACGCCGACGCGCCGATTCTCCCGGCCGCGCAAGCCGCGTGAGCTAGCGATCGCTGACGAGCGGGAGGCCTTCTTCGCGGCGGATGTCGTTGATGATCTGCAAGACGCGCTCGCGATAGGGGCGGTACTGCACGCCGAATTCCTGCACGATACGCGTATTGTCGATCAGGTAGTTGCCCGACAGCTCCTTCCCGCCGGTCTCCTTCTCAAAGGTGATCTCGGCATTCGGCAGAAACTCGCGCACGATATCGGCCAATTCGCCGAGGCTGATCGCATGGCCGCCGGTGTTGTAGGCCATGTGCTTCGGCTTGTCGGTCATGATGACGCGCGCAAAGATCTCGGCGATCTCGTCGACATGGATCGGGCAGCGCATCGCGTCCTTGTAGGGGAAGCTGACCGGCTTGCCGCGCGCCGGATTGGTGATACAGAAGACGTGATCGACCGAGCCGACGATCTTGTCCGGGCCCGTGACGTTGGCCGGCCGGATCGCGGTGATCTCCATCCCGTGCTTCTCGCGATAATCCTGCGCCTGCCATTCGTTGAAGATCTTGTGCATCGCGTATTGCACATGGCCGTGGCGGAAATCGTCTTCGGTGACGAGCCGGTCGCCGTAGAATTTCTGTTCGCCCGAAACCGCCAACGAGCTGGCATAGGCGACGCGGTTGCAGCCGGCGAGGCGCGCCGCCTCGAAGCAATTATCCATGCCGAGGATGTTGAGCTTAAAGGCGACCCGCGGCGGATGCTCGCTGCCAAGCCAATAGGCAAGATTGATGACGCGCTCGGGTTTGGCGTTCACCATCGCGGCCATCACGTCGTCGAACTGACTGACATCGCCGCGGATGACGCGCACCTGCTTGCCGTAATCGGAAAAATTCGCGGTCTGCGGGTTAATGTCCATGCAGACGATCTCCTCACCGCGCTTGGCGAGCAGCGGAACAAGGCGGCGGCCGATAAAGCCGGTGCCGCCGAGGATCAGGATCGACATGGGTTCCTCCCCGGTGAAATGCGCTCAGGGGAGCCTAGTCCCCCGGGAGGGGTTTCGGCAACGCCGGGTGGGCCAATCACCGCTCCAGCGCGGCGCGGTCCCAGTGCGCGAGATCGGCGGCAGCCTCGTAGGTGCTTTGCAGAAAGTCGAGAAGCGCGGCGGTGGGGTCGGCCGATTGGCGCACCGCCTCATAAGGCAGGATGAATTCGCCGATTTCCTTGCTGTAATACGCGCCTCCCGCCTGGATCTTTGCATCGGCGAAGCCGGCCGGCTGCGGATAGGCATAGGAATAGAAGGCGGCCTCGCCAAAGCCGCCATTGCCGGGCCAAAAGCCCGCGCTGCTGACCTCGTGCGAATAGGCCTCGCGGTTGATCGCATCCGGAATGTTCGGGTTGCTGGGTGGGGGCGGGGCGCGGCGGCCCGAAAAGCGCGTCACCGCGAGATCGAAGCTGCCCCAGAAAAAATGCACCGGGCTGACCTTGCCGATAAAGCGCGAACGGAAGGCGGCGAAGACCTGATCGATTTCGGCGAGCGCGCGCCAGAAGCGGTTGACCGCGTCGGCATCGTAGGCAGAGTGGGTGCGGTCTTGATCCAACCGGATCGGGTCGGCGATTTCGACCGGCATCGGCCAGATGCGCACGTCTAGGCCGAGCCCGCGCAGGCGGCCCATCAACTCGGCGTAAAAATCGGCGACCGAGCGCGGCATGAGGGCGATGCTATCGCGGCGGCCGTCGCAGAGATCGATGCGCAGCACGTGATCGATAAAGTCGAAATCGATCTGGAAGGTCTGCCCGCGATACGGCATTGGCGAGGTCGTCAGGCCGCGCGCCGTCAGGTAGAGCGGGACGTGCCACCAATGATTGACGGGCGGCGCGAGGGCGAGGCGGATCTTGCCGACGATCTGCGTCCACATGTGCAGCGTCGCGCAGCTGTCCTGCCAATCGGCATAGGGGAGCGGCGGCCAGTTCGAACGATCCGATGGCATCGGCGCTGCGCCTCCTGAGAGCGGATTCACCTGTTCCGTCGAAAAACCGGCTCAGCTTGTGTTCAGCTCGTTGAGATCAAAGGACTTTGGCCCGGATAGCCAGCCCAATTAACAGGGAAGATAACAGGCACAAAACAGCGAAATATCAGGAGGAAACAGGACGGCGAAACTGGTGCCTGCCGATCTCACCCTCACAATGTACGCAGCACAGGCGCATCCACCCTCATCAGGGGCATTGCACGATATGGTGTGCCGGCTATTCGCCTTCAAGAACAAAACGCGTACAAAGTGTCGCGGGGGTTCTCAATCGAAATCCGCGGCGAGGGCGGCGCGGACCGGTTCGGGCATCACGGCCATGTGGCTGTAATTCGCGTGGTCGAAGCCAATGACGATCTGGCCGTTTGGCTTCTTGAAGGCGGCGATCTGCTGCGGCGTGAAGGGAAAGCGGATGAACTGCACCGCCGAGGCCTTGCTGTCGGGGTCCGTGTTCTCGCGGGTCGGATCGGGCTCGCCGCGGATCTTGTCGCCGGCGATGTCGATGAAGGCGCAATTCTCGATCCCGCCGAGCCGCGCCAGGGTCGTCGCGCGGCGGCGCGGATCGTCGATCTCGAACATGACCGTCGCGACGAGTTCATTGCCTTGCGGGATGAGCGGGTTGTAGGCCGTCAGCTCGTCCGCGATCTGCGCCTCCCCGCCCTTCTCGATGTAGAGCATTTCCTGAACCTGCTGCCACATCGTCGCAAAATTTTCGAAATAGAAGGTCGCGAACGGGCCGACCTCGACGCGCCGCTGCTTTTTCAACTCGGTGATCTCGCGGCGGCGCTCGCGGCGCACCTTGACGTATTCGTCGAGCGGCAGGATGTCGGCGCGGGTCAGCGCCCGGCGCGGGGCGGCTTGCGTCGGGTTCATGC
>JBKOVT010000199.1:0-9158 GCA_046724035.1 Pseudomonadota bacterium | reverse complement strand
TGTCGACATCGCGGTGACCGGCGCGCGTCAGATCCGCGAGCTCGCGGCCAAGATGCCGGAGACGGAGATCATCTATCAATATTCGCCCGAGAGCTTCAGCGGCACCGAACTCGATTTCGCGGTCGAGATCTGCGAGGCGGTTATGGATATCTGGCGGCCGACGCCGGACAAAAAGATGATCGTCAACCTGCCCGGCACGGTCGAGATGGCGACCGCCAATGTCTATGCCGACCAGATCGAATGGTTTGCCCGGAATGTGCGCGACCGCGACAGCCTGATCCTGAGCCTGCATCCGCATAACGACCGCGGTACCGCGGTGGCGGCGACCGAATTCGGCATCATGGCCGGCGCGGAGCGGGTCGAAGGGACGCTGTTCGGGAATGGCGAGCGCACCGGTAATGTCGACATCATCACGCTCGGCTTGAACCTGTTCAGCCAAGGCGTCGATCCCGGGCTCGTCATCACCGACATCGACGATGTCGTGCGCACCTCGGAATACTGCACGCAACTGCCGGTGCATCCGCGACACCCCTATGCGGGCGAACTGGTGTTCACGGCGTTCTCCGGCTCGCATCAGGATGCGATCAAGAAGGGCTTCGAGGCGCTGCAGAAGCGCAATGACGACCTCTGGGAGGTGCCGTATTTGCCGATCGACCCCAAGGATCTGGGCCGCACCTACGAAGCGGTCATCCGGGTCAACAGCCAATCAGGCAAGGGCGGCGTTGCCTATGTGTTGAAGGCCGATCACGGGCTCGATCTGCCGCGCGGATTGCAGATCGAGTTCAGCCGAGTCGTGCAGGAGGTCGCCGACCGCACCGGGAAGGAAATCACCAGCGACGTGATCTGGTCCTTGTTCGAGGACACCTATCTCGGGCGGCACGGAATCAAGCTGAAGGATTACAGCCTCCTGCCCGAACCGCGCGCCGGCGAGCGGCGCATCGCCGCGACCGTCGAAATCGACGGCCGGGAACGGCAGATCGAAGGCGTCGGCAACGGCCCGATCGCCGCCTTTGTCAACGCGCTGCAGCGCGAATGCGGCGTCTCGCTGACCATCCTCGATTACCACGAGGATGCGGTCAGCGCCGGGGCCGATGCGCAGGCCGCCGCTTATGTGCAGATCCGCGGCTCGAACGGCGCCGGGACGTTGTACGGCGTGGGCATGGACAGCGACATCGTCACCGCCTCGTTGAAGGCGGTCGCCAGCGCCGCCACCCGCGTGTCGCAAAAATCGGCCGGAAAGTAGGCGCTCCGGCGGCGTGCCCTCGGCGACCGGGTTAGCTTCTGCTAACGCCCCTTGCGCCGTTTGGCCTTGCGGGCGGCGTAACGCGCGTCGCGCGCCGCCTGCTTTTCGGCTTCCAGCGCGAGCTCGCGGGCGGCCTTCTCGGCACGCTCGGCCTCGCGCGCGGCCTCCTCGGCGCGGGCCGCCGCTTCGAGGGCAGCTTGGCGCGCCGCTTCCTCGGCGGCACGCTCGGCGGCGAGCCGCGCCTCTTCGGCGAGCCGGGCGGCCCGACGTTCCGCGACGCGGGAATCGCGAGCGAGTTTGACGGCTTGCCGGGCCATCTGGCGCTCGGCGAGCTGCGGGTCATTTGTCGCGGCACGGTGCCTTTCCAACGCCGCCTTCTTCGCGGCGGCAGCGGCGCTCTGACGCTCGGCAAAGCTGGTCTCTTTGGACCTGTTCATCGGACCATCGGCAATCGTCAATCTCCCCATTCAACAACACGGCGGCCAGCCGCGCTCCTGCGGCATCGGGCTGCGGAAGCGGGCTTCTACCACAGGTGAGCCAGACGCCCACGGTTCAGCTTGATCACGCGACGCGGTCGCCCTGCTTGATCTCGAGGGTGCGGTTGTCGACCGCGGGCAGCATCTGGCCGGGGTCGCGCGTCACGATGACATCGATGACGGTCGGGCGATCGCGCTCGGCCATGCCCTGGGCCAGCGCGGGGCCGAGCTGTTCCGGGTCTTCGACACGGATGCTGCCGATTCCCATCGCGCGCGCAACCGCGGCGTAGTCCATTTCCGACAGATCGGCCGATTGGTAGCGGCCCCCCATCATCGCATGCTGCAGCGCCTTGACGTAACCCGAGGCGGCGTTGTTGACGACGACGATCGTCAGGCCGAGCCCGGCGCGGCGCGCGGTCTCCAATTCGCCGATCATCATGTTGAAGCCGCCATCGCCGGTCAGCGCGACGACCGGCGTTCCGGGCACCGCCATCGCCGCGCCGATGCCGCCGGGGAGGCCGTAGCCGATGGAAGCGAAACCGCGATCCGGGATGAAATGGCGCCCCGATTTTTTGGTGTTATACAGAAGACCGGTCCAATGCCCGGCAAAGCCGCCATCGGCGACGAGGATCGCATCGGCCGGAAGCGCGCGGTTCAATTCGCGGCACAGCCGCGCCATGTGGACCGGCCGGTCGCGGGAATTGAGGCGAGGCGAGGCCTCTTCCTCCCAGCCCGCCATGCGGCGTGGGATCTCGGCGATATATTCGGCGCGGGCCGAGCGGGCGTGCGCCGCGTTGTCGGCGAGGGCCTCGGCCAGATCCTCAAGGCCGGCGCGGGCGTCGCCCCACAGCGCGACCTCGGGCGGGAAGCAGCGGCCGATCTCCTCGGCGACGATCTCGAGATGAATGATCGGGATGTGGCGCGGCGGCAGCGCGTAGCGCTTGGTCGCGATCTCGCCGAGCTTGCAGCCGACGACGATCAGGCAATCGGAGGCCTCGATCAGCTCGTTGGCGATGCGCGCATAGCGCCCAAAAAGCCCGACATTGAGCGCATGCGTGCAGGCGATGCCGCCCTTGCCGCTCATCGTATGCGCCACCGGGATCGATTGCGCCTCGGCGAGCGCCTGCAGCGCGGCATACCCCTGCGACAGATGGATGCCGCCGCCCACGAGCAACAGCGGACGCTTCGCGGCGGCGATCAGCCGCGCGGCGCGGTCGATATCGGCGCGGTCGGGACGGATGCGGCGGGCCGGGATCGACAAGGTTGTCGGGTCAATCGCGAAATCCTCGGCGGTGAAATCGTGGCTGCCGTGGCAGATGTCTTCGGGGACGTCGAGCAGGACCGGACCGGGCCGGCCCGAGGTCGCGATCGCAAAGGCGCGGCGGGTCAATTCGGGGATGCGGCTGGTCTGCTCGACCCGGATCAATTCCTTGACCGCGGGCTTCAGGATCTCCGCCTGGCGGCATTCCTGCGTCATGTTCTTCCAGGAATGGGCCCGGTTTGTGTCGCCGGCGATCGCCACGACGGGGATGCCGCCGTTCAGCGACTCGACAAGACCGGTCACGAGGTTCGTGGCGCCGGGGCCCAACGTACCGTCGCAGATGCCGGGGCGGTTCGTCACGCGGGCATAGGCATCGGCCGCGAAGGCGCCGCAGCGCTCGTCATTGATTAGGAAATGGCGCATGCCGAGACGGGAGAGCGCGTCATAGAACGGCAGGAGCTGAAAGCCGCCCATGCCGAACATCGGCCCGGCGCCTGAGAGGCGCAGCATCTCCGCGAGCGCGCGGCCGCCATTCATGCGGCCCTCGGGGCGGTTGCGGGCGGCGGGATCGGCGGCGGTGGTCATCGGTTCGTCTCCTTGACGATGGCGCGGCGGAGGAGGGCGATGGCGTCCCGCGCCGGCATGCCGGGGGCGAGGCCGAACGCGGCGGCGTGCCGGTTAACCCGCGACAGAATGCCATCCTCATAGGTCGAGCGCGCCTCGCCGATCCGCGCGGTGGCGGCCGAGACCGTCGCGGCGGCGATGCCGCGGTCATCGAGCGCCGGCAGGCGCGACACGCCGGCCTCATCGATCCCGATCCCGGCGTCGTTATAGAAGGCGGCACGCACATCGTATTTGACCGCGGTCTCGGGCCGGCCGCCGAGAAGGCCGCCATGCGAGCCGGTGAGCACGATTGCGTCATGATGGTCGGGAGCCACGAGCGAGGCGGAGTCGAGCGCCCAGGCTAGCGGGGGCTCAGGGATCAGCAGAAACGCGGCTTCGAGCGCCGGTGGTGGCGCACGCCGCGCCGGCTCGGCGGCTTGTAAGGCCTTCGCGGCATCGCGGCAGGACATGCCAGAACGGCAACCCAGCGCCTCCGCCAGCCCATTCGCATGGGTGATGATGCCGCGCGCCATCATGTCCGCGCCATCGCCGATGCGGGCGGTGTCGTGGCCGATTGTCGCCGCCGGCATGCCGAGCTCCTGTAGATAGGCGAGGCCGGAAATGCCGGCGCGGTCGCGCCCGACCCCGGCATCGTTGAAGATCGCGGCGGCGGCGCCGAGCTTAGCGGCGAGATAGGCCGCGTAGACCCCGCCATGCGAGGCGTTGACGACAACCGCGCCCCGGGCGTCCTCTTCGACAATTCGGGTAATGCTATCGGCAACGACGACCGGCGCGGCGAAAGGGGGCATCGCGGGGGGCTCGCAAGGGGACGGCGAAAGATTGCGTCGTCACGCCCGCTTGGCGCAAGCGCGCTTGCCAAACCGGCTCGTTAATTGCCTGCTGGTCGAACGGCTAAAGGTGAGTCCCGGCTTTCCCCGGGGCGACGGTGTGGGGCCGTTCGCAAAGAGATCAGCAGGCCGACAATCGAGCCGTTTCGCCTGTTCTCAGGTCTTTTTCGGGCCTTCGAGGAGCGTGGAGGCGCGGTTTTGGATCTGGCCCTGGATCGTGCGGGCGATGACGTGCAGCAGGCGCGGCAATTCGAGATCGATCCTGACAAAATCCTCGTAGACCTCGATGCGGCCGGTGATTGTCTGCATCAGCGCGACGACACGGAAATCGAGCGTGTAATCGCGCCAGCTGTAGTCGAGCGTCTTCACATAGGGCGCGACCTCGGCGCGGATCTGGGCGAGGCTATCGTCGATGCGGCGCTTGGCGCCGTCGCGGCCGAGCTTGTGCGAGATCGTGACGGTGATCGGTTCAGTCGTGGTCTGCATATGGTTGGAACGCTGGGGGAAACGCCGGGGTTGCCGATGGCGCTCCCGACCGGTTTGATCTGCTCGAGTTTAGGGCGCGCAACGCGAAAGACCTTACCCGATGGCGGAACTCAAGGTGCGAAGCGAAATCGCCGGCTCGGTCTGGAAGATCGAAGTCGCGATCGGGGACGAGGTCGCGGAGGACGACCCGCTCATCGTTCTCGAGTCGATGAAGATGGAAATCCCGCTGTTGTCGCCCCGGGCCGGGGTCGTGCGGGAAATCCTCGTCGGCGAGGGCGATCCGATCGGCGAGGGCGATGTCGCCGTAATCCTCGAGTGAGACAATTCGCACAGCACGCCCAATTTCGACTGTGACGGGCAAGGGCGGGGATACAAAACGCACCTGGTGCGTATAATAAGGTAGAATCGCAACGTTCAGCTTGGCGGAGCGTGTGATGTCCCTCCTCGACAAGATTAACCCGTTATGGCGGCGCGTGCTGAGCGCTGCGGTCATCGCGACCGGTACATTGGCGGCCGCCGGCATGACCACGCCGGTCAAGGCGCAGTACTACGGCTATCCGTATTACGCCGGGTACTGTGATCCTTATTACAATCCCTATGCGTGCTACGGCGCTTACGCCTACGATTATCCCTATTACGGGTATGGCTACGGGTATCCCGCCGCCTTTATCGGCTTTGGCTTTGGCGGGCACCGCTTTGGCGGCTTTCACCACGGCTTTCACGGCGGCGGCTTTCACGGCGGCGGCGGCGGAGGGCACCACCGCTAACAATTTGCGATAGGCGAGCCTCCACCGGGGGCGGCTCGCCGAGCGCTGCGGCCGCGACCGGCTCAGTGGGCTGGTCTCACCGCAGCGCTCCACTGCATCGAGGATTCGCCGCGGGCGTTGTTGCGCCGACGTGTTGCACCTTGGGGAGGCCCGCTCTATCAACGGGAGCGGCTGTTCCGCAGGGCTCCCGCCATGCTCGATCCGGATTTCCTGGCCCGCCATCTCGACCGCGTGCTCGACGACGCGACGATCCCGGAGCTGCCGAACCACTATCGCGGCAAGGTGCGCGACAATTACGACCTGCCGGACGGTCTGCGCGTCATCATCGCCACGGACCGGCTCAGCGCCTTCGACCGCAGCATCGCCGCGGTCCCGTTCAAGGGCCAGGTGTTGACTGAGATCGCCCGCTTCTGGTTCGACCGTACCGCCGATCTCTGCCCGAACCACGTCATCGAATATCCCGACCCCAATGTGCTGGTATGCCGGCGCCTCGACATTCTGCCGGTCGAGGTGGTCGTGCGCGACTATCTGGCCGGCACGACCGCCACCTCGGTATGGTCGATGTACAAGGCCGGCCGCCGCGAGATTTACGGATTTCAGTTCCCGGACGGTCTGAGCGAGAACGAAAAACTGCCGCAGACGATCATTACCCCGACCACGAAGGCGCGTGACGGCGAGCATGACGAGCCTGTTACCGCCGAGGAGATCATCGGCCGCGGCCTTTTGACGCCAGCGCAATGGGCAGAGGTCACCGAACGGGCCCTGGCCCTGTTCGCGCGCGGGCGGGACATCGCGGCGGCGCGCGGCCTCATTCTCGTCGATACGAAATACGAATTCGGTCTCGACAGGAGCGGGCAAATCGTGCTCGCGGACGAGATCCATACGCCCGACAGCAGCCGCTACTGGTTCGCCGAGACGTATCCACGGCGCTTTGCGGCCGGGGAGCCGCCCGACAGCTTCGACAAGGATTTTCTGCGCCGCTGGGTGGCGGCCCGCTGCGACCCGTACCGCGAGGCGATCCCGCCGATCCCGCGCGAGATCATTGCCGAGACCGCACGGGTGTATATCGATGCATTCGAAAGAATCACCGGGGACAGCTTTTCCGCGCCGCAGCCGGAGATTCCGGTGCTGCAGCGCATCCGCGCGAATCTCAGCCGGTATTTCCGAACCGGTATCCCTTCACAATAGCGTGCCGGGCGATCCCGGCGACGGCCCCGCACAACCGCGAAACTGGCCTTTGGGGGGCGGGATGTGTAATGAAGGTGAGGCCGCGCGGCCAGCCCGTCCCAGCAGATTTCTCAATAACGGAATCGGATTTGCCTCCAGGCCATGAGTGACGAGTTGATCGCGATCGTCGGCGCTTCCTGCCGATTCCCCGGCGCGCCCGATCTGGAGGCGTTCTGGGAGCTGCTCGTCTCCGGCACCGATGCTGTGACCGAGGTCGACGAGGCACGCTGGTCGAAGCGCTTTTATTACCACCCGAACCCGGACGAGCCCGGCAAGAGCTACACCTGGTCGGCCGGGTTGTTGACCGGCATCGATCTGTTCGAGCCGGCGTTTTTCGGGATTTCGCCGCGCGAAGCGGCGCAGATGGACCCGCAGCAGCGGCTCCTCCTCGAGCTCGTTTGGCACGCGCTCGAAGACGCCGGCATCCCGGCCGGCAAAGTCGCCGGGAGCGCGACCGGCGTCTATATCGGCGGCGCGACGACCGATTACCGCGATCTGCGGTTCGGCGATCCCGCTGCGGGGGATTCCTATTTCATGACGGGCGGGACGCTCAGCATCCTCGCCAATCGTATCTCCTATGTGTTCGACCTCCACGGGCCCAGCCTGACGATCGACACGGCATGCTCCTCCTCGCTCGTCGCATTGCACGAGGCGTGCGAGGCGTTGCGCCAAGGGCGTATCGCCGGCGCGATTGTCGGCGGGATCAATCTGCTGCTCGCGCCTTATCCATATCTCGGCTTCTGCCGCGCCTCGATGCTGTCGCGCCGCGGCCGCTGCTTCGCCTTTGACGAGCGGGCCGACGGCTATGTCCGCGGCGAAGGCGGCGGGGTCGTCGTGCTGAAGCGGTTGAGGGACGCGCTCGCCGACGGCGATCCGATCCGCGCGATCATTCGCGGCACCGGGGTCAATTCCGACGGGCGCACGATTGGCCTCTCGATGCCGAGCGAGGCGGCGCAGGCGGCGCTGATCCGCTCGGTTGGCGAGCGCGCTGCGACTGCGGCGGAGGATCTCGCCTTTTTCGAGATGCACGGCACCGGGACACCCGCCGGCGACCCGGTCGAGGCGGCAGCGGTCGGGCGTGCCCTTGGCCAGCACCGGCCGGAACCGCTGCCGATCGGTTCGGTCAAGACGAATATCGGGCATCTCGAAGCCGCATCGGGCATGGCCGGGCTGATCAAAACGGCGCTCGCGCTCGAACATGGCACGCTGCCGCCGAGCCTGCATTGCGTGACGCCAAACCCGAGAATTCCGTTCGGCGATCTCAATCTGCGCGTCGTGCGCGGCGCCGAAGCGCTCGACCGCGGCAAAGGGGCCGGCATCAACTCCTTCGGGTTTGGCGGCACCAACGGTCATGCGGTACTGGCGCCGCCGCCGCAGAAGACCGCGAGACCTCAGGCAGCAGCCGAACCGGTGCCGCCGCTCGTCATCTCGGCGCGCAGCGAGGCGGCGTTGCGCGAGCTGGCTTGTAGCTGGCAAGAGAGGCTCGCGGGCGCGGCGCCTGAACGGGCGAATCCGCTGTTGCGGGCCGCTGCTCGTTCCCGCGATCATCACGCGCACCGCCTTGTCGTGCTCGGCTCCGATGCGGCGGAAACGGCTGCAAAGCTCGGCGCATTCGCGGCCGGGGACGAGCACGCCGTGGTAAGCGGAACGGCGCTGCGCGACGCGAAGCTCGCCTTTGTTTTCTCGGGCAACGGCGCGCAATGGCCGGAAATGGCGCGCGGCGCCTATCGTGCCAGCGCCGCCTTTCGCGCCGCAATCGAGGAGGCCGATGCCGTCTTGCGGCCGGGCCTCGGCTGGTCGGTCGCCAAGCTGATCGAAAGCGGTGTCGACGCGGACCGGCTCGTGCATGCCGATGTCGCGCAGCCGCTGCTGTTCGCGATTCAGCTCGGCATCGTGACGGTCTTACGCGGTCTCGGCATCGCGGCGGAAGCGCATGTCGGTCACAGTGTCGGCGAAATCGCCGCTGCCTGGGCGTCGGGAGCGCTGTCGCTGACGGATGCCGCGCGTGTCGTCGTCGCGCGCAGCCGCAACCAGGAGCGGACCCGCGGCGACGGACGCATGGCGGCGCTCGCTCTGGGCAGCAGCGCAGCCCACGAACTGCTCGAAGAGATCGGCAGCCCGCTGGAACTCGGCGCGATCAACGCGACCCATGCCGTCACGGTTTCCGGTCCGAGCGATGCCATCGACAAACTCGGGGCCGAGGCACGGCGTCGCGGGGTCGCGTTCCGCGCGCTCGATCTCGATTTT
>JBKOVT010000038.1:0-5106 GCA_046724035.1 Pseudomonadota bacterium | reverse complement strand
GTCTACAATCCGCTTCACAGCGAAATCCTGTCGACCGTTGCCGCGGCGATCCCGGTCGTCACCCTCTTGGTGCTGATCGCGACCGGCGCGGTCAGGACACATATCGCGGCGGTCATCGCGCTCGTCGCGGCGATCCTCGTGGCAGTCCTGCTGTTCACGATGCCCTGGGGCCTGGCGATCCGCGCCGCCATTCTCGGCGCGATCACGGGCTTCTTCCCGATCGGTTGGATCGTCCTCAACGTCATCTTCATGTACCGGCTGACCGTCGCGACCGGCGCCTTTGCGGTCCTGCAGCGGGCGATCGGCGGCGTCTCGGCAGACCGCCGCCTGCAGCTGCTCCTGATCGCATTCTCGTTCGGCGCTTTCTTCGAGGGCGCTTCGGGCTTCGGGACACCCGTCGCGGTGACCGCCGCGATCCTGATCGGGCTCGGCTTCTCGCCGCTCGCCGCCTCCGGCCTGTCGCTGATTGCCAATACCGCGCCGGTCGCCTATGGCGCCCTCGGCACACCGATCGCCGGGCTTGCCAGCGTGACGGGGCTCGACCCCTACCTCCTCGGCGCGATGGTCGGGCGGCAATTACCGTTTTTCTCGTTGATCGTGCCGGCCTGGCTGATCTGGGCCTTCGCGGGCTGGCGGGGCATGGTGCAGGTATGGCCGGCGGTCCTGGTGACCGGAATCTCGTTTGCCGTGCCGCAATACCTGATCTCGAATTTCATCAACCCGTGGATCGTCGATATCGGCGCCGCGCTGATTTCCATGGGCTGTCTGATCCTGTTCCTGCAGGTGTGGCACCCCGCCGAGATCTGGACCTCGCCGGCATTGCGCCATCACGACACTTCCGCCGCGACGATGCCGCCGCCTCCGCCGCCGGGGGCGCAGCCGACCCGCGCCGAGGTGTGGTGGTCACTGGTGCCGTGGATCATCGTCTGCGCCGTCTTGCTCGTTTGGGGCACCGGCTGGTTCAAGGCGCTCGTCAACCCGATCTTCACGGTCAACTGGCCGGTCGAGGGATTGCATAACCTCGTCGAGAAGGCGCCGCCCGTCGTCGCAAAGCCGGCGCCCGAGCCCGCCGTTTTTGCCTTCACTTATCTGTCCTTCACTGGCAGCGGCATGCTCATTGCCGCGATCATCTCCGGCTTTTTCATGCGCTTCTCGCCGTTGCGCATGATCCGCGCCTATGGCGAGACGATCGCGGTCGTCAGCTATTCCCTGATCACGATCTCGGCGATGCTGGCGATCGGCACCTTGACCCGCTTCTCGGGGATCGATGCGACGCTAGGTTTGGCGTTCGCGCATGCCGGCGTGCTCTACCCGTTTTTCGGCACGCTCCTAGGGTGGCTCGGCGTCGCGCTGACCGGCTCCGATACCGCGTCCAATGTCCTCTTCGGCGGCTTGCAGAAGATCACCTCGGAGCAATTGGGTCTGTCGCCGATCCTGATGGGCGCCGCCAATTCCTCGGGTGGCGTCATGGGCAAGATGATCGATGCGCAATCGATCGTCGTCGCCTCGACCGCGACAAACTGGTTCGGCCATGAAGGCTCGATCCTGCGCTACGTGTTTTTCCACTCCATCGTACTGGCCTGCCTTGTCGGCGTCCTCGTCATGCTGCAGGCCTATGTCTTCACGGGCATGATCGTGAAATAACCTCGCCACGTCGGGGCAGAAAACAAAAAGGAACACCGCGTCCCGGCGAAAGCCGGGACCCATCACTCCATCGCTCGTGCCTCTGAAAAGTGGGTCCCGGCTTTCGCCGGGACGCGAATTTACTCGCTGGCGTCTTGGTCTCTGTGCTGAGCCATATCTCTACTCCGCAGCCTGAGCCGGCTTGAGCTGCACCGAATTGGGGCCGTAGCGGTCGCGGAAAGGCTGGGTGTCGATCTCTTCGAGCTCGATCTCGCGGGCCAGCACCTTCTGCTTCCATTCCTGGTGCTCGGAGAGTTTGGCGTGCAATTCCGGCATGACCTCGCGCGCAAAGAGCTCGAGGCTCTCGCAGATATGTTCATGCGTGTTCTTGCCGGCCTGATTGAGCAGAATGACCTGATCGATATTCGACGTCTCAAACCGCAACAGTTTGCGCCGCAATGTCTCGGGCGAGCCGATCAATCCACCGGACAAGGCGCGGGCATGCGCCTCGGGATTGGCGCGCTTCCATTTCTCGTACTCGTCCCAGACGTTGACCGTCCCGGGCTCGGGCCGACGGCGGCCCGGCTGCTGTCCGTAAAAGCGCAGCGCGAATTGGAAAAACGGAATGCCGTCGGCGCGGCGCCGCGCCTCCTCATCGGTTTCGGCGCACATGAAATAGCTGACGATCGCGATATTCGGATTGGTGACATAATTGGCGAGCTTCTGCTGCCGCTTCGTGAACGCGTTGTAATAGGCGTGCACCCAGGCATGCGCCGCATCGGCCGACAGAAACTGGAAGGCGAGCGCGCCGAGGCCGCGCCGCCCCGCCATTTCGATCGTTTCAAGGGCCGAACAGGCGACCCATAGCGGCGGGTGCGGTTTCTGCACCGGCTTTGGCACGACGTTTCGCAGCGGCATGTCGAAATATTTGCCGTGATGCTCGACCCGGTCTTGCGTCAGCATCGGGATGACGGCGCGGAGCCCCTCCTCCCAGATCGCCCGCTTCTCGTCGAAATTGACGCCGAACGGTTCCAGTTCGGTGATGCTGGCGCTCTCGCCGGTACCGAATTCGACGCGGCCGTTCGAGACGAGGTCGAGCGCGGCGATCCGCTCGGCGCAGCGCGCGGGATGGTTTGTCGTCAACTGCATGATGCCGTGCGCAAGGCGAATGCGCTTTGTGCGCTGCGAGGCGGCGGCGAGGAACACTTCGGGGGCGGGCGAGTGCGAATACTCTTCGAGGAAATGGTGCTCGACCTCCCAGGCATAGTCGTAGCCGAGCCGGTCTGCCAATTCGACCTGGTCGAGCGCGTTCTGATACAGCCGCAATTCGCCACCCGGCTCCCAGGGCCGCGGCAATTGCAGCTCGTAGAAGATCCCGAATTTCATCGCCCTTCCTCCTCGCCCCGGCGCAGCCGGCCAGGGCGGCGCCGCGGATGATGCCGGGCCGTCTTCGGCATTACAATGCCAACGCGCGGGCGGCAGGCTGTACGGGGATGGATGCGGCCGGTCTATGCGGCGGCGCGGCGGGTGCACCATGAGACGCTTCTGGATAGTCCCACAGGGGATCATCGCATCGCTAATTTCGGTCGTGCTGATCCTCCAACAGCTCCGCTCAACGATCGATGTGTTCGAGCTGGCCGATCCGACGGGCAATTTCGGTATTTATTTCTTCCTCGGCGGGCTGGCCGCGAATTTGGCGGTCCTTTTTGTTGCCATCTGCGTCTTGCTGCCACGTTCGCGATCGAATGTCAGGTTGGGCTTCGCGGTCGTTGCCTTTGTTCCGTCGCTGCTCGAGGCGATCGGGGTGCTCCCCTGTTTTCTGAGCGTGCGGCCCGGCGCTCTCTGCGGCCTCGGATTTGTCTACGTCTCGTATGTCAGCGTGCCCGTCGTCCTCCTGGCCGCCATCGGCTTCGTCGCGACCGCGGAGTACCGCGCAATCAAGCTGGCGGGAATGGCATTGGCGGCCACCTTCATCGGAGCCGCGGCCGGTGCCGACACACTGCTTGCCCCGTCCCACCCGGAGCAATGCGCCAACTTCGCCGAGGTGACGAAGCGGTCCAATTGCCTCAGGGTCTTTGCCAATCGAACCCAGGACGAACAGCTCTGTCGCACAATCGAATTCAGAACGACCCGCTTCACCTGTTTGCGCGAAATCGCGGTCGAGAAGCGCCAGCCCCAGCTTTGCGACGAGATCGCCGACACGGGCCCGATCGCGGCGTACGAATCCCCTGCCGCGATGTTCCGCGACGTCTGCTTTCAGAACCTGGCCTACGCTATGCATGACCACAGCCAATGCGCGAAAGTGGCGGACGCCCCGCTGCGCGCCAGCTGCGAGGCTCACAACCCTTGACCTCCGAGCACGGCTCCGCACCGGCGAAAGCGGTAAACCCGTCCGCTGTCGAGGTGCTGCCACCGATCGGCGCGGCGGCATATTGGCAGCAGACCTTGTGGGTGATGGTCGGCATCCAGTTTGTGATGACCGCCGCCTTTTCGATGCTGACCCCGATCATGCCGCTGTTCCTGCCGGTGCTCGGGGTCGAGAGCGAGGCGGCGATCGACATCTGGGCCGGCGTCCTGAACGGCGTCACCTCGCTTGTCGCGGCCTTCGCCTCGCCCTTGTGGGGCCAGGTCGCCGACCGCCACGGGCGCAAATTGATGCTGCTGCGGTCGAGCCTCGCGATCGGCCTCTTCACCGCCTTGATGGGCGCGGCGGGCGATGTCTGGCAATTCTTCGGTTGCCGCGCGTTGATGGGCGTCTTCGCCGGCTTTTCCAGCGCCGCGATCGCGCTTGTCGCGAGCCAGGTGCCGGAAGACCGGCTCGGCTATTCGCTGGGCTGGCTCTCGACGGGCCAGCTCGTCGGGTCGCTGGTCGGGCCGATCATCGGCGGCATCCTCGCCGACATGACCGGCAGCTACCGCGTGCCGTTCTACGCGACCTCGGTAACGATCTTTGTCGCGATGGGGCTTGTCTGGTTCGGAGTGCGCGAGGAATTCAGCCGTGCCGGTCTCGGCAGCGGCGGCCGCCGCGGCACGCTCGCGAGCCTTTATGCGCTCGTCACGACCCCGGCGCTCCTCGCGCTGTTCTTTGTGCTGTTGATGGCGCAGTTCGGCGTCCGCACGGTGCAGCCGATCGTGACGCTCTATGTCAAGGAGATGGTCGGCAATCTGCCGAATGTCGCGACCTTGGCCGGCATCGCGTTTTCGATCACCGGTCTCGCCAACGTCATCTCGGCGCCCTTTCTCGGCAACCGCAGCGACCGCATCGGCTATCGCCGCGTGCTGCTGATCTGCCTCGCCGGCGGCACGGTGACGACCTTGCCGCAGGCTTTCACCGACAATTATTGGCTGTTCACCGCCGAGCGCTTCGCGGTCGGCCTCTTTATCGGCGGGCTGTTGCCGGCCGCCAACGCGCTCGTCGGCCGGCTCGTCTCGCGCGCCGAGCGCGGCGCGGTCTACGGCATGACCTCATCGGCGATGTTTCTC
>JBKOVT010000355.1:0-8012 GCA_046724035.1 Pseudomonadota bacterium | reverse complement strand
CCGCATAGCGCAGGAGGAGAGGATGCGCCTCGCAACAACCACACTACTGGCTTTGCTGTTGGCGGGCGGGATCGGCACGGCGTTCGGACAAAGCTCGCAACTGGATGTGCGCACAAAAACCACGCCAGGAGATGTGCTGACGAACCCGGCGTCGCCGGCGACGCACGATCCCGGCGTCAATCCGAGTGCGGCCGGAACCCAGCGGGAATGGCGCGGCTACGGCGCGAGCAGCGAAGCGGCGCGACACGGCAGCTCTAATACCGCGCAGTACAACCGGACGGACAAGCGGCCGCTGAAGCCGCGCGACCTCCGCAATCAACCGCATGCCGGCGGCGAGCGCTAATCCTGATGGCCGGCGACGAGCCGATCATCGCGCTGTTTGACGATGGGACGCAGGCGCTGCGCCTGCGCGACGAACTGCGGGCAGCCGGCATTCCGGAGCGCGCGATAAATCTCGTGGCGGCTGCCTCGGGCCGCCGTGACACGGTCGAGAAGCTCGTCGAAACCGGCATCGCGCCGTCGGATGCCGCGCTGTTCGCGGATGAGGTGTGTGGCGGCGCGACATTGCTGGCGGTATGCTCCACGCCCGCCGAGCGGGCGCGGACCGCCGCGATCATCGGCCGCCATGTTCCGGCGCGACCCGGGCGGCCTCAAACCGTCACTGAATCGATCCCGGGCGACGCCTCGGGAGCGCGCGTCCCAGAGGTGACGCCGATGCCGACCGGCTCGGGCTCGTTCGAGCCGCGCGCCGATCCGGCCGAAGAAGACGAGCGGTAACCGCGCCGCATCGTTTTCGCTATCCTGCTTCGTGATGGCGAAGATCCGTTCGTTGCGCCTGGTGCGCACGCTGCTCGCGGCGATGTCGATTGTCTGTTTTGTCCCATTGCCTGCCACAGCGCTCGATCTCTTCGCGCACCATCAGGTGACCGTCCAGTTCGCGACGAGCGACGGCAAGCCGATGGCCGATACCGAGGTGCGCGTCTTCGCACCGGGTCAGAGCAACCGGCCGGCATTCACCGGCCGCACCGATAGCGAGGGGAAGTTCGAGTTCGGCGCGGACCAAGACGGGTTGTGGAGCGCCGAGGCGCGCAACGGCAGCGAAGTCGCGCGCGCCACCGTTCGGGTCGGCGGCGGCGAGCAGAAGGAGCCGCTGTCGCCGATCTGGCTGATCGGCGGGCTTCTCGTGCTGCTGGTCATTGCCTTCTTGTACCGCCTGATGCGGATCCGCGCGAGGCGGCCTAAGAGCTGAGAGGTTGGCGGTAGGCGTCTGCGAAGGCGCGGAGATCGGCGAAGAGCGCCGGATCGGCGATCACCCGCGGCACCTTGTTCTGGCTGCCGAGCCGGCCGCGACGCCGCATCCATTCGGCAAAGCCGCCCTGGCGGAGTGCAACAACCCGGGGCCCGTGCAGCCCGTACCCGCCGGCACGGTGGGCCTCGTAATCGAGGTTGCGCCGCATCAGATCGCGGTCGAGCGTCTCGGCGAACCGCGCCAGCTCCCCGTGCGTGACGGATCGCTCGAATTCGACGATGAGCAGGTGACCGCCGACCTCGCCCGGCTTTTCGGGATAGAGCGCGCCGGCCGCAAAATCGCGGATACCAGCGGAGATCGCCTCCGCAGCAGCCGCGGCCGCGGCCTCGACCTCCTCGCCGGTCAGATGCTCGCCGAATGCCGACAGCGTGTAGGAGAGCCGGCCGGTCACAAGGAGACGCGGCGGGTCGCGCTCGATGAAGCGTACGATGTCGCCGACGACGTAGGCCCACAGCCCGGCGCAACTGGTCAGCGCCGGCGCATAATCGATGCCGGTTTCGATGTCGCCGATCCAATGCCGTGTCGGGTTTGCGGCGCCGATCTCCGCGATCGGCACGAACTCATAAAAGATCCCGTGGTCGAGATTGACCCGCATGCCCTCGCCCCCACCGCGGTCGGCGCCGGCGATAAAGCCCTCGCTCGCGGCATAGACCTCGCGCGTCTCGGCGCGGCTGCCGTCGAGCCATTCGGCAAACCGGGCGCGGTACGGCGCGAAATTGACGCCGCCATGGATCAGCAAGTCGAGGTTCGGGAAAAAATCGGCGAGCCGCATGCCGCGTTCGGGATGGCGACGCGCCAGCTCGTCGAAGAACAAGAGAAGCCAGCTCGGCGTGCCAGCGATGCTGCGGATATTTGCCATGGGCGCCGCTTCGGCCAGCCGCGCCATCTTCTCGCTCCAATCGGTGAGGCGTGCGATTTCGGGCGGCGGGTAGGCGAAAGGGCGGGCCCAGCGCGGGATCGTCGCCGCGGCGATGCCGCTGAGATCGCCGCTTCGGACGCCCGGCGCGCGCTCGACAAGATCGGTGCTGCCGCCGAGCAAGAGGTTGCAGCCGGCAAAGACGCGGCTCTGCGGCCGCGCGTGTAAATGATGCACGAGGAGATCGAGCCCGGCCTTCCGGTTGGAGGCGATCATCTCCAAGGTGACCGGGATGAATTTTGTCGAACCGGTGCTGGTGCCGGAGCTCGCCGCAAGAAACGGGGTGCGGCCGGGCCAGCTGACATCGACAAGCTTCGGGAAGGCGGGCTGCCAATAATCCGACCAGAAATCCTCATAACGGCGCAACGGCACCGCCGATTGAAAGCCGCGACGATCGGCGAGGCGCGCGAAATCGTGGTCGCGACCGAAACGTGTCGCCGCGGCGCGGCGGATCAGCCGCTGTAATGTTCGTTGTTGTACCGCAGGCCCATTCTGCCGAGCGAGACGCCGAGCGCGAAACCCGGCGTAGAGACGCAAGAGGGGCGTTGCGTCGATCATGGCCGCGCCGGTTCCAGCATCGTCATATGCGGAAAAGTGGCCCGCGCCGTCGCCGGATCGAGCGGCACTCTGATGTATTCGCCGCGGCGGAACAGTTCGGCCTGGTCGAGGAAAGCCGGGCTGCTGGGGTGGCCGTCTTGCCCGCCGAGCAGCACGACGCGATTGCTGTCGGGATCGGCCAGATCGAATACATAGCGCGCGTTGCTGCCATAAGCGACGGCATGCCGCCCGGTGACCGAGCCATGCGCCGATTTGAACACGGTGTCGCTGCTGCCCGGCCATGCCCAATCGATAAATCGAAACCGCCGCCCGAGCGCCGGGATTGCCCCAAGCGGATGCGCCAGACGCAAGCGGTGCGCCTCGCCCCAATGGCGCAGCCGCGCAAAAGCCGGGCGCGTGGCAGCAAATGCCTGTTGCACGGCCGCGCTCAGCCGCTCGGCGGGAAGGGCGTCGATCTCGCGCGCCACGAGACGCCGTCCGTGCCAGACCGCGCTGTACAAACCGAGGCGGCCGGGCGGCAGAACCGATCGCATCAGATGCGCCAGCACCAGCTCAAAGGCGAGCGCACCCGGGGCATCCGCGTCGTATGTGCCATCCCAGGCGCGCAATGCGTCGAGCAACGAATCGTCACGGGTCCGCGCGAGAGTGGCCGTGCAGAGCCGGTCGCGCAAAACCAGCGCAAACGGCATCGCGACATCGCATTGCAATGCGGCGAGCTCGGCGCAACCAACCGCGTCGGCACGTCGCAATAGTGCGGCCAGCCGATCGGCGCGGTCGCTCGGCGAGAAAAACCAGCCCAGCGGAACCTCAGAAGGCGGCGGCCGGGCGTTTGCCGAAACAACGAAACCTTGGGGCGGGTCGATCTCGACCGGGTGATGCGCTGCCGTGGCGAACTCGTCCCAAGCCGCCGCATCGCGCCATGCCGTCACGATATCCGCGGGCGGCTGCGAGGCGCGTCGGGGCAGCCAGGCAGCGTGCAATTTTCCGATTCGCCCGGCCCGGTCGGCATAGACGAAATTCTGCCCCGGCAAGGCGAAACCCTCCGCCGCGGCGCGGAACTCGCGCCAATCGCGCGCGCGATTTATCGCGAGCAGCGCGGTCAGCTCGTCGGAAGGCCGATGTCCGACCCATCGCAACGCCAGCGGCCTGCCCTGGCCGTCGCCGAACAGTGACGCGTCGGAAATGATCGGGCCGTACTCGGTATCGCGCAGCACGATCGGGCGCGGCCGCGACCAGCGCACCGCAAGCCGCACCCGCCGCTCGATAATTTTCTGGAGCGGGAGATCGGACACATCGACCAACTCGCTGCTGAGCGCATGCAGGTTCGTGCCGCCCCAGGCGATCCACGGGCTGCGGCCGATCGCCATTGCGGGAATGCCGGGGATCATCAGCCCGGCGACATTGTAGGACGGGGAACGATAGGCGGCCTGCAGCCAGACGCTCGGCAGGCTCAGCGACAAATGGGGATCGCCGGCGAGCCAGGGCTGGCCGGTCGCGCTGCGCTTGCCCGAAACCGCGAGCGCATTGCTGCCGCTGCGGCCAAGCCCCAGCATCAGATGCGCGAATGCATGGCTCGCGAGATCACTCCCGCTCGCAAGGCTCGGCAAAGGCGCGGTGCCGTCCTCGATGAGCTGCGCCCAGATGTCCGGCCAATCCGTGCCGCGCGGGAGCCGCAGCAGCCGCATCCATAAGAGCCAGTTAATATCGGCCGCGGCGAGCCGGCCGATATCGAGCACATCGCGAACCGTCCACGGTTCGGGCTCGATGCCGAGCAGGCCAAATTCGAACGGCGGATCGGCGGCGCTTGCGCGGTGGTGGTTGATGCCGGCGACAAATCCCTCGATCCAGTCGCGTGTATCATCGGGGAGTGCGGCCTCGATTTCCGGCACGGCGCGGATCGGATCGAGGAGGCGCAGCGCGTGGTCGAACGAAACCGCAACCGGCCCGAGCACTTCCGACAAGCGGCCCTGCGCGATACGACGCAGCATTTCCATTTGCGCGAGCCGCAGATGCGCATGCACAAGCCCAAGCGCTGTCGCGAGATCGCGGTCGGTCTCGGCGGCGATGAATGGCACGAGATGCTCGTTCCAGCGGATCTCGACCGGGTTTGCGACCGGCAACCCTGTGCAGGGCAATGCGGCAAGGCGCTGCGCGATCGTCGTCGGGCGCGGCCGATGCCCCAGCCCGGCCCAGGCAAGCCGCGCCGCCAGGCGAGCGACACCGACAGATGTTGCTAACGGCAATGAGCGGTGTCTCGGCGGACCGAAGCGGTCAGCCGAGATCCATCAGCGTCTCGATCAGATCGGCCGGCCAGGCGAGGCTTACCGGCGCATGCATCAGCGCTTCGTCGAGCGAAGCGGGCAGGCCGAAGCTCATGAAATGGCTGTAATGCGCCAGCACTCCCGCCGCATAAAAGCAGGCAACCCATCTCAGCGCATGCCGGCGTTGATGCCGGCGCTCCGGCGATCGAGCAAACGAAAAAACACGGCGTCCGAATTTGGGCAATCCCGGCGGACCGATCATGATCTCACCGCATCGGCAAGGATATTGCCGAGGATACGCGCTGTACCCTCGCGGCGTTCCCGCCCGCTGCGCAGCCGCCGCCCCGCGATATTACCGAAGCGGAGCGCCGCCGCCAGCCGGTCGTTCGCGCGGGAGCACCGCTCAGCCCTCGGCTGCCATTGCGCGGTCGAGCAGCGGCAGGAGGGTCGGGAAGGTCGGATACTTTCCGGCGACGATGTCGTCGCGGCTCACCCAGGCGCAGGCGGCCGCATCGTCGGCCGGCTCGCCCTCCCCTGATTGCCAGAGGCCGCGCACCGCGATCAGCAAATAATGAAACTGCACGCGGCCCTCAGGGTCGCGCGTGATCGCGTCATGCACATCGAGGATACCGGCGGGCTTGGCGGCGATGCCGGTCTCTTCGAACAATTCGCGCATCGCGCCCTCGGCGACGGTTTCACCGAGCTCGAGGACGCCGCCCGGAAACCCCCAACGCCCGGCATTGGGCTGCTGCGCCCGCTGCACGATCAGAGCCTTCTCGCCTCGCAGCACGACCGCGAGCACGGCGATGATCGGCCGGTCGGGATAGCGCCGCGCCGCCCGCCGCGCTTCGAGATCGGCGGTGGTGGGTTCATTCGTTTCGTTTGTCATTGCGAGCGCAGCGAAGCAATCCCGATCGGTCGAGCCTCAATTGGCACGAGATTGCTTCGTCGCTTCGCTCCTCGCAATGACAAGCAAGCCTAGTCGTCGGCGGCGATGCGCGGATCGACCGTGCCCTGCTCGACCTTGTAGATCTCGGCGCCGTGGTCGAGGAATTCCTTCGACTTCTCCGCCATGCCCGATTTCGCGTATTCGCGGATCTGCTGGGTGATCTCCATCGAGCAGAATTTCGGACCGCACATCGAGCAGAAATGCGCCAGCTTGGCGCCCTCGGCCGGCAACGTCTGGTCGTGGAATTTCTCGGCCGTCTCAGGATCGAGCGACAGGTTGAACTGGTCGCGCCAGCGGAACTCGAACCGCGCCCGCGACAGCGCGTCGTCGCGCTCGCGCGCCGCCGGATGACCCTTGGCGAGATCGGCGGCATGCGCCGCGATCTTGTAGGTGATGACGCCAGTCTTGACGTCGTCGCGGTCGGGGAGCCCGAGATGCTCCTTCGGCGTCACATAGCAGAGGAGCGCGGTGCCGAACCAGCCGATCATCGCCGCGCCGATGCCGCTCGTAATGTGGTCGTAGCCGGGCGCGATGTCGGTCGTCAGCGGCCCCAAGGTGTAGAACGGCGCCTCGCCGCATTCCTCGAGCTGCTTTTCCATGTTGACCTTGATCTTATGCATCGGCACGTGGCCGGGGCCTTCGATCATGACCTGGACGCCGTCTTCCCAGGCAAGCTTTGTCAATTCGCCCAAGGTCTCCAATTCGGCGAATTGGGCGCGGTCGTTGGCGTCGGCGATCGAGCCGGGACGCAGCCCGTCGCCGAACGAATAGGACACGTCATAGGCGCGCATGATCTCGTTGATCTCGCGGATATGCGTGTAGAGAAAATTCTCCCGGTGATGCGCGAGGCACCATTTCGCCATGATCGAGCCGCCGCGCGAGACGATGCCGGTCACCCGGCTGGCGGTCAGCGGGATGTAGGCGAGGCGCACGCCGGCATGGATCGTGAAATAATCGACCCCCTGCTCGGCCTGCTCGATCAACGTGTCGCGGAACAATTCCCAGGTCAGCTCCTCGGCCTTGCCGCCAACCTTTTCGAGCGCCTGATAGATCGGCACCGTGCCGATCGGCACCGGCGAGTTGCGGATGATCCACTCGCGGATCGTATGGATGTTGCGCCCGGTCGACAGATCCATGACCGTGTCGGCGCCCCAGCGAGTCGCCCACACCATCTTCTCGACCTCTTCGGCAACACCCGAGGTGACGATCGAATTGCCGATATTGGCGTTGACCTTCACCAGGAAATTGCGGCCGATGATCATCGGCTCGGTTTCCGGATGATTGATGTTGTTCGGAATGATCGCGCGGCCACGTGCGATCTCGTCGCACACGAATTCCGGCGTGACCTCGTCCGGGATATTGGCGCCGAACGACTCGCCGGCATCGATGCGCGCGGCCAATTTCTCGCGGCCGAGATTTTCGCGGATCGCGACGTATTCCATCTCGGGCGTGACGATGCCGCGCTTGGCATAGGCGTATTGCGTCACCGCGTGGCCCGGCTTCGCGCGGAGCACTTTGCGCTGACGGCGGTCGAACACCGGCACCGCGCCCGCCTCGCCGCTCTTCAAGCCATTGTCTTCCGGCTTGACCTCGCGGCCATCGATCTCGTCGACATCGCCGCGCGCCAGGATCCAGGGCCGGCGCAATTCCGGCAGCCCCTGATGAATGTCGGTGGTCAGAGCCGGATCGGAGTACGGGCCCGAGGTGTCGTAAGCCCGCACGGCCGGCTCATTGGCGCTCGCCTCCAGATCGATCTCGCGCATCGCGACGCTGACATCGCCATGGCGCTTGCCCTTGACGTAAATCTTGCGCGAGGACGGGAATGCCCCTGTTGTCACCTGCGGGACGACTGTCGAGAGCGGCGCGGAATCGGGCATCGTGGTCTCCGTTGCGAAGACCCGGATCTCGCGATGTGGGGGTGGTTTTCGCCCGCGATTTTCGAGAAGGGCGTTCCTATCCCTACGCCGGTACGACCCGGATCAGGTTCTAAGGGTTTCGGCGGACCAGCCTCTCTCAGCC
>JBKOVT010000194.1:0-9648 GCA_046724035.1 Pseudomonadota bacterium | reverse complement strand
GATCGCGGCGCCGCTTTGCGCCACAGCGGCGTCCAGCCGCGATGTTGCCCCAGCGCATGACGCGCCAGCGCAGCCCATGAATAGCGCTGCATCCGGAAACGCTAGCCCCGGGCGGCTTTGCCGCCAAGTTTCGGCTGCCCCGTTGACAATCGGCCCTCGGAGAACAAAATGAGAACAGACCAGCGACCTGATGCAAGCCGGTGCTAATGCAGCGAGACGGAAAAGCAGTCGGTTCCCCTGTTCCGGCCCTGATATTTCCCTGTTATCCCGCTGTTTTGATTGGGAGAAGTACCATTTTATTCAACGGCTTAGGCGCTTTCGGGGCGATTCCTGCCGGAACAGGGGACAAAAGGCCCTAACCGGCCGATCGGCTAAGACCGTTCGCGTATTACCGCGGCACTGGAATGAATGCTGGGGGAGATCAGCCGATCGTCGCGCGCCAGCCCTTCATGCCGCCGCGCAATACCGCGATATCGCGCGTTCCGGCCGCGGCGAGCTCGGCAGCGGCCTGCGAGGAGCGCTTGTCGGTCAGGCACACCATGACGAGCGGCCGGCCCTCGGCGGCAAGCTCGGGTATGGAGGCCCGCAATTCGGCGAGCGGCACATTGCGCGCGCCATCGATGTGTCCGAGCGGCCCGTCGAACTCGTCCGGACCGCGCACGTCCACAACAATCGGCGCGCCTTCGCCGGCGAGCCAGCGCCGCAGCTCGGCCGGCTCGACCCAAACCGGGGTCGCGGCGGCGGGACGCGAAAACAACCGGGCGAGGCGGGCCAGCATCGCCGGCTCAGCTCAGATCGATCGCGTATTTCTTCAAGAGATCGAGCGGCACGATTTCCAAGGTCGCCTCATGCGTTCCCATCAGCTTGACCTTGGGCGCCTTGCCGGCGTCGAAGGCCTCTTTCCACCGCGCCGCGCACAGGCACCAGCAATCGCCGGGTTTGAGGCCGGAGAAGCCGACCTGCGGCACCGGCGTCGAGAGATCGTTGCCGGCCGCTTTCGAGAAGGCGAGGAACTCGGCGTCGACATGCGCGCATACCGTATGCACGCCAAAATCCTCGGGGCCCGTCTCGCCGCTGCCGGTCCGGTAAAACCCGGTCAGCGGGTTCGTGCAGCACTCCGCAAGCGGCTCGCCCAACACATTGCGTGCCTCGCGCCGCGGCCCCCCGCCGCGGCCCGGATCGGAACCCGAAGCATCGGGCATCAGCTCCTCCGTGTGTTATTCCACCTAAGCCGGACGGCGATTGGCCTGGGCGGCGAACCGCGCCTCGATCGCGTCCCAGATCGGCGCCGCGAGATCGATGCCGTCGAGCCGGGCGATCTCCTGGATGCCGGTCGGCGAGGTCACATTAATTTCGGTCATGTAGTCGCCGATGACGTCGATGCCGACAAAGACGAGCCCCTGTTCACGCAGGCTCGGCCCGATCGCGGCGCAAATGTCGCGCTCGCGCGCGGTCAGCTCGGTCTTCACGGCCTGACCGCCGACATGCAGGTTGGCGCGTGCCTCGCCCTCCGGCGGCACCCGCAATACGGCGCCCTTCGGCTCGCCCTCGACGAGGATGATGCGCTTATCGCCCTGCCGCACCTCGGGCAAATAGCGCTGCACCATGACCGGCTCGCGATGCACCAGCGCATACATTTCGAGGAGCGAATTGAGATTGTCGTCGCCCGGCCGCAGATGAAACACGCCGGCCCCGCCATTGCCGAACAGCGGCTTCAGCACGATCTCGCCATGCTCTTTCCAAAAGGCGCGGATCTCGTTGGGATCGAGCGTCAGGAGGGTCGGCGGCATCAGCTCCTTGAAATGCAATACAAAGAGCTTTTCCGGCGCGTTGCGCACCGAGGCCGGATCGTTGACGACGAGCGGTCCGTCTTCCGGCAGCAATTCGAGGAGATGCGTCGCCGTGATGTAGGCCATGTCGAAGGGCGGGTCCTGGCGCATCAGCACAATGTCGAACCCGGCCAGGTCCAGTTCTTCGAAATTGCCGAAGCGGTGATGGTTGCCGTGTCGGCGAAAGACTTCGAGCGGCCGGCCGCGCGCATAGAGGCGACCGTCGCGCAAGGTCAGCGCCTGCGGCAGGTAATGGTAGAGCGCATGGCCGCGCGCCTGCGCTTCGAGCGCCAGCGCAAAGGTCGAATCCGCATCGATGTTGATCGTGTCGATCGGATCCATTTGGATCGCGACGGCGAGACCCATCTCTCCTCCTCGATCCGCCGGGCGGGCGAGCCGCGGTCAGGCCCGGATCGTGATCGTGCTGCCCGGCCCGAGCAAGCCCAACAATCGCGCCAACGGCTCGCACGGGATCGCGATGCAGCCGGCCGTGGGGGCAAAATCCTCGCGCGCGACATGCAGAAAGATCGCGCTGCCGCGGCCCGGCACGACCGGATCGGTGTTGTAGCCGATCACGACGACAAGGTCATAGAGCGGCTCGGCCATCCACATTGTCTCGTGACTCGCTGCATAGGGCAGCTTGACGAGCCGGTTGTAGTTGAGGTCGGCGGGATCATCGACCCACCCATCATTCGGCTGCAGGGCAGTGAGCGTCAGGCCGCTCTCGGGGCGCGCAATCCGGTCGTCCCGGTAAAAGCCATAGAGCAGCGGAAACGTGCCCTCGGGGCTGGCGCCGTCGCCCTCGCGCTTGTCGGCCCGCACGCCGCCCCGGCCGCAGACGGCGCGCGCCTCGCCCCCCGGCCAGGAGAGCCGGCCGGCGGCATAGTTCAGCGACACCGGTGCAGCGCCAGCATGATTAGCCATGGCCGGCATTATAGCGGCAGAGAGCAGGAACATCCGACGGGACAGGTTCATCACGCGAGAATAAGCCCCTCTCCCGCAATGCGGGAGAGGGGCTTATCCTCGCCTGCAAAATGCGACGGAGCTCAGGTGATGTCCGGGGACAAGGCCCGCCTCTATGACGAGCTTGCGAGACAGCTGGCGGCGCTGATCGAGGGCGAGCGCGATCTGATCGCCAACAGCGCCAATATTGCGGCGCTCATCTTTAATGGCCTTCCCGATCTCAACTGGGCCGGTTTCTATTTCAGGCAGCAAAACGAACTCGTGCTGGGCCCGTTTCAAGGCAAGCCGGCCTGCATCCGCATCCCGTGGGGCGAGGGTGTCTGCGGCGCCGCCGCCGCCCGCGGCGCCGCTATCGTCGTTCCGAACGTCCATGAATTTCCGGGACACATCGCCTGCGATCCGGCATCACGCTCGGAGCTCGTCGTGCCGCTTCTTCAGGCGGAACGCGCATTGGGCGTGCTCGATCTCGACAGCCCGATTCCCGGCCGCTTCGACGAAGCCGACCGCGCCGGCTGCGAGCGCCTTGTCGCGCTGTTCCTGGAAAATCAGCTGCGTTGGCCGGAGGGCTTTGCTTGAGCCTCGCCGGGAGCGTCGCGGCGCATCGCGGCAGCCGCGAGCGGGTAGGCGTACCACAAGCCGATCAACACGATCAGGCCGAACACGCCGGCGGCGACCCCCATTTCCGGGCCGATGATCTTGCCGATGACGACGTAGATGTCGCCGGCGAGCCCGAGCGCGAGCGGCGCCGTCGCAACCGTGATCATCACACTGCCGACGCGGTGCATGTCTTGCGAATCCTCGCCGGCATAGACGATGCGGTGATAGGCGGCAGGCGCCATCAGCAGCATGATCGCGAGCGCGACCAGTCCGATGCTGACCGCATGCACCAGGCGCGAGCGGTCCGGCAGGTTCTCGAAGGCCTGGGTCAGCACGATCGCCAACTGGAACCCGAACAGCGCCTGCGCGCCCGGCAGGATGACGCGCGCCTCGGTCAGCATCTGCTCGATTTTGACATGCAGCGGCGTCGGCGGCCGCTCATTGCGCTGCGCTTCGGTCATGCTTCGCTCTTTCTGCCCGGTTCGCGTCGCGGCCGCGCGCGGCAGGCCGTACCACATCCCGAGCGACACGATTGCGGCGGCGACGCCCGCGGCGATCCCCGTCGCGCTGCCGAACACGTGCTCGATGCTGACAAAGATGTCGAGGCCGAGCGCCAGCCCAAAGGGCAGCAGCGCCATATCGGAGATTGTCGTCGTCACCTGATAAAGCGAGCCGCTGTCTCGTCCGCCCTCGACGATGCGGTGGTAGGGCCCGGGCGTGATCATCAGCGCGACCGAGATTGTCATCAGGATCAGCGCGAGCGCCTCGATATGCTTCGCGTGACCCGGCAATTGGTCAAAGCCTTCGCTGAACGCCGAGCGCAGCTCAAAACCGAGCAGGATCTGAGCCCCGAGGATCAGGATCCGGGTCTCGTCGAGCGCCGTCTTGATCTTTTTCGACAGATCCATTTTTGACAGTTCTGTGACACTGCACTCGTAAGTAGAACGGGCATGACAGCAGATCGTCTCAAGGCGACCGGGAGGGTGCGACCGATTGCATTGAGGGGAAGGCGGCGGCATCCTGCCGCGAAACAGGTAGAGAGGAGACGTCTGATGGGTGCGATGATCGAATTTGCCCGCCCCGACGGCGGCAAGACCAAGGGCTACCTCGCGACCGCCGGACAGGGCCGGCCGGGGATCGTCGTGATCCAGGAATGGTGGGGTCTCAACGACCAGATCTGCGGCGTCGCCGACCGTTTCGCGCGCGCCGGCTACAACGCCCTTGCCCCCGATCTCTACAAGGGCCAGCTGACGGCCGTGCCGGACGAGGCCAATCACCTGATGAGCAACCTCAATTTCCCCGACGCGACCCATCAAGATCTACGCGGCGCGGCGCAGCACCTGAAAGGGACGAGCGGCAAGGTCGCAGTGATGGGGTTCTGCATGGGCGGCGCGCTGACGATCGCCGCCGCGGTCCACGTTCCGGACGTCTCAGCCGCGGTTTGCTTTTACGGCATCCCGCCCAAGGAGTTCGCCGACCCGGCGAAGATCAAGATCCCGTTCCAGGGGCATTTCGCCAATCAGGACGATTGGTGCACGCCGGCGGCGGTCGATCAGCTCGAGACCGCCTTGCAGCAAGCCGGCGCGACCTACGAAATCTACCGCTACGACGCGGCGCATGCCTTCTTCAACGAGCGCAGCGCGGCCTACGATCTCGCGAGCGCCAACCAGGCCTGGGAGCGGATGGCCGGCTTCCTCGAAAAGCGGCTGTGAGGGCTAGGCGGCGGTTTCGGGCGGTCCCTTCAGCTCGACCGTGTTGCCGTCGGGATCGGTAATGTAGATCGACGATCCGTAGCCTTCGGCGCCGTAGCGCCGCCGAACCTCACCGGGATCGATGCCTTGCGCTTTCAGGTGCGCGGTAATCGCTGGGACGTCCATCTCGTCGATGCGGACCGCGAAATGGTCCATGTTCCGGCCTTCCTCCTCGTCCTCGGTGCGCGGCACAAGATCGATCATCGCGGTCCCGGCACGCAGTTGCACGAGCCCGATCGATTCGAGCCGGCGCTCGATGTGGAGACCCAGCACCTGTTCGTAAAAACCGATCGCGCGGTCCATGTCGGCGACGCGCAGAACGACATGATCGAGACCCTTGACCCGCAATGCGGATTGGGTGCGGGAGACTGTTTTGAGATCGTCGGGCATGGAAGGCGCTCCTATGCGGTGCAGCGCGCGGCGATAGTAGCGCCTCTCGCTCGTGCCGTCACTGTGGCTGCGCTGTCTGGCGCGCGGTGCGGCGCGCCGCCCGTTCCTCGCGAGCGGCCCGCCGCTCGTCGGCCGTCAAGACACCGTCATGGTTGGCATCCATCTTGTCGAAGCGCCGTTCCGCGGCACGGCGGGCGCGCTCGATATATTCGTCTTTCGTGATGTCGCCGCCCCGGGTCCGGGCGCTCGGTGCCGGTTTCGCTGAACTGTCGGTTTGCGCGAAGGCCGGAAAGCTCAAGGCGAGGAGAAGGGCGATTAGGACGGCGCGCATATGGGCACCTCCGCTGTTCGAAATGCCTGCGATTGTATGCAACCGTACCCGAACCTTGGATTGCGGAGCAACGGGCCCCGCTCGCCTGTTGTGATATTCGGCACGGGCTGGTCACTCGACACAGGAGAGCGCTACAGTCCGGCACCCGCCGCCTTTTGACCCAGCGAGGACAAATGCAGCCCACTCGGATCGGCAATTTCGAAATCGCCCGCGTCGCCGATTATGAGGGCCCCTTTTTCGCCCCCGGCGACTTCTTTCCCGATTTCGACCCGACGGTGGTCGAGGAGAATGCGGCGCTGCTGGGCCCGCGGCTGATCGAACCGGGCACCGGCAAGCTGATCTTCAGCTTCCACAGCTTTGTCATCAAAACCGGCCGCCATACGATCCTGGTCGATGCCTGCATTGGCAACGACAAGGAGCGCCCCACCCGGCCGCAATTCCATCGCATGAAGAGCCCATTCATCGACGATCTGGCGCGTCTCGGCGTCAAGCCGGAAGATGTCGACTACGTCATGTGCACGCATCTGCACTGGGATCATGTCGGCTGGAACACCCGCCTAGCCGACGGCCAGTGGGTCCCGACCTTCCCAAAGGCGCGCTACGTCGTGGCGAAGCGCGAATACGACCATTGGCAGGGTGTCCACGACAGCGGCGTCGATACGCCGCATGCGCGGGCTTTTGGCGACAGCGTCCTGCCGGTGGTCAAGACGGGCCAGGCGCTTCTCGTCGGCGACGATTTCGCGCTCGATGACGGGCTCTGGTTCGAGGGCTATCCCGGCCATACCCCGGGCAACATCGTGATTCACGCCCGGTCAGGCGGCCAGCGCGGCGTCTTTATCGGCGACGTGCTGCATCACCCGCTGCAATGCCTGAAGCCGGAATGGTCGACGATGGCCTGCACCGATCCGGAGGGATCGCGCGTCAGCCGCACACGGCTGGTTCAGGAGCATGCCGATAGCGGCGCGCTGATCCTGCCGGCGCATTTCCCGGCTCCGACCGCCGGCTGGATCCGCCCACACGGCAGCGCCTACCGCTTCGATTTTCAGGAGTAAGGCTTCGCGCTATCGGGTTCGGGCTCGCGGCTGCATCGCCCGCAATTTCCGCGCCAGCTCCGACGCGCGGTACGGTTTGCTGAGAAACGGGAATTCGCCGTCTTCGCTGCCCGCATTGCTGGCGGGGAGCGCCGAAGCGGGATAGCCCGAAGCGAGCAATACCCGCAATTCCGGCCGCAGCCGGCGCGCCTCTCGGGCCAGTTCGACGCCGTTGATGCCGCGCGGCATGACGATATCGCTGAACAGCACATCGATGTCGGCGTCCCGGCGCAACACCGACAGGCCGCTCGGGCCGTCCGGCGCAGTCAACACCTCCCAGCCAAGCGTGCGCAGCATTTCGACGGTCACATCGAGTACTTCGGGATCGTCCTCGACGACGAGGATGCGGCCCACCGGCGGGGTTGTTGCCCGATGCGGGTCCCTCGCGCTGCGGCCCGTTGCATCGGCCGGCGCGGCCGGTAGATAAAGCTGGACGGTCGTGCCGGCGCCCGGCTTGCTGTCGATCGCAACATGCCCGCCCGATTGAGTGACAAAGCCGTAGACCTGGCTGAGCCCAAGTCCGCTGCCTTTCCCGACCTCCTTGGTCGTGAAGAACGGCTCGAAAGCCCGGCTCACCACCTCCGCCGCCATACCTTCGCCGGTATCGGCGACCGCAACCGTGACGTAATCGCCCGGCGGGAGTTCCGATAGGGCCTTTGCCTCCGCCGCTCCCAACTTCTTGCGGCCGGTGGAGATGCGCACGCTGCCGCCCTTCGGCATCGCGTCGCGGGCATTGACAATCAGATTCAACAGCGCGGTCTCGAATTGCGCGCTGTCGATGTTGGCCGCCAGTAGCCTCGGATCGAGCGCCATCTCGATCTCGATCGGCTCCGGGCAGGCGCGGCGCAGCACCGCTTCGAACCCTTCGATCAAGGCGTTGATGTTGTGGATCTCGGGGCGCAACGGCTGGCGGCGCGCAAAAGCCAGCAACTGCCCGGTCAGACGCGCACCGCGCTCGGCGGCGCGCTGTGCACTGTCGATGATCCGCTTTGTCTGAGGATTAAGCCGTAGGCGCGCCTCGAGCAGGTCCAGGCTATTCGTAATCACCGTCAGGAGATTGTTGAAATCATGCGCGACCCCGCCGGTCAACTGCCCGACCGCTTCCATTTTCTGCGCTTGCGCCAGTGCGGCGCGCGCCTGTTCAAGCGCTTCTTCGGCGCGCCGCTTTTCGGTCATGTCGCGGGTGATCTTCGCAAAACCGACGAGCTTGCCGTCGGCGTCGAGAATGCGATCGATAACGACGCCGGCCCAGAACCGAGTGCCGTCTTTTCGGATACGCCAGCCCTCGCCCTCGTAGCGCCCTTCCCTCGCGGCGATCTCCAAGGCCCGGGCCGGAATGCCGGCGGCGCGATCTTCCGGCATGTAGAATTGCGAGAAATGGCCGCCGATGACCTCCTCCGCCCGGTAGCCTTTGATGCGTTCGCCGCCGAGGTTCCAGTTGGTGATGTAGCCCCGGGGGTCGATCATATAGATCGCGTAATCGGTGACGCCCTGCACCAGCATGCGGAACTTCTGCTCGCTATCCGCGAGTTCGGTTTCGTCCTGCCGTCGGGTCGCCAGATCACCCACCGTGACCGCAAACCCCGCGATGACGCCGGTTCCGGCGCGCAAGCACTCGATCTCCAACGATGCCTGGATCCGTTCGCCGGCTTTTAGCGTGAGCCATCCCTCGCCCCTGAACCGGCCGTCCCGGCGCGCCTTGCGCAGGGCCGCGCCAATGTCCCCTGCCGCCGCCTGGGTTGTGAACAGCCGATCGAGCGCCGTTCCGCGCAGCTCCTCCGGCGGATAGCCGCAGGCCGCCTCGGCCGCGCCGGTCCAGCCCGTGATGTTGCCGTCCGGGTCGAGCAGAAACAGGGCGGAATTACCGGGAAGCGCGGCGCCGCTCTGGGTCGGGAGTTTCGTCGGGGCGGCCATCGCTCAACAGCAATAAACGCCGAAATTGGCAAAATCGTTCGAAACTACTGCGCAGTGGTAGTTCGGCTCAAGGTAGCCTAGGGACCAGAGACCCCTGCCAGCACCGAGGGAATTGGCGGAAAACCGGCCGCTCGGGCATAGTGCGTTGGATGCAGCAGAGCGTACCGATCGCACGGGATCTGGTCCTGGTGGGCGGCGGCCATGCCCACGTCCATGTGCTGAAGCGCTTCGGCATGCGGCCGGTCCCGGGGGTGCGCCTCACCCTGATCACCCGCGATGTCGAGACGTCCTATTCCGGCATGCTGCCGGGCTACGTCGCCGGGCTCTACAGCTTTGCCGAATGCCATATCGATCTGGTGCGGCTGGCGCGCTTCGCCGACGCGCGGCTGATCCATGACGAAGCCGTCGGCCTCGACCGCGGGGAGCGCCAAGTCATCTGCCGCGCGCACCCGCCAATCCGGTATGACATCGTATCGCTCGACATCGGCTCGACACCGCGCGCCGATGTGCCCGGCGCCGCCGAGCACACCGTGTCGGTCAAGCCGATCGACCGCTTCGGCGAGCGCTGGGAGGCGCTCCTCGACCGCGCCCGAGAGCTTGGCCACATGCGGCTGGCCATCGTCGGTGGCGGCGCCGGCGGAGTCGAATTGGCGGTATCGGCGCAGCAACGTCTCACTCGGCTGCTGCCGAGGCCGCCCGACGTGACGCTCGTCAGCCGCGAAGGGCTGCTGCCGTCGCACAATGACGGGGTCCGCCGCCGTTTCGAGATCATTTTCCGCGAG
>JBKOVT010000324.1:0-9790 GCA_046724035.1 Pseudomonadota bacterium | reverse complement strand
CGCCAAGGCGCAGGGCAAGGGCATTATCGACTGCTTCCTCGATCTCGCGATTGAGGAGAACCTCGACACCGAATGGCTGCATGGCGAGATCAATGTCGATGACGAGGCCGTCGCAAAGATCCTGACCTATCCGAACGCCGTGATCGGTCTGTCGGATGGCGGCGCGCATGTGCAGTTCCAGAGCGGCTACGGCTTCTCGACGCGTCTCCTCGGCGAATGGGTACGCGAGAAGGGCATCCTGACGCTCGAGCAGGCGGTGCGCCGGCTGACCTTCGAGTCCGCCTCGATCTTCGGCCTCCATGACCGCGGCCTGTTGCGCCCCGGCATGGTCGCCGACATCGTCATCTTCGATCCGGACACGGTGAAACCGCTGCCGCTCGAAGTGCTGCACGATTTCCCGACCGGCGCCAAACGCATCAAGGAGCCGGCCCAGGGCATCCACATGACGATCGTCAACGGCCAGGTCTTGCTCGACGAGGGCAAGCACACCGGTGCGCTGCCCGGCCGCGTGTTGCGCAACACCTATTACCGCGCGCAGCACGCCTGAGCCGCGGCGCGCCCGTTTCCCGATCAGCTGCCGATCGGGAAGCGCGGCGCGATGATGCAGTGTTCGAGGATGCCGCGGCCGCGGTCGGGTAGGTGCCGCGCGCGGGCGAAGCGTTCGAGGGCGCCGGTGATCGCCTCCGGCTCGCGCTCGGGACCGGTCGGTAGATATTGCACGAGATTGTCGCGGAAGCCGCGGCGCGTCACGAAATAGGTATCGAGACCTCGGCGCTGCGCCAGCTTCTGTTGCGCGTCGGCCATCGGCCTGACCGCCTGGTTGACCGCAAAATCTGCCCAGTTTGTCGCCATGCAGCCGCCGGGCGCCAGCGCGTCCATGCAGCGGCGCCAGAACCTCTCGTCGAACAGCGCCGGCCCTTGCGCATTGTAAAGATCGACGAGGATCACATCGTAGCGATCCTTGGTCCCGGCCAAGAAGCGCTCGGCGGTATCGATGATGACCGCCTGGCTCAGATAGAACCAGCGCCGCGCGATCGCGACGACCGCCTCGTCGTTGTCGACGAGGATCGGCGCGCATTCCGGCAGATAGGCGCGCAGAAAGCGCCACATCGCGGCGCCGCCGACGCCGAGGAGGAGCGCGCTGACCGGCTGCTCGCACAGCGCGAAGGCTAATGACATCAGCCGCTCGTAGTGAAAGACGAGCTGCGCCGGGTAGAGCAGATCCATGCTCGATTGCTCGGTGACCTGCGGCTCGCCGGGCGCGGCGCCGCCGAAATTCGGGCCGAACGATCCGAGGGTGCGGTAATGCCGCGGGCCGCGGTCGAAATCGACAACAAAGATCGCCGCGCCGAACGCGTCGGTATGGCGCAGCGTACGCAGGCGCGAGCTGACGCCAAAATAATCGGCGATCAGCTCGCGCAAATGAGCATCACCGGCTCGCGCCATTACGCGGCCGCCGGCTCGGCGGTGGCGGTGAGCAGCGCGACCGTCTCGGCGAATTGCCTGAGCGCCGCCTGCCCCGCTTCCGTCAACCCGTAGGTGCCGCGGCCGAGCCGCCGGAACCAGCCATAGACATCGCGCTGCAGGATCGCGGCGGCATCGGCGACGCCGGTCGCGGCGCGCAATGCCTTCAGCGGCATCGGCCCGTCGGCGAGCACGGTAGCGCAGCGCAGCGCATCCTCTCGGTAAGCAGTCATAATCGGCGTGCGGTTGCGGCCGCCGATATTCCCGTCTCCAGCGCGCCGCGTAAATTCGTCGAGGAGCCGCGCGCTGCGATCCGCGGATCGGCGCGGCCGGTACGGCACCGGCTCTTCGAGGATCGCGATCGTGCCGCTGCGCCGCCCGACCAGCAAGAGCCCGAGCCCGAGCCGCCGGCACAGCCGCCGCACGCCTGGCGCCTCGGGCGACAGCCCGCGGGCCCGGCGCGGCGGGCGCGGCACCGCGAGATAGACGCGCTCGCTGATCGCCAGCCGGTCGATCCCCTGCAGCACGAGCAACAGCGTAAAGCGCAGTTTCAGTTCGACAATGACCGGCGGCTCGTCGCCGCGGCATGCGACGAGGTCGCAGCCATTGACCTCGCCCTTCACATCGAAGCCGCTGTTCTCGAAGAAGCGCTTGACCGGCAGATAGAGCGCCGCTTCGCCGAGCGGCGCGGGTTTGCCTATCGCGCTCTGTCGCACGGTGGTGTCGCTGCTGTTCCCATCCCGCACAGAAAGCGAAATTTTACCGCCGCTGCCAAGCCCTTTGCCGAGCGTCGAGTCTACGCGACCTATGCCGGCGCGCTGCACGCGTCGGGCATCCAACGATACGCGTGATGATTCGCCCCTCGCCGGTCGTTCGGCGGCGCCTCGGAATAGGCCCGGCCTATGCCGGGACCTAGATTTTTTGCAACCTCGGAGCCGCCTGGCGGCATAATTACAAATCGAGCCAGCCAAAGCGAAGCAAGGGAGATCGGCGATGTCGCAGCATCACACCGTGTCGTGCCGACCGGAGCATTGCCATTGGGGCTTTTTCGATGCCGGTTTGAAGCCGGTCGCGACGTTGGCGTCCGGCGACACCGTAAGCGTCGATTGCGTCTCGGGCGGGCCCGAGGTGCTGCCCGCCGGCTCGCGTTTCGAAATCCTCGCCGACCACCGCGCGATCCTCGACGCGCTGACCCCAAAGCTCGGCGCTCATATTCTGACCGGGCCGATCGCGATTGAGGACGCCCAACCCGGCGATGTCCTGCAGGTCGACATTCTGTCGATCGAGCCGCGGCAGAATTGGGGCTACACGCGGATCCGTCCGCTCGCCGGCACGCTGCCCGAGGATTTCCCGATCCGCAAAACGATCCACAGCACGATCGACCGCCAGCGCGGCGTCGCGACCCTGCCATGGGGGGCCGAGATCGATCTCGCGCCGTTCTTCGGCGTCATGGGTGTCGCGCCGCCGCCGGTTTACGGGGCCTGCAGCTCGATCCAGCCGCGCGAGTTCGGCGGCAACATGGATCTGAAGGAGCTGGTCGCCGGGACGACGCTCTATCTGCCGGTCTGGGCGCCGGGCGCGCTGTTCTCCTGCGGCGACGGCCATGGCGTGCAGGGCGATGGCGAGGTCTGCGTGACGGCGCTCGAAACCGCGCTGAGCGGCACGTTCCGGCTGACCCTGCGCAAGGATCTGCATTTCACCTTGCCGCGCGCCGAGACGCCGACGCACCACGTGACGATGGCGTTCAACGAGGATCTCGACGACGCCGCGAAGGACGCGCTGCGCGAGATGATCAAACTGATCGGCGAGCGCCTCGGCCTGCCCGCCTCCGACGCCTATATGTTTTCGAGCCTCGCGGTCGATATGCGGGTGACCCAGCTCGTCGACGGCAACAAGGGCATCCATGCGATGCTGCCGAAGCGTTACTGCCCGAATTGACGGCCCGCGGTATGGAGAGAACTCGAATATAAAAGCAATCCGCGGGTAGAGGGGGGCTCGCTTCCTCGCCAGATTGACGCCATGTCTGGTAGGGAGTTCGAGATGCTCAACCAAGACCAGTGCTGGGCGGCGGTTATCGCGCATGACGCGACGCAGGACGGCCATTTCTTCTATTCGGTCCGGACGACGGGGGTCTATTGCCGGCCGGGCTGCGCCTCGCGCCAGCCCCGCCGCAAAAATGTGGCGTTTTACGAGAGCACCGCCGCGGCCGAAGCCGCCGGCTTCCGGCCCTGCAAGCGCTGCCGGCCGAATGAGGGCTCGCAAGCCGACCGCCACATCGCCGCGATCGGCCGCGCCTGCGACCTGATCCGCGCCCGCGACGAATTGCCGAGCCTGTCAGAGCTGGCGGACGCCGCCGGGATCAGCCGCTTTCACTTCCACCGCGTCTTCAAGCAAATCACCGGCGCGACACCGCGCGAATGGGGCAAGGCGCACCGGCTCGGCCGTTTCGCCGACCGGCTCGATGCCGGGGAGGGAATTGCCGAGGCCGCCTATGGCGCCGGGTTTGGCGCCAGCTCGCGGGCCTATGAGGCGGCGCCGAACGGGCTCGGCATGACGCCGGCCGCGCGCCGGCGCGGCGGCCGCGGCGAGACGATCCGCTACACGATCGTCTCGACTTGGCTGGGCTGGGCGATCGTCGCGGCGACCGAGCGCGGCATCTGCATGACGGCCCTCGCGGACAGCCGCGCCGCCCTGGAAAGCGACTTGCGGCGGCGCTTCCCGAGCGCGGAATTGCTGCCGGCCGATGCCGCGCTGTCCGGCTGGGCCGAGCGGGTCGTGCGCTATATCACCCGACCCGGCGACACGCTCGACCTGCCGCTCGACATCCGCGGCACTGCCTTTCAGGCGCGGGTGTGGCGCGCATTGCAGAAAATTCCGCCGGGCAAGACAGCGACTTACAGCGACATCGCCGCCGCGCTCGGCCAGCCGCAATCGGTACGTGCCGTCGCGCAGGCCTGCGCCAGCAACAAGCTGGCGGTCGTTGTGCCGTGCCATCGCGTCGTGCGCCGCGACGGCGATCTCGCCGGCTATCGCTGGGGCGTCGAGCGCAAGCGCGCGCTGCTAGACCGCGAACGCGGCACCGTGATGGCGGATGCGGCTGCCGAGTGAAGGCGCTTGGCCGGAGCTGCTGGCGGGGCTCGACGAGCGCGGCTATGCGGTCATTCCGGGAGTATTGAACCAGCGCGAATGCCGCGGCGTCGCGGGGCTCTATGAGAACGAGCCGGCGTTCCGCTCGCGAGTTGTCATGGCGCGGCACAATTTCGGGCGCGGCGAATACAAATATCTACGCTACCCGCTGCCGCCGCTTGTCGCCGAATTGCGCGACGCGCTGTATCCGACCCTCGCGCGCCTCGCCAACCACTGGCACGAGCGCTTGTCGCTGGAACCGCGCTTTCCGGCAACGCTCGATGCGTATCTGAAGCGCTGCCACGCTGCCGGGCAGCAACGCCCGACGCCCTTAATCCTCAAATACGAGGCGGGCGACTACAACTGTCTGCACCAGGACCTTTATGGCGAGCTCGTCTTCCCGATCCAGGCGACGGTATTGCTGAGCAAGCCTGGCGAGGATTTCGACGGCGGCGAGTTCCTGCTCGTCGAGCAGCGGCCGCGCATGCAGTCAAAAGGCGAAGTCGTGCCGCTCGATCAGGGTGACGCGGTGCTGTTCGCGGTCAATTACCGCCCGGTCGCCGGCACGCGCGGCGATTACCGGGTCACCATGCGCCACGGCGTCAGCCGCCTGCGTTCCGGCCACCGCTTTACGCTCGGCATTATCTTCCACGACGCCGCCTGAGCACTGGCTACTCCGCGGCGACGGCCTGCTCCGCGGCCGGCGTGAAGTACCGGCGGCCGCTGGCGCGCTGGTTCTCGTAAATCGAGCCCTGATGCTCGGCGGGCGGCAGCGGCAGCCTGACCGGCACCGGTGCGAGGCGCGGCTCCAATGTGGGCGCGCCCGCCAGCAAGAGTTCGTCGAATTTTTCGATGCCATCCTTGAAGCCGAGCAGCGGCCAGGCATCGGCGGCGCGGTACTGAAACAAGAGGAAGCGCCGCTCGCGGCCCGAGAAATTCGTCGCGGAGCCATGCACCGCACGGACATGGTGCACCGTCACCGAGCCCGCCTTTCCGAGGCACGGAGCGGCGCGCGAGAGGTCGATGTCGCGCCCCTCTTGGGCTAGCTTTGCCGGATCCATCGCGCCGCAGAACCGGCCATTCGGCCCGTGATGGTCGTAAACGGGTCCCTTGTGGCTGCCGGGCACGACGAGCATCGGCCCGTTCTCCCTATCGACATCGTCGAGCATGATGCCGACCGCCGCGAGATCGTCATTCGTGTGCGGATAGAAGGCCCAATCCTGGTGCCATTCGACCGGCGCGCCAAAACCCGCCGATTTCATGTTGAGCTTCCCGGTATCGAACCGCACCGAGCCCCACAGCTCCTTCAGGATCGCGACGACCTTATCGTTGCGGCTGGCGCGGAAATACGCAGGATGGATCAGATGCGGCGCCTTCAGTCGGCGCACCCGCGGCTCCTCGCGCGAATGCGTATCTTCGAAGTCGTAGACCTCGTCGTTCGCGGTGACCGCGGCGGCGTTGCGCACGAACTCGTCGGTGACGGCGCGCAATTCGCCGATCTCGGCCGGCGAAAACACATCCGGCACGACGATGAAGCCATCGCGCTCATAGGCAGTGCGCTGCGCGTCGGTCAGCATCGGATCGGTTCTCCTATTTTCTCGTCGGCAGGCCGGCGCGGCGCGCCAACACCGCGTGCACGGCGCCGACATCTTCTTCGGCATAGCCCTGCGCCTCGGCCTCGTCGTAAAGCGGCGCGGCGGCGTCGAGCATCGGCGTTGCGACACCGAGCGCATGGGCGAATTCGGCGATAATCGCGCTGTCCTTTTGTAAAACATGCATCGTCGCGGTCGGCGGCGTGTAGACACCCTTGGCCATCATGGGCCCGCGCAATTCGAAGATGCGCGAATTGCCGGCGCCGCTGCTAATGACTTCGAGGATGCGCTCGGGGTCGAGCCCCGCCTTGGTGCCCAGCACGATCGCCTCGGCGGCCGCCGCGTTATGCACCGCGACGAGCAGGTTCGCGACAAATTTCATGCGGCTGCTATTGCCGAAGGCGCCGAGATAATGGCTGACCCGAGCAAAGCCGGCGAAGGCCTCACGACAGCGCGCAAACGCCGCCTCGTCGCCGCTGCCATAGAGCGCGAGATCGCCGGTCACGGCCTGCGCGCCAGTACCGGAGAGCGGGCAATCGAGCATGGCGATACCGGCGGCGGCGAGCCGGTCGCGCGCCCGCTCCTTCGCGTCGATCGGGAAGGTGCTGATCTCGGCAAGGATGAGCCCCGGCCTCGGCTTCGCGGCAAGCGCTTCCGCCGTCTCGTCCAGCGCCGCGATGCTCGGCAGGCTCGTCAGCACGAGATCGGCGCCGTCGGCGGCCTCCGCTGCCGAACCGCGCAGAGCGACACCCGACGCGGCGGCTGCGGCTGCTCGGCCCTTATCGATATCGAAACCGCCGACCCGGAACCCGGCCGCGATCAAATTGCGCGCGATCGCGCCGCCCATGATGCCGAGCCCGATGACCCCAATGCTTTTGACCGGCTCGGGCATAGGCCGCCTCAGTCCTGCAGGATCGGTTCGCCGCGCATGTATTTGCCGCGGCAGAACAGTAAGGTCGGCTTGTCGGTGTAAGCAAAGCGCTCGACATGGCCGATGAAGATGATGTGGTCGCCGCCGTAATGGCGGAATTCGTTGCGGCACTCGAAATGGGCCGCCGAGCCGACGATGACCGGCGCGCCGCTCTCCGGGATGATGTGGTCGACATCGACAAACTTGTCGTCGGCCTGCTTGGCGAATTTGTTGGAAAGCTCGATCTGGTCGTAAGCAAGAATATTCACGCAGAAATGCGGGCTTTCCTGAAACGCCGGCAGGCTCTGCGCGTAAAGCGAACTGCTCCACAGCACCAGGGGCGGGTTCAGCGACACCGAGCTGAAGGAATTGGCTGTCATGCCGTGCGGTTTGCCGTCGCGGTCGCGCGTCGTGATAATCGTGACGCCGGTCGCGAAGGAACCGAGCGCGTTGCGCAACTCGCGGGTGTTGAAGCCCTCGGCCGAGGTGCTGTGCACCAGCGCCTGGTGGCTGCCGGGAAGATCCTTTGACACTGCCATTCCCCGAACCCGCTATATCGTCGCGTCGGGCGAGAGGCCGAGCGCCACGCGGCCGTACATCGCGCCGTTGATATCCCAGTTCAGCACGTAATGCGCATTCGCGGCATGGACGTCGCGGAACGCGCGCTGCAGCGGGTTCCGTGCATAAATCGCGCCGCCGCCGGTCGCCTGAAACAAGACATCGACCGCTTTCGTGCACAAGGTCGCGGCATAGGCGCCGTCGCGCCGGTAGCGGGCCCGCTGCTCGAGGCTCGGCACATTGCCCTCTTCGACGATGCGGGTCGCTTCGTCGCAATCGCCGAGCATGACCGAGCGCGCGGCATCGACGACCGCGCCGGCCTCGCCGAGATGGATCTGCAAGGTCACAAAATCGGCGAGGTTGCGCCCGGTGTAGTAGCTGGTGCGTGTCTTTGTCGTTTGCGTGAAATACTCGATCGCGCCCTGAGCGATGCCGAGGGAGACGCCGGCGATGCAGAACGCGAAGAGGCTGATCGCCGGCAATTGATACAGCACGGAGGAGTTGACGCTGCTGCCCGGGTTGGGGCCGCCGGTGATCTCCCTGACGGCCACGGAGCGGTATTCCGGCACAAACACATCGTCGACCGCCACATCCTTGCTGCCGGTGCCGGCCAGACCGATCACGTGCCAAGTATCGATTATCGTGAAATCACTGGCCGGCAGCACAAAGATGCGCGGCTCGTTGGTGCCGGCCTCCTGGTCATGGACGATCGCCCCGATAAGGCACCAGCTCGCCGCATCGACGCCGCTCGAAAACGGCCAGCGGCCGGTCAGGCGATAGCCGCCGGAGGCCGGAGTGGCGCGGCCGCGCGGAAAGATCAAGGCCGAGCCGATCAGGTTGTCCGGCGACTCGCCCCAGATCTCGTCCTGCGCCTGTTTCGGCCACATGCCGAGGAGCCAGTGGTGCGCCGCGAGATTGGCCAGGACCCAGCCGGTCGAGCCGTCGCCGCGGCTGATGACCGACCCCAGCTCGACGATCGAGCGGAACGGCAATTCACTGCCGCCGACCCGGCGCGGCTGCAGGATGCGGAAGAGGCCGCTGCGATGCAGATCCTCGATCGTCTCGTCCGGCAGGCGGCGCAGCTCCTCCGCCTTGCCGGCGCGCTCGCGCAGGACGGGCACCAGGGCCTCCGCACGTTGCAGCAGCTCCGGAAATTCCGGCGGCCCCCCGCCCCTGCCGCGATCTCGGCGATCCTGCTTCGCCTCGGCCATGCCCAACCTCATTCTCTCGCCGGCCTATCCCGCCGGCGGCGGCCCACTTTACCCGCGGCGCTGACGGGGGGCGAGATGGTCGATAATGTGGCGGCCCGGCGGCAGGGATGCGGCCGGCGCGCGGCTGAGGCGCGGGTTCTGGGACGGGGAGGACAATGATGATCTACATGGTCGAAATGGATTTCCCGCATCCGGAGCGCCTCCAAGAGTGGCATGCCTGGTATCTGGCGCATATTCGGGTGCTGCTGAGCGTGCCGGGGTTCCGCGCCTCGCAGCGGTTCCAGGCGGTCCACCCGACGCCCGCGCCTTACCTCGCTTTGCATGAGGTCTCCGGGCCCGAGATGTTCGAGAGCGCGGCCTATCGCGACCGGGGCGGTCCCGCATCGACGGGCGAATGGCGCGAACTGCAGACCAATTGGCGCCGCAATTTGCTGGACGGCATCGACGAGACACCCGACGTGCCGCCCGACAGCCAGGTGCTGCTGCTCGAGGGAGCGCGCGACGTCGCCTTGCCGCCCAATATGGAGGTGAGGTGGCTGCGCGGGGTCGGGCTCGACCGCACCGTCGAAGAATGCGGTCTCGCGGTGCTGAGCGACCCGGCGCCGCTCCTCGACCTCGCCCGCCGTGACCGGCGCGTTCGCCTTTATCGGCCGATCAGCGATAAGATCCGCGCCGGGGTTTGAACCTCGGGGCTATAGTCGCTCATCCGCCCAACGAGGCGGGAAAAAGATCGGGAGGAACGCGTCATGCCGAAATATCTGATCCATGCGTCCTATACGGCCGAGGGCCTGAAGGGCCTGCAAAAGGACAAGGCTTCCGGGCGCCAGCAAGCGGTCCGCCAAGTCGTGGAAGGCGTCGGCGGACGGCTCGAATGCATCTACTACGCGCTCGGCGAGGACGATGTCGTGATCATCGCCGATTTGCCCGAC
>JBKOVT010000239.1:0-6656 GCA_046724035.1 Pseudomonadota bacterium | reverse complement strand
TCGTAGAGCTCCTCCCAGGTGTCGGGGAATTTCGTGACCCCGACCTCCTTGAACCAATCGGTGCGCCAGTTCATCAGCTGGCCGATATTGCTGTGCGGGACCGCCTTCCATTTGCCGTTGACGATGCCGGCTTCCTTGGCCGCGTCGTACCAGCCGCCCTGCTTCTTGCCGATATCTTCGGCGATGTCGCTGACATCCATCAGCTTGTCGGCGAACAGGAATGGATAAAGCAGGAAGATCATCGTGACATCGGCGCCCGAGCCGGTCTCCGTGACCGTGCTGATCCGGGTGGGCAGGCTCCCGACGCTGGTCAGCTCGTAGACGACCTTGATCCCGGTCTCTTTCTCATAAGCCGGGGCCAGCGTCTTTTGCATGTACTCGTCGAAGGTCTTGATGAACGAGCTTTCGTGGAGGAGCGTCACGGTCCTGTCGGCGGCCTGTCCCCTTCCCGGCGCGAACGCCGCGCCGGCCGCGCCCGCCACCGCTATCTTCAGAAAATCGCGCCGCGACCTGCCGCTCATCAGCCCCTCCGTTATGTTCGCAGGCGACCCGGTTCGGTCCAGCGCCCGCTCGGCAGCGGATCGTATTGCTTTTGCAGCGGCCCCGGAAGCCGCTTGACGTTATCGTGACGGGCCGCAGGATAGGACGGGACCGGGCACAGCAGCCGGATAGGGGGAAGCCGATGCGCGCCAAGAGCCTTCAACTCGCTCTCTTGCCGTTTTTAGCGGCCGCGATGGTTGCGACGGCTGAGGCGGCGGAGCGTCATTTCACCTTCGGCTACGACCAGCCGCATACCACCGCTTATGGCTATGCCGCGGACGTGTTCGCCGCCAAGCTCAAGGAGCTGAGCAAGGGCGAGATGATCATCGACCAGTTCCCCGGCGCGCAGCTCGGCCAGGAGCCGCAGATGCTCCAGAAGGTCCGGACGGGCGATATCGACTTCATCATCTCCGCCAGCGCCAACGCGGCGACTCTCTCGCCCGAGGCGGGCGTGCTGTCGATCCATTTCATCTTCAACGGCGAGGATCACCTGAAAAAGGCGATCAGCGACCCGAAGGTGGTCGCCTCGTTCCGCAAGATGATCAAGGACACCGTTCAAGGCGCGCAGGTGCTGACGACCATCACGCTGGGCTTGCGCGACTTCTATAGCAAGAAGGAGATCCACAATATCGCCGACCTGAAGGGCCTGAAGGTGCGGGTGCAGGCGACACCAACCGAAGACACGCTATTCAGCGCCTACGGCGCCCAGGTCGTGCACATGCCGTTCGGCGAGGTCTACACCTCATTGCAGACCGGCGTCGTCGATGTCGCCGAGAACGGCGTCAATGTCTACCTGTCGAACAAGCATTACGAGGTGGCGCCGGTCATGTCGATGTCGGAGCACGAGGCAAACGCCAACTGTATCTGGGTCAGCGACAAGGCCTGGAACAGCTTCAGCGACGACGAGAAGAAATGGGTGCAGGCGGCGGCGGACGAGGTCAACAAGCTGGAACCGACGAAGGCGATCGAGCTCGAGCATGAATCCGCGGCGAAGCTCGAAAAGATGGGCGTCAAATTTGTCAAAGATGTCGACAAATCCGGCTTCCAGAAGATCGCCGAGCCGATCCAGGACAAGACCGCAGCCGCCCTCGGTCCGCACGCCGTCGAGCTGTTGAAGCTGGTTCGTGAGGTGAAATAGCCGGCGGATTGTCCACGCCGAATGAGACGGCCGAGCCGCCTTGTTCTGGAGACGCAGCGCCATCTCAAATGGCGTGCGCTCGATGTTCTCGAAGCGGTGACGATGGTGCTGTGCGGGGTTTGCCTCGCGGGGTTCAGCACATCGGTGTTCTTCGACGTGCTGACGCGTACCCTGGGCGCGCCATGGCTGTGGCTGCAGGAGGTGACCAGCACCTTCTTCGTCTACGGCATCTTTATTGGCGCCGCCGCGGCGACCCGGCGCAACGACCACCTCTATCTCTCGGCGATCACCGAGACGATGCGGGGAATGACGCGGCTGGCGGCGGAAACCTTTAATCGGCTCGTTGTCCTGGCGGTCGCGTTTTGCATGGTGTGGTTTGGCTGGATCAATTTTCTGCAGGGCTTCGGCAGCTTCCGAATGCCCTCAATGACGCCGATCGCCTCGCTCTATGCGGCGATCCCGATCTCCGGCGTGCTGATCGCGCTGTTCACGCTCGAGCAGCTCATCAATGGCTGGCGGCACGGCTTCGAATCGGCGGAGCTGGCGCATGAAGAGATCCACGTTCTGTGATGGGCGCGCGCCGTGAGTAGCGGCTGGATTCTGATCCTGATGGCCTTCCTCTTTCTGGGCCTCGGCTACCTCGGGGTGCCGGTGGCGTTCGCGTTGACGGCCGGTGTGCTAGTCGCAACGATGCTAACGCCGATAAGCCTGCCCTCGATCATCGGGCAGTTGTTCAACGGCGTCGATTCCGAGGCGCTGCTCGCCGTGCCGTTTTTTCTGCTCGTGGGCGAACTGATGACCTCGGCCAATGTCGTGGAGCGGATGATCCGGCTGTCGCAAAGCATGATCGGCCATGTGCGCGGCGGCCTCGCCCAGGTGGTGACGCTCTTCAGCATGTTCTTCTCCGGGATCTCCGGCTCATCCTCGGCCGACGTGGCCGTCCTGTCGCGCACGCTCGCGCCGTCCATGGCGCGGGAGGGTTACGATCCCGGCTTCACCGCGGCGCTGATCGCCTCCGCCTCGACGATGGCGAATCTGATCCCGCCCAGCATCATGGCGGTGGTCTACGGCGCCACCGGCAACGTCTCGATTGGTGGCCTCTTCCTCGGAGGAGTGGTGCCGGGCGTGCTGGTCGGGATCGGGCTGATGATCTACAGCCACTTCTTCGGCCCGGTCGGCTTTATGAAGCAGCGCGCATCGCTGTTGGAGTTCGCGGATGCGGCCCGAGGCGCCCTCGTGCCCCTGGTCATCCCGATCATCATCATGGGTGGCATCCTCAGCGGCTGGTTCACGCCGACAGAAGCCGGGCTCGTCGCGGTCGTCTACATCCTGGTCGTGGCGATCCCCGCGCTCAATTGGCGGCACGTCAGCCAATTGCCGCTCGATTTCGCCAAGGCGGGGCTCCTTTATTCGATCCCGCTGATCACCGTCGCTGCCGCATCGGCGTTTGGCTGGATGCTGGCCTATCTGCGCGGGCCCGATCTCGTCTCCGATTGGATCACGGTGCATGCCGGCACCGATCCGACGACCATCATGTTTCTGCTGGTCGCGGCCTTTGTCATCATCGGCGATTTCGTCGACGCGATCCCCGCGATTATCATTTTCATGCCGATTATTACCAAGCTGACGGAGATCGGCAGCATCAACCCGGTGCATATGGGCGTTGTCATCATCGTAACCTTGGCCTTCGGGCTGATCACGCCGCCTTATGGGATCGCGCTGCTGATGGCGTCGAAATTTGTGGATGTCCGGTTCTCGCTGGCGCTGGTGCGCTCTTTGCCTCTCTACATCGTCTTCTTTGCAGTGATTGCCTTTTGCATCCTGTTGCCGGATGTCGTGTTGTGGCTGCCCAAGCGCGTGCTCCCGGAATCGATCGGCTGCTTCAAGAACCCGAGCGGCGCCGGCTACATCTGTCCCTAGACAGCGTGCAGCCTCGGGTCCGGCGACCCAAAAATTTTCGCCCTCCGAGTGAAATCGGTCACACGTTAATGAAACCGCTGTGTGCCAGGCTCACGACGCGATTTGGTGTCGGGGCTTGGTAGGAGGCGGATGTGAAGTTCGTGCTGCTGGGCTGCGTCGTGACGATGGACGCGGCCTCGACCGTGTTGCCGAACGGGGCGATCTATGTCGACGGGAACACGATTGTAGCAGCGGCCGACCGCGCCGCGCCGACCCCGCCCGGCTTTTCGGGCGCGACTTCCGTCGACACCGGCGGGTTCATTTATCCCGGGCTGATCGAGCTGCACAATCACCTCAGCTACGACGCGCTGCCCTTATGGGATGTGCCGAAGCGCTTCTCGAACCGCGGCCAATGGCAGAGCAACCGCGATTATGTCGCGCATGTCTCGGGGCCAATGGGCACGATCGCCAAATCGAACGATCCCCACCTGCTTGCCGCGCTCGTCCGCTATGTCGAAACCAAGTGCCTCCTGGGCGGTGTAACCACGAGCCAGGGCATCTCGCTGAAAGGCGATCACCTCGAAACCTATTACCACAGTGCGATGCGCGTCGTGGACGACCCGGCGGACAAGAAATTTCCGCGGGCGGCGACACACATCCCCGACATTGCCGCGACGAATTGGGACTCCTTCAAACGCGAGGTCGACAAATCGTCATGCCTGCTGCTGCATTTGAGCGAGGGACTCGATGCGCCAGCCCGCGACGCCTTTCTGGCGCTCAAGAAGGGCCGCGAATGGGCGATCGGCCCCGCCCTCGCCGGTATTCATTGCGCGGCGTTGCAGCGCGAGGACTTTGCCGTCATGGCGGCCAAAGGCGCGTCGATGGTCTGGTCGCCGCTCAGCAACTTGCTGCTGTACGGCGGCACCGCCGATGTCAAAGCCGCGCGCCAAGAGGGCGTGCCGGTCGCGCTCGGCTCGGACTGGTCGCCTTCGGGCAGCAAGAACCTGCTGCATGAGCTGAAGGTCGCCAAGGTCGTCAATGGCGTGAACGGCCTCGGGGTCAGCGATCTTAGCCTCGTCGCGAGCGTGACCAGCGCGCCCGCCGCGGTCGTCAAATGGGACAAGCTGATCGGCTCGATCACTGCGGGGAAGCGGGCCGATTTCACCGTGATCGCCGCGGCGGCCGGGGCCGACCCTTATGACAGGCTGATCGCCGCCGCTGAGACCGATGTCGTCCTCGTGGTCATCGAAGGCCGCCCGGTCGTCGGCACGCCGGCGCTAATGTCGGCGCTCGGACAGACCGGCGAGACGCTCCGCGTCGGAGCCGCGCAACGGGTGATCGATTATGGTCCCGGCGATCCGCGCATCCCGAAGATGACGTTTGCGCAGGCCGAGGCGGCGCTGAGCGACGCGCTAAAGCGCCTGCCGACACTGCTTAGCGACGAGCATGCGGGGCACGGCGTTACCGGACGGCTGACGGCGGACGCACCGGCGCGGCATCTGCGCCTCGCTCTCGACGAGGAGCATCAGACCGGCTTCGCGCTGCGGCCGCGCCTGCCATTCGCCGGCGAGGCAACCGGCCCGGACTCCGAGCCCGCGCTTGCCCTGGCCATCGAGGCTGCAGCCACCCCGCTGCCGCTGAAGCCGCTCAAGCTGGATGCGCTCTCGGTCGCCGACGATCCCGAGTATGGATCGCGGCTGCAGCACGCCGCCAACATCCCGGCCGCGATCAAGGACGGGCTGAAGGCATTTTATCGGTGAGGTGAAACCCGTGGACCGCGCTCATGCCGCATCGACCGGGATGTTGTCGATCAGGCGGGTGCGGCCGAGATGGGCGGCGGCGAGGAGCCGCGCCGGGCGATCGAGCCGGCTTAACGGCGACAAATCGGCGGTGTCGCGCAATTCGAGGTAATCCGGCGCAAACCCGGCCTGGCGCAATTCCGCAACCCCATTCTGCAGGGCGGCCGCGACATTTTCCGGCTCCGCGGCGAGCGCGGTGGCGATCTCGTTCAGCACCCGATATAGCAGCGGCGCGTTCCGCCGCTCCTCGGGCGATAAATAAACGTTCCGGGAGGAGAGGGCGAGCCCGTCCGGCTCACGCACAGTCGCAATCCCCTCGATCTTCACCGGGATGTCGAGATCGCGCGCCATGTGGCGCACCACCAGCAGCTGTTGATAATCCTTCTCGCCGAAACATGCGATATCCGGCAGGCACTGCAGCAAAAGCTTCGAGACGACGGTCGCAACGCCATCGAAATGCCCGGGCCGGTGCGCGCCTTCCAATTCGTCGCCGATCCCGGCGACTCGGACGGCCGTGACAAAGCCGGCCGGGTACATCTCCTCGACGGTCGGTGCGAAGACGAGATCGACGCCGGCCTCGCGGAACTTCATGAGATCGGCGGCCTCATCCCGCGGATAGGCGGTAAAATCCTCGCGCGGCCCGAATTGCTTCGGATTGACGAAGAGGGAGGCGACCACCCGCTCGCAGTGCCGGCGCGCGGCCTCGACGAGCGTCAGATGGCCGCGATGCAGCGCTCCCATCGTCGGCACCAGCGCGATGCGCTCCTGCTGTTTCCGCCAGCCCGCAACCCTCTCGCGCAATGCCGCGACAGTCCGCGCCACGGCGATATCGCCCGCCGCCATGTTCGCACCTCTCTCGGGTCAACGGCCGGCGAGGACGCGATCGATCATCGCCTGCGCAGCGCCGAGGTAATTGGCCGGATCGGTCAGCGCCTTCAGCGCCTCGGGGCCGAGCGGGCCTGCGACTTCCGGCACCTCGACCAGCACGTCATAGAGCGGCCGGTCGTTTTCGATCGCCTTGCGGCAGGCGTCGTAAACCAGATCGTGCGCCTCGTTGCGCCCGGTATGCGGCGCGAGGCCCATCATGACCGCCTCGGCGACGATGAGCCCGTGCGTCATGCCGAGGTTTTTCGCCATAATAAGCCCGTCCATCATGAATTCGGTCTGATGCAGCGCGCCGGCCGCATAACCGAAGCTTTCCGGCAGAGCAATCCATTCGGCGTGCCACGGGCCGGTCGCGCGCTCGAAATCGCTGACCAGCCCGTCGAGAATGAGCCCGG
>JBKOVT010000268.1:0-10905 GCA_046724035.1 Pseudomonadota bacterium | reverse complement strand
TTGACGGTGCGCCGGGCGGAAACGACGCTCGAACTCGGCAGCGGCGAGAGCTTTGCGCTCGCGGGATTGCTGCAACACACCCTCGAGCAGGATATCTCGAAGGTGCCGGCGCTCGGCGACATCCCCATTCTGGGCCAACTGTTCCGCTCGGAGCGCTTCCAGAAAAACGAGACCGAGCTGGTCATTATCGTGACGCCCTATCTGGTCAAGCCGGCCCCCACCGTCGCGGCACTGCAATCGCCGACCGACGGGTTCGTCACACCGCATGACGTCCAGACAATCATCAACGGCGCCACCTACCGGCAGACGCTCCCCGCGGGCGAGAAAGTCCGGGTCGCTCCCGGAGCCCAGGGATTAGTCGGCCCGGTCGGGTTCCGGATGGATTGAGGGAGGGCGCCATGAACATGAAACCATACCCGCTACTCGCAATCGCCTTCCTGGCGCTCGCCGCTTGCCGGCCGGCGGCTACCGAATGGACTGAGAGCGAAGCGTCGAAGCGGATCCGCCTGGACAACGCATCGGTCGCGGTCAATGTGCGGTTCGCGCCGGGATCCGCTCACCTGCTGCCGGCAGACGCGGCGCGGCTGCGGACGATGGCGGCAACGGGCGTAATCCTGCCCTCCGACCGCGTCGCGGTCGCGGTGGGAGGAGGCCCGGCGCTTGCGGAGGCGCGCCGCGATGCGATCTCCGCTGCGCTGTTGTCTTACGGCATCGTCGTAAGCCCGTCGGCGCTGACCGGCGTGGCAAGCAACCATGCCGTCGTCGAGGTCGGGCGCTATCTGGTCACAACGCCGGCCTGCCCCAATTGGAGCAAAGCGTCGGGAACCGATTTTACGAACTCGTTCCCAAGCAATTGGGCCTGCGCCACCCAGACGAACCTCGGCCAGATGGTCGCCAACCCGTCCGATCTCGTCGTCGGCCAGCCGCTCAGTCCGGCGCTCGGCCCGACCGAGGTTGCCGCGGTTGACCGGTACTTGGCGGATAAGGTTAAGCCGCCTCGCCCGTCGTCGAGCTCGGTTAGCGGCGGCGCCAGTGGCGCTGGCGCTGGTGGCGGCGGCGGGGGCGGAGGGTCTTCGGACAATACAGGGAGTCAGTAATGAGTGCAGTCGCCGCAGTCGCCGAGAAGCCGTCCGCGCCAGCCGCGGATCGCGTAGGCGTCATCGCTATCCTTCAAGATCAGCCCACGCTCGAGCGCATCCAAGCGATCGTCCGTGAGCTGCATCTCGATGACGAGTTGAGCCTCGAACCGACGCTCGACGCGGCACTGCGGCGCATGCGCGAGGGCGAAAGCCCGCGCGTGTTGATCCTCGATCTGAGCGACTCGGCGGCACCGATCGCCGAACTCAGCGCAGCGCGCACGGTTGGCGGCGAGGACATCAAGATCGTCGCGCTTGGCGTCGTGAACGATGTCGCGCTGTTCCGTGATCTCCTCGCGGCGGGCGCGACCGATTACGTGGTCAAGCCGGTCAGCCGGGAGGCCCTTGCCGCGGCGCTGGAAAAGCGCAGTGCCGCGACAGCGGGCACCGGCGGCCTGGGTCAGGTCATCGCGTTCATCGGCAGCCGCGGCGGTGTTGGCACGACGATGACGGCGGTGTCTTGCGCCTGGACACTGGCGGAAAAGCATAATCAGCCGACCGCTTTGCTCGATCTCGATCTGCATTTCGGAACAGTCGCCCTCAAGCTCGATACGGACCCGGGGAGCGGATTGTCGGACGCGCTCGAACAGCCGTCGCGCATCGACAGCCTGTTTGTCGAGCGGGCGATGGTGAAGGTCTCCGAGAACCTGCGCATCCTCGCCGCGGAAGCGGCCATGGCGCAGCCGCTGGCGGTCGATCCGGGCGCTATCGACGTCCTGCTCTATGAGCTTCGCCGGAAGTTTGCCTGGGTCGTCGTCGACCTGCCGCGGACCGTCACCCCCACTCAGCGCGTCGTGCTCGGCGCGGCGAGTCGCGTCGTCGTGTTGTGCGAGCGCAGCCTGGCCGGGCTGCGCGACACGATCCGTCTGCAGACGTTGCTGCGCGAGCATGCGCCGCAGACCAGCCTGCTGATGGTGGAAGCCGGCGCGTCCGGCGAACGTGCGACGGTCGCCAAGGGCGAATTTGAAAAGGCCGTCGGGAAGTCGCTCGATGCGGTCCTGCCGTATGACGCCAAATCGGCGGGCGCGGCAACCAATGCCGGTCAGCCGCTGCCGCTCGCCGCCCCGCGAAGCCCGGTGGCGCGCGAAGTCGACAAGCTGGTCGCGGCCATTACCGCCAGCCCGGCCCAGAAGAGCAAGAAGCGCAAGATCTTCGGAATCTGGTAAATGGTTACGCTCTTCAAACGGCCGGGCGCCGAGGAGGGCCTCGACGCGCGCATTGCCGGGCTGCGGCGCGCGCGCGGCGAGCCCGAAATCGCGGAGAGAACCGCTCCTCCGCCGCCACCGGCGGCGGAGAACGGGGTCGCACCGCCGCCCGCCCCGGTAACGCCGGAGGCTGGAGCATCCGCAGGTGCTCCGACGCCGAACATCCCCGCCCCGATTCCGCCGACGGCATCGACAGCGCCCGTATCAGCCGAGGACGCGCTCACCGTCGCGCGTGAAGAGCTCGTGGCACGGCTCAGCGCCGAGATCCGGCCGGAGCGGCGGGCGCTGCTCAGCCGCAGCGATCTGGCAAAGCTCGTCAGCGGCGCGGTGCAGGCATACTTCGTGCGGCACGCGATCGAATCCAATCCGCTCTCCCGCCGCGATCTGATCACCGACATTATGCAGGCGCTGATCACCGGCCCTGGACCGGCGGGTGCGGGTGCGGGCGTGCCCGAGCCTGGTCTGGCGGGAGTTCGGCAGCTGCCGGGCCGGAAGGCGGCTGTCGAGGCAGCCAAGGCGCAGATCCAGCCGCTTGTGCTCGAACACATGGACGTGGCCGCAGCGGCGGAAATGCCGCGCGCCGCGTTCGAGGCGCAGCTCACCGGCTGGGTCAAGGAACTGCTCGCTGAGACCAAGATCCAGCTGAACTTTGTCGAGCAGCGCGAGCTTGTCGACTCGCTGATCGCGGACATGCTGGGCCTCGGGCCCTTGGAGCCGCTGATTGCCGACGAGACCGTGAACGACATTATGGTCAACGGACCAAAGCAGGTCTATGTCGAACGCCGCGGCAAGCTCGAACTGACCGATGTGCAGTTCCGCGATGACGCCCATCTGATGAATGTCGCGACCAAGATCGTGACCCGCGTCGGTCGGCGCATCGACGAGGCGCGCCCACTGGTCGACGCGCGCCTGCCCGACGGCAGCCGTGTTAACATCATCATCCCGCCGCTGGCGCTCGATGGCGCCTCGATCTCGATCCGCAAATTTTCGAAAAAGAGCATCACCCTCGACACGATGGCGGCGGGCGGCAGCATCTCGCCGGCGATGGCGACGGTGTTGAAGATCGCGGCGCGCACCCGGCTCAACATCCTGATCTCGGGTGGCACCGGCTCCGGTAAGACGACGCTGCTGAACGCGCTGTCGCGCATGATCGACGCGGCCGAGCGCACGGTCACGATCGAAGACGCGGCCGAATTGCAATTGCAGCAGCCGCACGTCGTCCGCCTCGAGACGCGTACCGCAAACCTCGAAGGCACCGGCGAGATTACGATGCGCGATCTGTTGAAGAACGCGCTGCGAATGCGGCCGGACCGGATCATCATCGGTGAGTGCCGCGGCGAAGAAGCGCTCGACATGCTGCAGGCGATGAACACCGGCCATGACGGTTCGATGTCGACGATTCACGCGAACACGCCCCGCGAGGCGCTGACCCGTCTCGAAAACATGATCGGCATGGCCGGCATCAATTTGCCGTCCCGCGCAGTGCGCACGCAGATCGCTTCGGCGATCCACATGATCTGCCAAGTGAACCGTATGCGCGACGGCCAGCGCCGCATCACGCACATTATGGAGGTGGTGGGGATGGAAGGCGACATCATCACCACCCAGGAATTGTTCACGTACCAGTTTCAAGGAGAAGGCTCGGACGGCAAGTTGCGCGGCTCGTTCGTGTCGAGCGGCATACGCCCGGCTTTCCTGCCGCGCGCTGAATATTTCGGCTTGGACCGCGCACTGCTCGAGGTGATCTGAGCCATGATGCCCCTTCTGTTGGATCCGCTAACCGTCGCGGCGCTGGCCGTTGGACTCGCCACGGCCACTGGGTTTCTCCTCGTGGCGGCTGCTGTTGAAGGACCGGTCGGACGCCGTCGCCTGGCGCGCCGCCTTGACGCCGTCAAAGGACAAAAGCGCGGCGCCGCCAGCGGCGACAAGGAAGTGCGCTCCCTGTCGATGCGCGGAAACATCAGCAAGATGGACCAGGTTGCGCGGCGCTGGATGCCGCGCCGCGAATTGCTGGTCGCGCGACTGGAGCGGACCGGCCGTTCCATCACCATCGGCCAGTACATGATCTTCACGCTGATCCTGGCCGGTATTATCGCGGCGGGCATCACGATTGGCGCAGGCTTGCCGGTGTTGCCGAGCCTGCTTGTCGGTGTCGGGCTCGGAGTTGCCCTTCCGCACATCGTGATCGGAAAACTAGGCAAGCGGCGTGTCGCCGCGTTTATTAACCTGTTCCCCGATGCGATCGACCTCATGGTGCGGGCGCTGCGTTCGGGTCTGCCGATCAGCGAAGCGATCATCATGGCAAGCCACGAAATCGGTGACCCGATCGGTTCCGAATTCCGCACGATCGAGTCCGGGATGCGGCTCGGGCGCGATCTCGAAAGCCTGCTCTGGGACATCGGCAAGAGGATCGACGCGCCGGAGTTCCGCTTCTTCATCATCGCCCTAAGCGTGCAACGCGAAACCGGCGGTAATCTCGCCGAGACACTCAGCAACCTCTCGGACGTGCTACGCCGCCGGCGCACGATGCGCGCAAAAGCGCGTGCGATGGCGAGCGAGGCGCGCGCCAGCACGATGATCCTCGGCTCGCTGCCGTTCATCGTGACGATCATTCTGATGACAACCTCGCCCACCTACATCATGCCGCTGTTCGGCGACATTCGCGGGTTGGCGCTGATCGGCCTCGCCCTGTTCATGCTCGCGACGGGTATCGGCATCATGGTCAAGATGGCAAAGTTCGAAATATGAACACTCGCGTCGCAGATTTCCGGCTCCAGGATTGGCTGCCCTATTGGCTTACCGTCGATGACCTGATCGGCGCGCTGGCGGCGCTGGCGGTGCTTGCCGCACTGATCGGCGTTTACAACGCGCTGCGGGCGCACAACCCCTTCGAGCGCCGGTTCCAACAGATCGCCCAGCGCAAGGAATCGCTGCGGCGCGCGGCTCTCGATACGACCCGCGCGCGGCGGCGAATGGAATCCGGGAGCCTGATGAGCGAGGCTGTCAAGCGGCTCAACCTGCTGCGCTCGCATCATGCGACCGAAGCGCGGTTGGCGCTGGCACAAGCGGGACTGCGGACCCGCGAGGCGATGATCCGCTATCTTTTCGCGCGCGCCTGCATGCCCTTGATCTTTGCCAGCGCGATGGTCGCCGATTCCTATGGCGCGCACGTGTTGCCGATACCGCCGCACTATCGTTGGGCAGCGGCATTCGGGGCGGCGATGTTCGGGTTTTTTGCGCCCGGTGTGTTTATCAAGAACCTGATCACGAAGCGGCAAAAGCAGCTGCAATTGGGCTTGCCCGACGCGCTCGATCTATTGGTGATCTGCGCCGAGGCGGGGCTCAGCCTCGATGCTTCGCTCACGCGGGTGTCGCGAGAGCTGGAGCCGACTTGGCCCGAGATCAGCGAGGAATTCGGCATCACAGCTGCCGAGCTGACCTTCCTGCCGGAGCGCCGGCAGGCTTTTGAGAACCTCAACGGACGCACCAATCTCGGCTCCATCCGAGGCGTGGTGAATACATTGCTGCAAACCGCAAAATTCGGTACGCCGCTGGCGCAATCGCTACGCGTCCTGGGGGCGGAATACCGCGAAGCACGGATCACCCGTGCAGAGGAGAAAGCGGCCCGCCTGCCGGCCATGCTGACTGTGCCGATGATTCTGTTCATCCTGCCGACCTTGTTCATCGTGCTGCTGGGGCCGGCGGCGCTCAACATCGTTGACACATTCTCCGGCAAGAAGCAGTCGCAGTCGACGACGGTCAAATCGAACGGCGCCGGCGCGGCGTCCTCAGGCGGCGCCACGACCGTTGTCGACAGGTCAAAGCCGACATCCTCGTCCGGCGAGTCGTCCTCGGCCGGCGGCACCGTCATCCTCGAATCATCGGACAGCACGGCGTCAGAACCCGACGCATCGCTGGTCCTCGAAAAGAATGCGCTGCGCATTATCGATCCGGTCGTCGTCGATATCGACGCGCGCAAATTGCGCACCGGCTACCAGCACCGCTTGGCCATCGTGCCTGCCGACACGCCGGACAAGGTCACCGATGCGGCCGCGTTCGCCCGTGACAGCTTCCCGGTCGAGGCGTCCCGGATGCGGGTCTACGCCGCGGCGCATAGCGCCGGCAAGAACGAGGTCCGTCTCTATTACATCCCGCATTTCGGCAACGCGCTCGTCGTGGCCGCTCGCGCGGATATCGATGTGACGGGAGGCTCGCCCGGCGCTACGCAGGCAAGTCAGCTGATCCGCGATGCGGGCACGCTCGGCGCGGCCGCCTTTGCCAGCAATTACCGCGACCGCGGTCTGACGATCGAAGGCCAGTTCCTGCGCAGCGAGCCGCACACCGCCGACGAACTCGCCTCGTTGGCGCTGCTGCGCGGCGTGGTCGATCCCGGCAAGTCTTATGCCGCGATCTTCCTCGGCTGGACCCAGCGGCAAACCAGCCCGGGCAGCGGCCCCGCCGAGGTGCTCTGCCTCGTGCCGGCCGACGATCCGACGCTGCAGGCGCGGATGAGTTCGCTGCGGAGCGGCGAGCCGTTGCTGGTTCGCGGCAGCCCAACCGGCTGGGGCGCGCTGTTGAAGACCTCGGCGGTGATCCTCCGATCCTGCCAGGTGGTGCCGTAGCTCCGGCTGAGGCGAGCCGCATTTGTTACGGCGCCTCCCCGATTTCAAATCCGGGAAGCGCGGCGGCTCAGGGATCCCTCAGGAGGCGCTCGGCGAAGCGGCGCCGCTGACGAGGCCACGGATGGCGCGGCTCCGCGCCTCCGGAGAGAGACGGCGCAGAGTGTCATAGGCCGCAAGATTGTGCTGCACCGCGGCCGGCTCGAGATCCATCGAGGCAAGCTTGGTCGCGGCGACGCGGTCGCCCTTTAGGCCATAGATCAAGGCTAGCGTCTGCCGCTCACGCGGCGTAGCCACCGGCCCGGCCGCCAAAGGCTGCAGCCGTGTGATCGCCTGGTCGTAATCGCCGGCGAGCGCTAACGACAGGGCAAGGTTCAGCGTCAGGCCAGGATCCCCAGGCGCCAGTTCCAGACCGCGCCGGTAGCGCGCCTGTGCCTCGCCGTGCTGATCGATAAAATCGTCCGCGACGCCGATCAGCATCAATAATTTGGGATCGTTCGGCGTCTGCTCGAAGGCGAGCGCCAAAGGCTGCCCCGCCAATTCCGGGCGCGCGGTTTTCAGGTAAGCCCGGGCGACTCCGCGCAACGCCTCGGGGTCGTGAGCTTCGCGCGACAGCGCCGAATTGAACGCGATGATCGCCTCGTCGGCCTGCCCCATCTCGAGGAGCGTGTTGCCGGTCGCGATAAACGGCGCGGTTGCGTTAGGCTCGAGCGAGGCGGCGCGGCGGTAAAGGCTCAGCGCGTTGGGAAGATCCCCGCCGGCTCGCGCTGCGGCGCCGAGCCGCATCAGTGTGTCGTAATTCATCGGCATCGAACCGGTGCGGCCCTCGGTCGACAAAACATCGATCCGGTCAGCTCCCCAGCGATCAGGGTTCCACGGGACGTTCTCACACCCGGTCAGCGATATGGTCAGCGCCAACAGCGCACAGGCCGCGACCCCGGAATTCTTGTTTCTCAGTGGCATAGCCCCCTCGTCCGGCACGATGGCAGTTCCCCCTCACCACGACCGGTATCGGACGCGAATCATGAAAGGCGCTGCGCGCCGCGTCGAGAGCCGCCGAAACTTTCCAATCAGTTCAGCGGGTTAACAGTATAATTCAAGTAATTTTAGGAATTCGCGGATGGGGAATTGGCGCGAATCGGGGTGGCTCCATTGCAACTGTCAGTGTATCTCCTGTGCCACGCCAGCCCGCTCAGCCAAGACCCGCTCGACGGCCGCCAAGGCCGCCTCGGCCTGCTCGATGTCGGGCCCACCTGCCTGCGCCATGTCGGGGCGGCCGCCGCCGCCTTTCCCGCCCAGCGCCGCGGCGCCCGCGCGGACCAACTCGACCGCATTGAACCGGTCGGTCAGATCGGGGGTGACGCCGACGACGATGGCGGCCTTGCCTTCGGCGCGCGACACGATCGCGACGATGCCGGAGCCGATGCGCCGTTTCAGATCGTCGGCGAGCGAGCGCAAATCGCGCCCCGGCACATCCTCGACGAGGCGGCCGTCAAACGAAATCGCGCCGATCTGCTTCCCGTTCGCGGCGGCGCGCCGTTCGCCGTCGCGGGGCGTCCCGGCGCCTTGGCCGCCGACCGCAAGCGCGCGCCGCGCTTCGGCCAATTCGCGTTCGAGCCGGCGGTTTTCGTCGAGAAGCCGCGCAAGACGGGCCGGCAATTCGCTGGGGCTCGTGCGCAGCGCCGCCGCCGAATCGCGCAGCGCGCCCTCTTCCTGGGCGACATAGGCCTCGGCCGCAGCGCCGGTGAGCGCCTCCAAACGGCGCACGCCCGAGGCGACCGAACTCTCGCCGACAATCTTGAACAAGCCGATATCGCCGGTGCGGCGGACATGCGTGCCGCCGCAAAGCTCGACCGAATAGGGCGGAATGTCGCTGCGCTCCGGCGCGCCCACCTCGCCCATCGCAACGACGCGGACCTCCTCGCCGTACTTTTCGCCGAATAGCGCAAGGGCGCCCTCGGCCACGGCATGCTCCGGGGTCAACAGCCGGGTGCGCACCTCGGCGTTGGCGCGGATCTGGGCGTTGACCTCGGCTTCGATCGCGGCGAGGTCGTCTGCGCTCAGCGGACGCGGGTGGCTGAAATCGAAGCGCAGCCGGTCGGGCGCCACGTGCGAGCCTTTTTGCGTCACATGCTCACCGAGACGATGCCGCAGCGCCTGGTGCAGGAGATGCGTCACGGAATGGTTGGCGCGCAACTTACGGCGGCGCTCGCCCTCGACACGCAATTCGACGGCATCGCCGACCCGCAATGTCCCGTGCGTGACCCGGCCGAAATGGACAAACAAATCACCGGCTTTCCGCTGCGTGTCAGAGACCGCGAATTCACCGCCCGTCGGGGAGAAGATCGCGCCGGTGTCGCCGACCTGGCCGCCCGATTCGCCGTAGAACGGCGTCTGGTTGACGATAAGGCCGATCTCGTCGCCGCTCTGCCCCTCGGGGACGCGCTCCTCGCCTTTAACAAGCGCCAGGATCACGCCCTCGGCGGTCTCGGTCTCGTAGCCGAGAAATTCGGTGGCGCCGAGCTCTTCACGCAGCGCGAACCACGCCGTCTCGGTCGCCGCCTCGCCCGATCCGACCCAGGAGGCGCGCGAGCGCTGCCGCGCCTCGCCCATCTCGCTGTCGAACCCGGCCGTATCGACGCGCATGCCGTGGCCGCGCAGGATGTCCTCGGTCAGATCGAGCGGGAAGCCGTAGGTGTCGTAGAGAACAAAGGCGACGCTGCCATTGAGCGTCTTTCGATCCTGCGAGAGCCCCGGACCGGGCTCGCGGCCGTAATTACCGGTCTGCTCTTCGAGAAGGCGCAGCCCCCGCTCCAGGGTCTGCTTGAAATTGGCTTCTTCGAACCGCAGCGTCTCGGCGATCAGCGGCTGGGCGCGCAGCAATTCGGGAAAAGCGGCGCCCATCTGCTGCACGAGCGCCGGCACCAGGCGCCACATCAGCGGCTCCTTGCAGCCGAGGAGATGCGCGTGCCGCATCGCGCGCCGCATGATCCGGCGCAGCACATAGCCGCGGCCCTCTTTGCTCGGCAGCACACCGTCGGCGATCAGGAAGGACGAGGCGCGCAGATGATCGGCGATGACCCGGTGCGACACCGCGTGCGGGCCGTCCGGCGCGACGCCGGAGGCCTCGGCCGAGGCCACGATCAACGCACGGAACAGGTCGATATCGTAATTGTCGTGCTTGCCCTGGAGCACCGCGGCGATGCGTTCGAGCCCCATACCGGTGTCGATCGACGGGCGCGGCAACGGCACGCGTTCTCCGCCCGGGTGCTGCTCGAACTGCATAAAAACGAGGTTCCAGATCTCGACAAAGCGGTCGCCATCTTGATCGGGCGTACCGGGCGGCCCGCCGGGGATCCCCTCGCCGTGATCGTAGAAGATTTCGGAGCACGGCCCGCACGGGCCGGTGTCGCCCATCGCCCAGAAATTGTCCGAGCTGGCGATGCGGATGATTTTCTGCTCGGGCAAGCCGGCGATCTTGGCCCAGAGGCGCGCCGCGTCGTCGTCCTCGGCATAGACGGTGACGAGCAGCCTGTCCTTCGGCAGGCCGAATTCCTTGACGACCAGGTTCCAGGCCAGCTCGATCGCCCGGTCCTTGAAATAATCGCCGAACGAGAAATTGCCGAGCATCTCGAAAAAGGTGTGGTGCCGCGCCGTATAGCCGACGTTTTCGAGGTCGTTGTGCTTGCCGCCGGCGCGGACGCATTTCTGCGATGTGGCGGCACGCTGATAGGGGCGCTTCTCGACGCCGGTGAAGACGTTCTTGAACTGCACCATGCCGGCATTGGTGAACAGCAAGGTCGGGTCGTTGCGCGGCACGAGCGGGCTCGACGGGACGACCGCGTGATCGTGCCGGGCGAAATAATCGAGAAAGGCAGCGCGGATATCGTTTGTCGTTGGCATAAATCGATTGTGGGGGTTCCGCCCGGCCATGCAAGAGGCTCG
>JBKOVT010000132.1:0-16530 GCA_046724035.1 Pseudomonadota bacterium | reverse complement strand
CGACAACAGCGCGGCGCGCAAGCGACTGAAGACCGGCAGCCGGTCCTGGCCGAGAGCGGCCGCAAGCCCGAGATCGGCCGGCTTGAGCCGCCGCCCGGCAGCCAAGGCGACCGCGCCTTTCGCAACATCCTCGCCGGCGTGCCGGCGATTGGCGCCCTTTCTGATGCCGGGCGGGATTCGCACTCGCCCGTTTTCAACGGCGCAATCCTCCTGCATCAGAACGGTATCGAGACCCTCGGGCATGGGCGCGCCGGTGAAGATGCGGATCGCTTCGCCACAGCATGCGGCACGGCCGAGCGGATGGCCGGCGGCGGCGCGCCCGGCCACCGGCAATACCGTCTCGCCATGGGGCGAGAGATCGGCATGCGCGACGGCGTAGCCATCGACAGCGCTGTTGGCATGCGGCGGGACATCGATCGCCGCGACGAGATCGCGCGCGAGGACGCGGCCGCACGCTTCGGAGAGCGGCACCTCTTCCTCGGAGACGACGGGCGCGATGCGCTCGCGGATCAGCGCGAGCGCCGCATCGACGCCGAGCAATTTGCCGCCAAAGGCGAAGCAATCCTCGCTCAGCTGCGCCATGCCGCAACACCGAAATGGTCGGTAATGAACGCCGCGATCGCGGCGGCATCGGCGAGCGGCAATAGCGGCAAAGGCGCAGCGAAAGCCTCGTCGCTCGCGATCGCAACGACATGCGGGTCTTCGGGGTAGATCAGCGGCTTGCCGAGCGAGGGCCGGTGGATTTCGAGCTTGGGGTGCGGCTGCCGCTTGAACCCTTCGACGAGCACGATATCGACCGGGCTCATCCGCGCGATCAGCTCGTCGAGCGGCGGCTCGGGGTCGCCGCGCAATTCGTGCATCAGCGCCCAGCGCCGGGCCGAACCGACCATGACCTCGGTGGCGCCGGCCTGGCGATGCCGCCAAGAATCCTTCCCGGGCCGGTCGATATCGAATTCGTGATGGGCGTGCTTGATCGTCGACACCGAAAGGCCTCGCGCCACCAGCTCGGGGAGCAACGCCGCGAGCAGCGTCGTCTTGCCGCTGCCGCTCCAGCCCGCCAGGCCGAAGATGCGCATCCCAGGCTTTCCTAGCGTGCCGAATCCGACATTCGCCATTTCCCTGGTCCGGTTCTGAGCGAATTTCGAATTCGAAAGCACACCAACGAACTCATTCAAAGCCAGTGCGGTTTGGATTCGAGGTTCCCAATCGCGCCCGCCATCGAACCTGATGGGAACTTCAAACCCGCCACACTAGCGTCACTTAGGCGGCGGAAGCTCGCGCCGCAAGCGCGGTTCGCGGCAGCAAATCACGCAAGATGCTGGGTTTTTCCATGAGCCGGCCGCGGCGCGCGGGTCATATGGGCAAGCCCAGCGCGCAGGTAATCATAGCCGGTCACCAGGGTTAACAGGGCGGCCACCCATAGGAGCGTCTCACCAATCGCGACGATCGGCAGGAAGGCCGGACCGGCGCTGCCGACGATCAGCACGCCGATCGCGACCATCTGGATTGCGGTCTTCCATTTGGCGAGGCGCGATACCGGGAGTCCGACGCGTAATGCCGCCAGATACTCGCGCAACCCCGAGACCAGGATCTCGCGGCACAGGATCACCAGGGCCGGCAAGAGGGTCCATTCGGTATTGAAGCGGCCCTTGGCGACCAGCATGAACAAGGTCGCGGAGACGAGCAATTTATCGGCGATCGGGTCGAGAAACCGGCCGAGCTCGGATTGTTGGGCCCAGCGCCGCGCCACATGCCCGTCGAGCCAATCGGTGAATCCGGCGGCCGAGAACAGGGCGCAGGCGAACCAGCGCGCGTAATCGCCGGGCACGTAGAAGCTCGCCACGACCAAAGGGACCGCCAGAATCCGCGACAAGGTCAGCAGGTTGGGCAGGCTGGTCAACGGCACGCTCCTCTCCAAGAGAGCGAACGGTGCGAAACAGGAAGGGTCATCTTATCCATCGGCATGAAAGTGGTCATAAACCTTTTTTGCGACAGCTTTGCTAATACCCGCCACGCGCTCGATTTCCGCGATCCCGGCGCGCGCGACCGAGCGCGCCGAGCCGAAATGGTGCAACAGCGCCTGCTTGCGGCGGGCGCCGATGCCCGCGATCTCATCGAGCGGCGAGCCGCGGATCGCCTTCTCGCGGCGGGCCCGATGCGCGCCGATCGCAAAACGGTGCGCCTCGTCGCGCAGACGCTGCAGGAAGTAGAGGACGGGGTCACGCGGCTCGAGCGAGAAGGCCGGCCGCCCGGGGAGAAAGAACCGCTCGCGGCCCGCATTCCGGTCGGGTCCCTTGGCGATTGCCACGACCGCCACATCGCCAATCCCGAGCTCGGCGAAGATCGCCTGCGCTTGCGTCAGCTGCCCCTGTCCGCCATCGATCAACACCAGATCGGGCCACATGCCGCGCTCGCGCTCCGGATCTTCTTTCAGCGCGCGATAGAAGCGCCGGCGGAACACCTCCCGCATCATCGCGTAATCATCCCCACGCGCCGAACCAGGTTCACTCTTATCGTCATTCCGGGGCTCGGCGGAGCCGAGAGCCCGGAATCCATGAACACCGGCTTCTGGAATATGGATTCCGGGCTCGCCGCTCTGCGGCGCCCCGGAATGACCGATTTGCATGCCCTCCACCGCGAGCCCCTCAGTGACAGCTCCCTTTCGGAGACCGTCGAGGCTGCGGATGTTGAATTTGCGGTAGGCGTTTTTCATCAGCCCATCGGGACCGGCAACGATCATGGCGCCGACCGGGTTGCTGCCCTGGATATGGCTGTTGTCGTAAACTTCGATGCGATTGAGCGGCCCGTCCAGACCGAATGCCTTGGCGACGCCGTCGAGCAATTGCCGCTGCGACGCGCTTTCGGCGAGCCGCCGGCCAAGCGCCTCGCGCGCGGTCAACACGACGCGGTCGACGAGCCGCTTCTTGTCGCCGCGCTGCGGCACCGCGAGCTGGACGCGCCCACCGCCCAAGGACAACGCCTCCTGGACAAGCTCCTGCTCGATGAGCGGATGGCTCAGCAACACCATCGGCGGTTTTGGCTTGTTGTCGTAGAACTGGCCCACGAACGCGGTCAGCACCTCCTCGACCGCGAGTTGTCGGTCATGCCGCGGGAAATAGGCGCGATTGCCCCAGTTCTGGCCGCCGCGAAAAAAGAACACCTGGACGCAGGTCTGACCGCCGGCCTGATAGGCCGCGATGATATCGGCATCGACGATGCCGCCGACATGAATGTCCTGGTGCCCCTGCACCAATGACAGGGCGCGGATGCGGTCGCGGATCAAGGCGGCGGCCTCGAAATCGAGCGCGTCCGAGGCGCGCTCCATCTCGGCCGCGAGGCGCTGCTGCACATCGCCGCTGCGGCCGGCGAGAAAACCCTTCGCTTGCTCGAGCAGCGCGGCATAGGTGTCGGCCTCGATGCGCCCGACGCAGGGCGCGCTGCAGCGCTTTATCTGGTAGAGCAGGCAGGGCCGGGTGCGGTTCGCGAAGACGCTGTCGCTGCAGGAACGCAGCAGAAACGCCTTTTGCAGCGTGATCAGCGTGCGGTTGACGGCGCCGGCCGAGGCGAACGGCCCGAAATAGGCGCCCACCTTGTCACGCGCGCCGCGGTATTTCGTCAGCTGCGGGAAATCGTGACCGGCCGTCAGGTGGATGAACGGAAAGGATTTGTCGTCGCGCAGCAGCACGTTGTAGCGCGGCATCAGGCGCTTGATCAGATTGCATTCGAGCAGCAGCGCCTCGGCCTCCGTCGCGGTGACGACGATTTCCAGGACCGCCGTCTCGGCCACCATACGGCGCAGCCGGTTCGACAGCCCGGCGGGGTGCGTATAGTTCTGGATGCGGCTCTTCAGGTTGCGCGCCTTACCGACATAGAGCGCGTCACCCTTGCGGTCGAGCATGCGGTAGACGCCGGGTCCGCCGGGTACGTTTCGCAACGCCGCGCGCAAGACCGCGACGCCGCCGGCGATGCTGACGGCGTGGCCGGTTCGCGCCGGTGCCTCGCCCGGCTCGGGCTCGGCCTGTCGCTCGGCGGCGAGATCGCCGGGGCTGCGGCGCGGATCCATCGGCACCGCCGGCCGTCGCTGTCGCGGCCGGGAGGGCGGCGCCGCCGGCGCAAGCGGTTCAGCCATAAGCGGATTTTCGGTCGCCGAATTTTCAGCCATCGATTTCTCGGCCCCCGGATTTTCGCTCAGCGAATTTTCCTGGGCTTCAACCATATCCACGGAAGGTGGGGATAAGTTTGTCGAAAAGCTCGGTTGAGACGCCCGCCAGATCAGCCAATCCAACGGTTCTCAGACACTGCCTCTTTAGTAGGCAAAAATCTAAGAGGCTGATTTCATTATATTTTTCGGCTGTCAAGTGTAAACCTATGGTAACAGACGGTCACAAACACGACACATTGGGGGTGTCACCCGGGGGTAACACCCGGTGTGAACAACTCTCGGCCGGCGCCCCGAAACTGAACCAAATCCGTGACTTAGATGAGGCATTCGCCGCGCCTGCTGAACTCGCTTTGGGTTATTCGATGACCTCCCCCTGGCCAGGCTGCGCCCAACCCAGGTGCTCGCCGCCATCGAGCGCGATCATCTGCCCGGTCATCGCCGGCGCGGCCAAGATGAAGCGGAGCGCGGCGGCGATCTCGTCGGGGCTCGTGCCGCGGCGCAGCGGCATCTTGCGGCAGCGGTCGAGAAATTGCCCAGCGCTCTGCCGCGGGCTCGGCAGGGTCGGCCCGGGGCCGATACCATTGACGCGAATGCGCGGCGCCAGGGCGAGCGCGATCGACTGCGTCAGCGTCCACAGCCCCGTTTTACTGAGCGAGTAGGAGACAAAGGACGGGGTCAGGTTCCACACCCGCTCGTCGAGCATATTGACGATGACGCCGCCGGCCTTTTCCGGCAGATGGCGCGCGAAGCTTTGCATCAACACAAACGGGGCGCGCAGATTGATCGCGAGGTGGCGCTCCCAGCTATCGCGGGTCGCGGTCGCGACCGTGTCGTTCTCGAAGATCGACGCGTTATTAACGAGACAGCCGATCGGCCCCAGTCCCGCCACGGCGCGCGGCAGCAATTCGGCGACCGCGCTCTCGTCGCCGAGATCGGCGGCCAAGGCGACCGCCTTTCCGCCGGCGCGCGTAATCTCGACGGCAAGCGCTTCGGCCTCGTTCTTCGAGTTGTGGTGATGGATCCCGACCGCATATCCCTCTTGCGCCAGCGCGAAGCACAACGCGCGGCCGATACGCCGCGCGCCGCCGGTCACCAGCGCCGCCCGCGGCACTGGCGGGACCGGCAAGGCGCCGGTCACAGCGGTATCGGTGCTTCCTTCGCGCTCGCGGTCAGCGGCGGCCACGGCGTTCCTTTCCCCGCGCCCGCACTTTGGCGCGCACCGCTTCGCGCGCCGACAGACCGGCGCGGCCTAGGGTCGACCTGCCGCGGGGCCCTTGCTCCGCCTCATTCCATGCAAGACCGAGATCGATCTGCTCGAGGCGGCGGAGCTCGTCGCGCAGCCGCGCGGCCTCCTCAAATTCGAGATCGGCGGCGGCCGCGCGCATGCGCTTCTCCATATCGGCAATGACCGCCTTCAGATCCTTGCCCTGATAATGCGCCGCATCGCTTTCGCCCAGGCCGATCGTCACGTGATCGTGCTCATAGACGCTGTCGAGGATGTCGGCGATGCCGCGCCGCACCGTTTCCGGCGTGATGCCATTTGCGATGTTGTAGGCCTGCTGCTTCTCGCGGCGCCGGTTGGTCTCGTCGATCGCCGCCTTCATGCTCTCGGTCATGCGGTCGGCGTAAAGGATCGCGCGCGCATCGATATGACGGGCCGCGCGTCCGATCGTCTGGATCAGCGAGGTGCGCGACCTGAGATAGCCTTCCTTGTCGGCGTCGAGAATCGCGACAAGCGCGCATTCAGGAATATCAAGCCCTTCACGCAACAGGTTGATCCCGATCAGCACATCGAATACGCCGAGCCGGAGATCGCGGATGATCTCGATGCGCTCGATCGTATCGACATCGGAATGCATGTAGCGAACCCGCAGCCCCGCTTCGTGCAGATACTCGGTCAGGGCCTCCGCCATCTTTTTCGTCAGCGTGGTGACCAGCACGCGATGGCCGCGCAGCGCGGTCTCGCGGCATTCCGCCATCAGATCGTCCACCTGGTTCTCGGTCGGCCGGATGATGCAGGGCGGATCGACGAGCCCCGTCGGCCGCACGATCTGCTCGACAAAGACGCCACCGGCCCGCTCCATCTCCCAGCGGCCCGGGGTCGCCGAGACAAACATGGTCTGGCCGCGCATCGAATCCCATTCCTCGAATTTGAGCGGCCGGTTGTCGGTGCAGGACGGCAGACGAAAGCCGTATTCGGCAAGGCAGGTCTTGCGCGTCCAGTCCCCGCCGAACATGCCGCCCAATTGCGGCACCGTGACGTGGCTCTCATCGACGATGACGAGCGCGTCCCGCGACATGTACTCGAAAAAGGTCGGCGGCGGTTGACCCGGCAGGCGGCCGGTCAAATAGCGCGAATAGTTCTCGATGCCGGCGCAGGCGCCGGTCGCCTCGATCATTTCGAGATCGTAGGTCGTCCGCTGCTCCAGCCGCTGCGCTTCGAGCAATTTGCCCTGGGAATGAAACTCGTCGAGGCGGATCTTGAGGTCGCGCCGGATCTGGTCGATTGCCTGCAGCAGGGTCGGACGCGGCGTCACGTAATGGCTGTTGGCGTAAATCTTGATCGAATTGAGCGCCGCGGTCTTCTCGCCGGTCAACGGATCGATCTCGTGGATCGCCTCGATCTCGTCGCCAAACAGCGAGATGCGCCAGGCGCGGTCCTCGTAATGTGCGGGGAACAGTTCGATCGTGTCGCCGCGCACCCGGAAATTGCCGCGGAAGAAGCTGTGGTCGTTGCGCCGGTACTGCAGCTCGACGAGCTTCGACAGGAGCCGGTTGCGGTTGATCCGGTTGCCGACTTCCAGCGCCTCGACCATCTGCGAATAGGTCTCGACCGACCCGATGCCGTAAATGCACGACACCGAGGCGACGACGACGACATCGCGCCGCTCGAGGATCGCTCGCGTCGCCGAATGGCGCATCCGGTCGATCTGCTCGTTCAGCGACGACTCTTTCTCAACATAGGTGTCTGTGCGCGGAACGTAGGCTTCCGGCTGGTAGTAGTCGTAATAGGAGACGAAATACTCGACCGCGTTCTCGGGGAAGAAGCTCTTCATCTCGCCGTAGAGCTGCGCCGCCAAGGTCTTGTTTGGCGCGAGGACGATTGCCGGCCTGCCGGTGCGGGCGATGACATGCGCCATCGTAAAGGTCTTGCCCGAGCCGGTGACGCCCAGCAGCACCTGGTCGCGCTCGCCGCGCTCCAGCCCCTCGCATAATTCGTCGATCGCCTGCGGCTGGTCGCCCGCCGGCTGAAACTCCGAATGGAGCTGAAACGGCTTCTCGATATCGGCTTTCGGGCGTTCGGCAACGAGCAATGGCAGCATGGCCGCTTAAAGATAAGCCGCCGCCGCCCCCGGCGCCAGATCAGCAAGACCTCTCAGGAACCGGAGCCGGCGCGCTGCGGTCCGCTTTGAGATGCCGGTGCGTTCGCCGGCTGCTGGGCTTGCACCTGCTCGCCTTGCTGCTGGGCTTGCATCCGGGAGAGCGCGCCAAGCCGCGCCGCGGCGCCTTCGTGGCCCTGGCCCGCCGCCTTCTCGAACCAGCGGCGCGCCTCGTCGCGGTCCACCGCGACCCCACGTCCGATCGCGTACAAATCGCCAAGCGCAATCTGCGCTTCCGGGACGCCCTGCTCGGCGGCCTTGCGGTACCAGTTGAGCGCTTCTTCCGGGTCGGGCTTAACGCCGTCGCCCCGGACCAGCATGACCGCCAGATTATACTGCGCGATCCGCTCGCCCTGCTCGGCGGCGCGACGGTACCACGCGACCGCAGCATCGAGATCCTTCGGCACGCCCGCCGCCGTGCAATACATCGTCGCAAGCTGGAATTGTGCTCCGGCATGGCCCGCTTCCGCGGCGCGGTGGAACCATGCGGCCGCAGCCGTCTCGTCGCGCGGCCCCCAAACACCGGCAAGATGGTTGCGCGCTACGATCAGCTGTGACGCAAGGTGCCCGGCTTCGGCCGCCCCACGGTAGCAGCGCGCCGCTTCGGCCGGGTTCGTGCCCGAGCCGCGATCCTCGGAATAGAAATTGCCGAGCTGGAACAAGGCCGGCGCATAGCCGCGCTCGGCCGCTTGGCGGAACAGCTCCTCGGCGGCTGCCGGATCGTGATCGACGCCATGCCCTTGCAAGAAGAGGATGCCGAGCGTCGTCTCGGCATCGGAATCGCCGGCTTCGGCCGCCCGCGCCAGCAACCGCGCGGCGGCTCTGGCATCTTGCGGGACGCCGTCGCCCGACAGGTACAATTTGCCGAGATTGGCCTGTGCCACCGCAAGCCCCTGATCGGCGGCGCGACCAAACCATTCCGCCGCGCGCACCGGATCGCGCTCGACCCCGGTGCCGTCTCGATAAAACACACCGATGTTGAATTGGGCGGTGGCATGTCCTTGCTCGGCGGCCTTCTCGAACCATCGCGCCGCATCGACGAGGCGTTTCGGGACGCCGTCGCCGCGGGCATGCAGCGCGGCGATCATAAATTGCGCTTCGGCATCGCCCGCTTCGGCCGCCGCGCGGTACCACAGCGCCGCTTCCGACTCGCTTTGCGCGGTGCCCTGGCCGAGGCTGTACATGCGCGCCAATTGCACCATCGCCGGCGTGTAGCCCTGCCGCGCGGCCTGGCGGAAATAGGTTTCCGCCATCACCAAATTCTGCGGCACGCCATCGCCGCGCAAGAGGTGCAAGGCGAGATTGTACCGGGCGCGCGGGTTGCCGGTATCGGCCGCCTGCCGGAACAGCAGCACGGCGCGCTCCGCATCGCGCTCCATCCCGGCTCCCGAGGCGCACATCAGCCCCAGGGCGAGCTGCGCGTCGGCATAGCCCTTGGCCGCCGACTTCTCGTACCAGCGTGCCGCCGCGGAGAGATCGATCTCGACCCCAAAGCCGTTCGCGTGCAGCACCCCGAGACCGAACTCGGCCGACGCATCCCCCTGCTCGGCCGCCAAAAGATACCAGCGCCGCGCCGCCTCGTAGTCGGTCACGCAACCGAAGCCCCGGGCGTACATCGTTCCGGTTCGGGCCTGTGCCTCGACATGCCCCCGCTCGGCGGCGGCGATGCTCCAGCGCAACGCCTCAGCATGGTCCTGCGGCACGCCAATGCCGTTCGGGAACATCAGCTCAAGATTTCTGTCGGCCGTCGCCTTGTCGATCTCGGCGGAAGTTTCGTACCAGCGGCCCACCTCAAAATGCGCGTGGCCACCGAAAAAATAGGCGAGGCTTAGCTGGTACTGCGCCTCGACATACCCCTGCTCGGCGGCGCGGCGATACCACACGATGGCGTCGCCTAGGTTGCCAAGAACGCCCTTGCCCTGCGCATAAAGCAAGCCGAGGCGATACTGAGCCTCGGCATTGCCGGTGCGCGCGAGCTTTGTCAGCTGCCGCGCCGCACCGACGTAATCGTCGCGTGCATAGGCCGCGAGCGCCGCCCTGAGCGCCCGCCCGCCAGCCGAGCGGCGACCGCCAGCCGCCATTCGGTGCTGGCGCGCGCGTCGCGTTGCGGCCGGCGTCGCCGGATCCACCACGGCGGCAGGCCGCTCCTCTGCCGCCTTGGGCATCTCCGGATCTACCGCGACTGCCGCCGGTTGCTCGGCGTCAAGTTCGCGATCGCGGCGTGGGCTTCCTCTGGGTCGATCGACCTCGGCGCCTCGGCCGGTCGCTCTGCACCCGTAACAGGGGCGGCGTCCGACGCTGGTTCTACCTGTGCAACAACCGGTCTCTCCGGCGCGTCGGTGAGGGAGAGGGATGGCGCCCGGATCGGCAGTTTGGACGGGATCGCCGGTTCCTGTTGATCGGCTTCGGAGATCGCCGCCACCGGCGCTTCCGGTTCGGGCGCTGCCGCCCGAACCGGCACAGCCGGGACCGCCGCGGCAGCAGGTGATCTCACGGGTTCAGCCACTGCCATCGCGGGCCGCGGCGGTGGTGCTGTCTGAGCCGCTGCTTCTGCTGCGGCGTGCGCCGCGAGCGCTGCCCGCAGCGGGTGCCGCGCCCGCCTGTCGTGATCGCTCATGGTTGCCGGCGGCTCAGGGCTCGCGCATTGCTTCGCCCATACCGCGCAGCGCGCCCGAGACCACGTACATCAGGATCGAGCGGGTGCCGATATGGATGTCGCCGGAGAGCGTCATGCCGGGGATGAGGCGGAAGTCCTTCGGGACGCCGCGCAGATCGACCTCGTTCAGCGCGACACGCGCCTTGTAATAGGGGTCCGTCGGGGCGCCGTTGTCGTCGGTGGTAAAGGCGCCTTCGCTTATCCAGCGCAAGGTCCCGTCGATCATGCCGTGTTCGACGAAGTTGAAGGTATCGAGCTTGATCTTGACCGGATCGCCGGCGCGGATGAACCCGACATCGTGCGTCGTGATCTTGACCTCGGCCTCCATCGGCGAGCGTAGCGGCGCCAGGAACATCAACGGGTCGCCCTCTTTGAGGACCGAGCCGACCGACAGCTTCGACATCTTGAGCACGACCGAGTCCTCAAGCGCTTCCAGGCGCACGAGATCCTTGTGCTTTGTCGCCTTTTCGAGCTGCTGCAGCGCGGTGTCGCGCTGGCCGCGCGCGGTGACAAGCTCCTGGCTTGTCTGCGCCAGCGATTGCTGGATGAAGGCGTCGCGGTTCGAGATCACCGATTCGAGCTGATGCTGGTTTTCGACCAGGCTGTTATGGGCGTATTCGGCGTTGCGCAGGAGTTCGGTCTTTGTGTCGGTCGCGGTCAACAGATTGAGGCGGCTGCCGACCTGAGCGGCGGCCAAGGTCGCGCGCATGTCCTCGACTTCTTTGGCGAGCTTCGCGCGGTCGCCGTAACGCACCTGGTCGTTTTGCAGCTTTGCGACCGTCGCCTTGAGCTGCGAGACCTGCTCGTCGAAGGCGTGCAGCTGTGCGTCGAACTGCGCCTTGCGCTGCGTGTAGTAGGATTTCTGCAGCTCACCATATTGCGCCGTCGCCGGGTCGCTGCTCGGCGGCGGCAGATAGGGTTGCTTGGCGAGCTCCGCCTCGCATCGCGCGATCTGCGCATTGAGGCTGGCGATCTGCGATTTTAGCGCACTGACATCCGCCGAAGCAAAGGTCGGATCGAGCGTCGCCAGGACCTCGCCCGCCTTGACCCGTTCGCCTTCGCGCACATCGATCGTCTTGATGAGCGACGGGTCGAGCGCCTGGATGACGAGAGTCGGTTGCGTCGTGACGATCTGGCCGGTGCTGTAGACGACGCGATCGAGCCGCACGAAGACCGCGACCAGCAGCAACGCGACCATAAAACCGGCGAGGACATAGACCGTCGCGCGCACCCCGAATGGCTCGGGGCTCTCGAGGATCTCCGCCGTTTCGGATTGAAACAGCCGGACCAGCTGGTCCGGCGCGGGATCACTGCGCCGCGCTCGGGAACGGAATGACTTCATGCGTCGAAGACCTGGTGATGAGATGCCGGTGCTGTTGATGCCAGAGGCCGCTGTAGATGTCGCAGCGGTCGAGCAGTTCCTCGTGCGTGCCGATGTCGTAAACGCCGCCGCGCTCGAGGACGAGGATCGAATCCGCATTCACCAGCGAGGAGAGGCGGTGCGAGATGATGATCAGGGTGCGGCCCTGCGCAATGCGCAGCAGGTTGGCGTTGACGATTGCTTCGCTGTCGGCGTCGAGCGCGCTTGTCGCCTCGTCGAGGATCAGGATGCGCGGATCGCCGATCAGCGCGCGGGCGATCGCGAGACGCTGCCGCTGGCCGCCCGATAGGTTTGTCGAGCCCTCCTGGATAAAGGTCTCATAGCCGCGCGGCAGCCGTTCGATGAACTCCTCGGCGCCGGCGAGCCGCGCTGCCTGCACGATCTCCTCGAAGCTCGCATCGGGCTTCGAGGCAGCGATCGTCTCGCGGATCGAGCCGCGGAACAGAAAGTTCTCCTGCAGCACGACACCGAGGCTTGAGCGCAGATGATCGACATCGATCTCACGCAGATCGTTGCCATCGATCTTGATGAGCCCTTGATAGTTGCTGTGCAGCAGCTGCAACAGCCGCGTGACCGTCGTCTTGCCCGAGCCGCTGCGCCCGATAATGCCGAACACCGTGCCCTCGGGGATCGTGAACGACACCTTGTCGAGCGCCGGCGTCGACGAACCCTCGTAACGGAAGGTGACCTCGCTGAACTCGACGCGGCCGATCAAAGGCGAGCGGATGCCGCGGCCCGAGCGCCCCTCTTCCGCTTCTCGGTTGACCATCTTGGCGACGAGTTGCACCGCCGTGCGCGCCTCGTCGATCTGCACGATCGCCTGCGAGGCCTGGATCATCGGCGCGACGACACGGCTGGTCAGCAGCATGAAGGCGATGATCGCGCCGATATACATCGGGTCCTTGTTGACCAGCGCGAGGTAGACCGCGATGGCGATGACGCCATTCGTCATTAGTATCTGTAGGGGATGCACAATGGTCTGCACCCAATTCGACAGGAGCCCCTCGGCATAGCGCTTCTCCGCGACATCGGCGCAATGCACATCCCATTGGTGGCGCTGCCGCGCATCGAGCGCCAGCGACTTCACGGCCCGGATGCCGTGGATCGTCTCGACGAGAAACGAGCCGCGCCGCGTCTCGGCCGCCGCAACGGCGCCGACGCGCCGCCGGATTGCCGGCAGCATCGCGACCAGCCAGCCGCAGATCAGCAGGGACAGCACCAGGACGGAGACGGTCATTACTGTGCTGAAGAAGAACATGACCGGCAGGAAGAACACGATGACGAGTGCGTCCAGCGCCGTGCCGAACAACTGCGTCGTCAGAAAAGTGCGGATCTTCCCCATCTCATGGAAGTTGTGGATGAATTCGCCGGTCGAGCTCCGCTCGAAATAGTCGATCGGCAGATTGAGGATCTTGTCGAAGGTGTAGCTCCACAGCTTGACGTCGGTGCGGGTCGTGATGAACAGCACGAGATAGCGGCGGAGGTGTCCGAAAGCCGTCTCGAACAACAGGATGACCCCGAAAGCGATGCAGATCATCGTGAAGGTGTCGAGGCTGCCGTAGTACATGACCCGGTCGACGAGAACGCGCCAGAACATGACCGGCGCGATGGCGGTAATGCTCAGGATGACCGCGCAGATGCCGAGGTCGCGCGCGACGCGGCGGTCGCGCAGCAATTGCGCCAGGACGAAGCGGAAGCCGAATGGCTGGTCTTCGTCGCGCAGGTGGTAATCGCGCTTGACCAGGATGACATCGCCGTCCCAGGCCTCGGTGAAGCGCGCCTCGTCGAGCATCAAGGGCGCATGCTGCGGCGCGTTCGGGTCCTGCAAGACGACGATGGGCGGCCGGCCCTGCGTCTCGACATGGATGCGCAGCAACGCCATCGCGCTGCCGTTGCGCAGCAGCACGATCGCGGGGAGCGCCGTCCCGAGCTTGACGAGGCTTGCCCAGCGCAAGCGGGTCGCCTTGGCGCGCAGGCCCGAGCTTTCGGCAATGCGCAGCAATTGGGCGGTCGATACCTCGCCCGAGGGGAGCTGATGGTCGCGGATCAGCTGCGCTACGGACAAATGCACGCCGCGCTGCCGCGCCGCGATGACAAAGCTGCCGAGAAGCGACGAGCCGCCGGGTTGCGGATTGGCCGGGACCGGCGCGGGTTGAAGGTTCATGGCCTGGGTCACGCGAGACACCATCTCATCGGGTAAGGGAGCACTGCCCTAGCAAACTGGTCTATCACGCTGGCTGGTCTATTGAGCTGGTCTGGCAAAGCTGCTTCGTCCCGCGGGTCAGGCGCGACGCGCCGTGGTGAGCGCCGGCCAGGCCGGCACGGCCTCGGCGGCAAGCATATAGCCGCGGCCGCTCTGGGTCTTGATCAGGCGCTGCCCCTCGGCGCCGCCGAGACGCGTCAGCTTTTTGCGCAGCCGGGCAATCACAGGACCGACCGTGCGATCGGGATTGCCGCCGCGCGCAGCTTCGGCGCCTTGGGCGGCTTCGGCGATCGCCGCGGCCGGCCACACGATGCCGGGCGTCTCGGCGAGGTGCTGCAGTACCCGGGTTTCGATCGCCGACAATGCCACCTCGGTCTCATCCGGGCCGATCAGCCGGTTGTCGCGCGGCCGCAGCACATAGCCGGCGAAGCGGACGCCCTCCGCCGCCGCGCTCACGAACAGCGGCGCCATGGCCCGGCCATTCGGGGCATCGGGCTGGCCTAGCGCCTCTTTCATCTGCATCAGGTCAATCGGCGGGTTCATGCAAGCAGCCGCGCCGGCGCGGCAATAATCGGCGGTCAGCGTGTCTTCGGGACGGCAGACGACGAGTATGGCCACAGCGCTGCGCCGGCGTATCCTGCGGATGGCCGCAATCCCCTGGCCGCGCGAGTCGGTCAGGTCGAGCAAAACGGCATCGGCCTTATTCTGCTCGAGAGTTTTAAACAATTCGTTTTCAATGCGCTCCGGGTCGTTTGTGTGGAGGCCGCTGGCCTCGACGGCGCCGGGGATCGTCAAATCCTCGCGCGCCACGACCACCGTCGATGTTGCCATCGCTCCCTATCGATCCGCGATTTAGCCGAGGCGAGTGGGCCCCCCGCCTTGTGTTAAAGTACAGGGACAGCCCCGATTAAGCAAGGATTGCCCAAAATTTCGCGGGCCTCAGTCCTTGCGGTAGTTCCCGCCTTGCCGTAGTCCGCCCGCAAAGAAAGGCGGCAAACGTTAAAAACGTTGTGCAGCTCCAGAGGACGAGAAGCCGCGGGTTGTTTTGGGCCCGAGGAGTTGCCCGAGGAGTTGTTGGATCTTCTCGGCGATCGGGGGCGAGATCTTTTCGTATCCGCTCCGGCCGAGGTGAAGCTTGTCGGTTTTGTATGCCGCCGCCAATAGCTGGCCTGAAGGGTCGAGCAACGCCTTGGAGAAATCCGCATAAGTGACTGCCCCGCCGGCGCATCGGGCAATCAAGGTGTTCACCTCGTCGGCTTCTTGCCGCCGATCGGGCCGATCGTCGCGTGGCCACAAGCCTTCAAGCAGTACCGAAGCTTGCGGCCAGCGCTTTTGGAGCTGTAACAAAATCGTTCGGATTCCCTCGGCCACCAGAGCCGGCGGCCGCCCTAAAGTCAGGTCGTTCGTCCCGATCAGCAGGACGATAAGCTTGGGGCGCAGCTGATTCAGCATCCCATTGTCCAGGCGCCAAAGCAGGTGGTCGGTGCGATCTCCTCCCACTCCGGCATTCAGCGCCGGAAATCCTGTGAAATACCGCTGCCAAACGTCCCGGTCCCACAATTGCGTTAGGGAGTCTCCCAGGAATATGACCGGGAAGGAACGCGCGCTCGCTTCGGCCTCGATCTCGGCCATGCGCTGCGGCGGCCGGGTCAGCAGCCGAGCTTGCGGCAATGGCGCCCCGGCAAACGGCCCACAGGGAAGCTGGGCCCCTTCCGAAGCCGGCGCGGGAGCAGGTAAAAGCAGATAAAAGGCGGCGAGTACCGTCAGCGGAAGCCAGACACACCGCCAGCGCAGCCCTGCCCCCATCTCGAATCAGCCCGGCTGTCTGCAGCCCTTCCGCAAAGCGCCGCAACCGCTATTTGCCAACATATTCTTGCAGCATGTAGTCGGTAATCTGTCCGACAACCGCGTCGCGCACATGCACCTGGTCTGGAACAAAGCTGCTCAACCCGCCCGACATTGCGATCTCGTAGCTCGGGAAATAGTCGACCAGCGGGTATTTCAAATAGAGCCGCTGCGCGCACACCCGCAGGACGGATTTCGAATAGCAGTTGGCGACGACCGCGTCGTCACCCGCGAGGCTCGCTTGCAGCGGCACGGGCGAAACGGTCAGCAACACCTTGATCCCGCCGCCCGCGATGGCGCCGATCGCTTCGTCCAGAAGCGGAAACACCTCAGCGACATCGAGCACCCGCAATACGTAGCGCTCGCCATCCGCCCGGATCACATCCCGAGGCGGCAAGCGGTTGAGGTAAGCGCCGGATGCCGTGTCATACCAGGCCTGAACCAGACCCAAGGTGATGATGACCGCATCCGCGCTGGCAAGCTCCGCATACAATGAAGAAATTTCCCGGCGCCGTTCGAACGCGCGATCGCGGCTTACCGGAGTTCCGGTCGGCAACAGCAGATCCACCACTCCGCCCGCCGTTTCGACGATTGTGTCATCGACCAGTTCCGTCACGCCAAACGCGTTCAGAATGCGCTGGGACATCGTGCCCGGATTGTATTCGTTGAGGAGGGCGTTGGAGCGGCCCTCGAGATATTCCTCCCGGGGCGGTTTGAACACTTAGGGTCGGTACGTCATAACCCTTGAGTTTCTCTTCGATATTCCGCGCGAAGCATGAGCCGATCGTGAAAATCTTCTTGGCGTCCGCGAGCGAAAAGCGCGGATAAATCGCCGGAAACAGAATGCCGTCTCGCGAGCGGCTATCGGCCTTGTCGGGAAACCGCAAACTGTCGCGGTAAGTC